>CACKJD010000003.1 GCA_902600485.1 uncultured Pelagibacteraceae bacterium
CGTCCTTTAGGATATAGTTTATTCTTAACATCATATTGTCTAATTTTAGGATTTAAAGTTATTTCAAGCTCTGTACTTTCCAGCTTTCTAATTTCGTCTCGAATTTTTGCTGCTTCCTCAAACTCAAGATTAGAAGCTGCCTCCTTCATTTTTTTATCTAGAGCTTTAAGGTGTTTTTTGAGATTTCCACCAATATTTGAACCCTCGCTAATTTTTACATAATCTTTTTCGTAAACACTTTCTAAAATATCACTAATTTCTTTTTTTACTGACTTTGCATCAATTTTATTTTTTTTGTTGTATTCTATTTGAATTGATCTTCTTCTATCAGTTTCTTTTAATGCTTTCTTAATACTTTTTGTCTCTTTATCTGCATAAAGAATTACTTTACCATCAACATTTCTCGCTGCTCGACCAATAGTTTGAATTAATGATGTTTCTGATCTTAAGAAGCCCTCCTTATCTGCATCTAAAATTCCAACTAATGCACATTCTGGTATATCAAGACCTTCTCTTAAAAGATTTATTCCTACAAGAACATCAAATACGCCCATCCTCAAGTCACGCATAATCTCTATTCTTTCAAGTGTATCAATATCTGAATGAAGGTATCTTACTTTAATTCCATTTTCATGAAGATACTCTGTTAAATCTTCAGCCATTTTTTTTGTTAGAGTAGTGACCAAAACCCTATAATTTTTATCAATAACTTTTTTACACTCATGCATTAAATCGTCCACTTGATTTTTAGCTGGTTTAATCTCTACCGCTGGATCAATCAAACCTGTTGGTCTAATTACTTGATCTATGAATTTACCTTTCGTCTGTTCTAATTCCCAAGGACCAGGAGTTGCAGAAACAAATATAGTTTGAGTTCTCATTAAATCCCATTCTTCAAATTTTAGTGGTCTATTGTCCATACAAGATGGAAGACGGAAACCATACTCTGCAAGTGTACTTTTTCTTGATCTATCTCCTTTGAACATTCCGTTAAGTTGAGGAACTGTTACATGAGATTCATCAACAAAAACTAAAGTGTTGTCTGGAAAGTATTCAAATAGAGTTGGTGGTGGTTCCCCTGGCTTTCTACCTGATAAAAATCTAGAGTAATTTTCTATACCTGCACAAGAGCCTGTAGCCTCAATCATTTCTAAGTCAAACTTAGTTCTCTCTTCTAATCTTTGGGCTTCAAGTAATTTATTTTCAGATTTATGTTTTTTTAATGTTATTTCTAATTCTTTTCTAATATTTATAACTGCTTGTTCCACAGTTGGTTTAGGGGTTATGTAATGGCTATTTGCATAAACTTTGATTAAATTTAACTCTCTTACTTGATCTCCAGTTAATGGATCAAATTCCTCAATTTTATCTAATTTGTCCCCAAATAAACTTAATCTCCAAGCTCTGTCTTCAAGATGTGAGGGAAAAATCTCAAGATACTCTCCTCGCGCTCTAAATGTTCCTCTATAAAAATTTTGATCATTTCTTTTATACTGAAGAGCAACCAACGACTTAATTATTTGATCTCTATTATAATCATAATTCCTTTGAAGTGTTAAAGTCATCTTGCTGTATGCTTCAACTGACCCTAAACCATAAATACAAGATACACTCGCCACAATTAAAACATCGTCCCTTTCTAACAAGGATCTGGTTGCCGAGTGTCTCATTCTGTCTATTTGTTCATTTATTGACGCTTCCTTCTCTATGTATGTATCTGATCTTGGAACATATGCTTCAGGCGTGTAGTAATCATAATAAGAAACAAAATACTCCACTGCATTTTCAGGAAAAAAAGTTTTCATTTCACCGTAAAGCTGTGCAGCAAGAGTTTTATTTGGTGCTAAAATTAATGCAGGTCTATTTGTTTCTTCAATAACTTTAGCCATTGTAAAAGTTTTCCCAGATCCAGTTACTCCTAATAACACTTGATTGAACTCTCCCTTTTTTGCACTCTTAACTAATTTTTTAATAGCTTCAGGCTGATCTCCTGCGGGTTTAAAATCAGACTTTATTTTAAATTTTTTGCCACCTTCTAATTTCCCAGCAAACTTTGGATTTTTATTCTGTATATCTGAAATTAAATCTTGATAAGTATTTTGCATATATTAAACAAAGTATTAAAATAAGAAATATATTTCAATGAGCATAATATCAGATAGTTTAAGGAGAATTAAACCTTCACCCACTATTGCAGTCACCCAAAAAGCTAGGGAATTAAAAGCTGCAGGCAAGGATGTTATAGGTTTAGGCGCAGGTGAACCTGATTTTGATACACCTGAGAATATTAAAGCAGCAGCTATAAAAGCCATAAATAATGGAGATACCAAATACACTGCTGTTGATGGAACGGAAGAACTAAAAAAGGCAATTGTTGAGAAATTTAAAAGAGAAAATAATTTAAATTATAAAACAGATGAGATTACAGTTGGGGCAGGTGGAAAACATGTAATTTATAACTTAATGATGGCAACTTTGAATAAAGGAGATGAAGTATTAATACCTGCCCCTTACTGGGTTTCCTATCCTGATATAGTTTTATTAGCAGGAGCTAACCCAATAGTAATAGAATGTTCAGAAGAACAAAATTTTAAATTAACTGCCAAAGATTTAGAGAGTAAAATAACAAATAATACTAAATGGTTAATATTGAATTCACCATCAAACCCAACCGGAGCTTGTTATTCAGAGCAGGAAATTAAAAATTTATCTCAAGTCTTAAAAAGAAATCCTCATGTAAATATTTTAAGTGATGATATTTATGAACATGTTACTTATAATAATTTTAAGTTTTTCACGATCGCCCAAGTTCCTGAACTAAAGAGTAGAGTAGTAACTATGAATGGTGTAAGTAAATCTTATGCTATGACCGGTTGGCGAATTGGTTATGCGGCTGGGCCCAAAGAAATAATCAAGGCGATTGCAAAAATTCAATCACAATCAACAACAAACCCATCTTCTATAAGTCAAGCAGCTGCAGTGGAGGCACTTAATGGAGTTCAAGATTTTATATCAATAAGATCTAAAGCGTTTGAAGAGAGACGTGATTTTGTTGTTAATTCGTTAAACTCAATAGATGGAATAAATTGTTTAAAACCTGATGGCGCATTCTACGTATTTCCAAGTTGCAAAGGCTTGATTGGTAAAAAAGATAAAAATAGAAAAAAAATTGAAAATGATACTGATTTTGTTCAATCCCTTCTTGAAAACAATGGAATTGCAGTTGTTCAAGGATCTGCCTTTGGTTTAGACGGTTTTTTTAGAATATCTTACGCAACTTCAATGGATAATCTTGAAAAAGCAATGAAAAGGATAAAAGATTTTTGTGAAAGTCTATCCTAGTGTCCTGATAGGTGCTTTTCAGCTTCAAGTGCAGCCATACATCCCATACCTGCAGCAGTAACAGCTTGTCTAAATATTTTATCTTTAACATCTCCAGCAGCAAATACACCTGGAATGTTTGTTTCTGTTGAATCTGGTTTAGTTACTAAATATCCTTCCTTATCCATTTTTAATTGATCTTTAAATAATTGAGTTGCTGGATCATGACCTATAGCTATAAATAAACCATCCAATTTTAAATCATCAACTTTATTAGTTTTAACATTCTTAATTTTTAAACCTTTAACATTTTTAGGATTGTCATCACCAATGACCTCTTCAACAACGCTATCCCAAATAATCTCAATTTTCTCGTTTTCCCTAAGTTTTTTTTGCAACATTTTTTCTGCTCTTAACTCGTTTCTTCTATGAATGAGTTTAACTTTTGATGCAAATTTGGTTAAAAACATTGCTTCTTCTACAGCAGCATTACCTCCACCAACTACTGCAACAGTTTTATCTTTAAAAAAAAACCCATCGCATGTTGCGCATGCTGATACACCAAAGCCTCTAAATTTTTGCTCTGAGTCTAGATTTAACCATCTTGCTTGAGCACCTGTTGAAATAATTATTGAATCGGCAGTATACTTTTGACCACCATCACCGATTGCTTCAAAAGGTTTTGATTTTAAGTTTACAGATGAAATATGATCTTCAATCATTTCTGTTCCAACTGCTTTTGCTTGATCTCTCATTTGCTCCATTAACCAGGGACCTTGGATGACTTCAGCAAAACCTGGATAATTTTCAACATCAGTAGTAGTCGTTAATTGTCCCCCTGGCTCCATACCCGTAACCATTATTGGTTTCAGAAGAGCTCTTGCCGCGTAAACAGCAGCAGTGTATCCAGCTGGTCCTGATCCAATTATTAACACTTTTGTGTGTTTAGTTGGATTTTGAGTCATATGAAAGCTATATAGTAATTAATGGGCAAATTAAAAGGGTTATTATTGACAGAGGGATTACATGGCATGATTAGTCAGGTAGAAGGTTTAGCAAAGGCTCTTGATCTAGATTATTTTCACGAAAAAGTTGAATTAAATAGTTTTTGGAAATTAATTCCACCAAAATTTACACCTGTTAAAAAATTTGTTTTTAAAAATAATATTAAGAGAGACTTTGATATAATTATTTCATGTGGGAGGAAAAGTGTAATTCCATCAATATTTCTAAAAAAAATCAATATCAAAAAAATAAAAAACATTCATGTCCAAGATCCAAAGGTTAATTTTAAAAATTTCGATTACATCATTTCCCCCGAACATGATAATTTAAAAGGTGATAATATCCTAAGTTCAAAAGGGGCAATTCACTATTTAACCTCTGAGGAAATTAATGAGAAAAAAAATTATTTGTTGGAAAAAATATCAAAAGAAAAAAAAATTATTACTTTAATTCTGGGTGGTCCAACTAAATATTATGAATATTCAAACCAAAACTTACTAAATATTTTCTCAAAAATTAGCAAACAAATTCTTAATAATAATTTTCAGCTAATAGTAATACCTTCAAACAGAACACCGTCTAAAACAATAGATCTTGCAAAAAAATTCTTTTCTAAAGAACATCTAATTATTGATAAAGTTGATAAAAATGCATATTTATCATCTCTCGGAATTGCGGATTACATAATTGTTACTTGCGATTCTAGCTCAATGATTTCTGAAGCGGCCTTGACTGGCAAACCTTTATATGTGGCAATGATACCTCCTTCTAAAAAAGATACTAGATTTAAAAAATTTAGAAAATTATTTGAAAGTATGAATGTCATAAGAGAATTTGATGACAAATTAGAGTTCTGGGAGTATGAAAAACTTGATGAAACTAAAAGAATAGCATATGAACTAAAAAAAAAATTATAAAATGTCATTTTTAAAATCTTTAGATAATAATTCCTCAAAATTCAGCGAACCCTTTGATCACTGGGAGCTAAACAAACCTCTTACTGATGATCAAATAAAAGAAATTATAAAAGCTGAGATAGATAATCCAATTGAACACAATATTAATTATGACGGAACAAGAGCAATTGATGGTGGTCAGGGTGAATTTAGAGAAGGTATATCAGATGGGGGGAAAGCTTTAAAATTCAGATGTTTTATAACTAAAGAGAATGAAAAAAATTTTCCAGCATTAAAAAAGTTGATTGAAGAACTTCAGAACAAAGAAACGCATAATAAGATATCTAAATTAATTAATAAGGATCTATCCAATTCTTACGTAAGAGTTGAGGTGATATGTGATAGAAAAGGTTTCTGGTTAAAACCACATTGTGACATAAAAGAAAAGTTAATGTCATGCTTGTTATTTGTTAATAAAGAAAATGAAAGTGAAGGACTTGGTACTGACTTTTATAATAAAGATCTTAAACTAACCAAAACTGTTCCATATAGAGATAACTATGGATATTTTTTTTCAAGTGGCCCAAATACATGGCATGGTATGGAAAAAAAAGAGATCGTAAAAGAAAGAAGATGTCTGCAGGTCAACTATGTTACATTTAAGACAGACTGGAAAGTTAATTAGAGATCTAATTATCCTGTAAAGATTGAACTTTTAGTCTAGTAGTTTTCAAAGATTTTATCGCCTCAAGAAAAGAATAAGCAGTAGACATATTTGTACAATAAGGAATTTTATTTGCTAATGCCCCTCTTCTTAAAGCCCTCGCATCATTAATTCTATGTTCTGAGTTTCCGCCTCCAGTATTTATTACAAGAGATATTTTTTTTGAATTTAAAACATCGACTATATGAGGTCTGCCACTACTCACTTTATTTATTTTTCTACATTTCATCCCATTCTGTTTAATAATTTCCGCAGTTCCTTTTGTAGCCGAAAGAGTGAACCCAAGTTTAATCAATCTTTGAGCTATACCAATAATTTCCTGCTTATGAGAGTCCTTGACGGATAAGAAAGCCATTCCTTTTATAGGCAAAGAATTTGAGGCAGCTATTTGACTTTTTGCAACTGCCATTCCAAAGTTTTCATCAAAACCCATAACTTCTCCAGTTGATTTCATTTCTGGTCCTAACAATACATCACTATCTGGGAATTTATTGAAGGGAAAAACTGCTTCTTTTACAGCAAATTTTTTATTAGTTTTATATTTCAATTTATATTTATTTAATTTTTCACCTGACATTATTCTCGATGCAATTTTTGCAAGTGATATCCCATTTGCTTTAGAAACAAATGGCACGGTCCTACTAGCTCTTGGATTAACCTCGATTACGTAAATTTCATCTTTTTTAATTGCAAATTGAATGTTCAAAAATCCCTTAACTTTTAAAGCTAATGCAAGCTTTCTTGTTTGAACTTTTAATTCTTTTAAAATATTTGCTTTTATAGATACTGGTGGTAAGCAACAAGCTGAGTCCCCTGAGTGTATACCTGCCTCTTCAATATGTTGCATTATTCCAGCAACGTAAACATCTTTTCCATCGGAAATAGCATCAACATCTACTTCCATTGCATTATCAATAAATTTATCAATTAAAATCGGATTTTTTTCTGATGCTTTAAAAGCTTCATTAATAAATTGTTTTAATTGGCTTTTATCATAGATTATCTCCATAGCTCTTCCACCTAAAACATAAGACGGTCTAACAACAACAGGTAAGCCAATTTTTTCAGAAATTTTAATCGCTTGATCAAATTTGTATGCAATTCCACTTTCTGCTTGTTTGAGTTTTAATTTGATAAGTAGTTCTCTAAATCTGTCTCTATCTTCTGCTAAATCAATTGAAGTATATTGAGTTCCTAGAATTGGCAATTTATTATCATGTAAAAATTTTGCTAATTTAATAGGAGTTTGACCACCAAATTGCGCAATTATACCTAAGAGATTACCTCTTGATTTTTCTTTTAAAATTATATTTTCAACATATTCTTCGATCAAAGGTTCAAAATACAATCTATCACTTGTGTCGTAATCTGTAGAAACTGTTTCAGGATTACAGTTAATCATGATTGTTTCATATCCAGCTTCTTTCAAAGAAAAGCTAGCTTGACAACAGCAATAATCAAATTCTATTCCTTGACCAATTCTATTAGGGCCCCCACCAAGAATTATAATTTTATTTTTATTTGTTGGTTCGGCCTCGCACTCGATTTTAAAAGAAAAATTTCTTTGGTAAGTTGAATACATGTAAGGAGTAAAAGACTTAAATTCTGCTGCACAAGTATCAACTTTTTTAAACACCGGCAAAACTTTTAGAGCTTTTCTTTTTAATTTTACTATTTTTTCATTTATTCCAGTTATTTTAGAAATTTTTTTATCAGAAAATCCTATAGATTTTATTCTATTAAATTCCCCAAATTTCTTTGGTAAACCTTTTAATGCTAATTTATTTTCTTCCTCAACTAATTCTTTAATTTGATTTAAAAACCAAGGATCAACTTTAGATAACTTATAGATAGTATTTATTGAAATTTTTTTTCTAACAGCTTCGGCAATAAGAAGTAATTTATTAGGAATATTAATTTTTAATTTTTTTAAAATCTCCTTTTTACTATAGTTAAATATATCATCTAATCCTGATAAGCCAATTTCAAGAGATACAAGAGCTTTTTGTAACGACTCTTTAAAATTTCTTCCAATTGCCATTGCTTCACCCACAGATCTCATAGATGTTCCTAAAATAGCATCTGTGTCTGAAAATTTTTCGAAGGTAAATCTAGGAATTTTTGTAACCACATAGTCTATAGTTGGTTCAAAAGATGCAGGTGTTACTTTTGTAATTTCATTTTGAAGTTCATCTAATGTATAACCTACGGCTAACTTTGCAGCTACTTTAGCAATTGGGAAACCCGTAGCTTTAGACGCTAAAGCCGATGATCTAGAAACCCTTGGATTCATCTCAATTATTACCATCCTTCCATTTTTGGGATTAATTGCAAATTGAACATTAGAACCACCAGTTTCGACACCGATTTTTCTTAGACATGCAATAGATGCATTTCTCATTACCTGGTATTCTTTATCGGTTAGTGTTAAGGCTGGGGCTATTGTGACAGAGTCACCTGTGTGAGTTCCCATAGGATCAACATTTTCAATTGAACAAATTATTATACAATTGTCATTTTTATCTCTAACCACCTCCATCTCGAACTCTTTCCACCCATCAAGACATTCTTCCACCAAAACTTGATTTTGTGGTGACTCTCTCATGCCTTCTTTAACTATTTTAAAAAAATCTTTTTTTGTTCTTGCAATTCCACCACCTAAACCGCCCAAAGTAAATGAGGGTCTAATTATTGCCGGTAAACCGATTTTTCTTAGACATTTTTTTGATTTTGATAAGGTATTTAATATTTCAGACTTAGGTAAATCTAAACCAATATCAGTCATATTTTTTCTAAATTTCTTTCTATCTTCTGCATTAGCAATTGCTTTTGAATTTGCACCTATGAGTTCAATCTTATATTTTTTTAACAAACCAATTTTTTCAGCACTTATTGCAAGATTTAATGCAGTCTGCCCACCCATTGTTGGCAAAATTGCATCAGGTTTTTCTTTTTTTATAACTTCCTCAAGTACTACTAGGGATATAGGCTCAATATATGTTTTGTCTGCAACACCAGGATCAGTCATAATTGTTGCAGGGTTTGAATTAATTAATATGACTTTATATCCCTCATCTTTGAGAGCTTTACAAGCTTGTGTACCAGAGTAATCAAACTCACATGCTTGACCAATAATTATTGGACCAGCTCCAATAACTAATATTTTTTTAATATCTTTTCTTTTTGGCATATTTTTTTACATCTTCCATGAAATGGCTAAATAAATATTTACTATCTTGGGGACCTGGGTTTGCCTCTGGATGGTATTGAACAGAGAAAACTGGTTTGTTTTTTAATCTTATACCTTCAATAGAATTATCAAATAAGGATAAGTGAGTTATTTCAGTATTTTTCTTTAAGCTTTCTTTTATTACTTCAAACCCGTGGTTTTGGCTTGTTATTTCAACTTTATTAGTTATTAAATTTTTTACAGGATGGTTAGCACCTCTGTGTCCTAATTTCATTTTTCTTGTTTTTGCGTTTAAAGCAAGGGCTAATATTTGATGACCCAAACAAATACCAAATAAAGGTAAACCGCTTTGTATTAAATTTTTTACAACATCAATTGCATATTTTCCGGTTGCAGCTGGATCTCCCGGACCATTTGATAAAAAAACACCATGAGGTTTTAATTTAAAAATTTCATTTGATTTTTTTTTGCATGAAACTACTTTAACTTCACAATCATAATTAGAAAAATATCTAAGTATATTTTTTTTTATTCCAAAATCTATTGCAACAATTTTGAATTTTCTTTTTTTATTTTTTTCAAATCCTTTAATTTTTTTCCAAGTTTTTAATCCTTTCCAAGTATAAGTTTTTGGTGTTGTGACTTCTTTAGCAAGATCCATGCCTTTTAAACCAGGCCAATCTATCGATTTTTTTATTAGTTTACTTATGTTCAATTTTCCGTCTTTAAAATTTGCTATCGTACCCTTGGGCGCTCCCTTATCTCTAATAAAATTTGTTAAGCCCCTAGTATCCAAACCAGTTATTCCAACTATCTTATTTTTTTTCAACCAATTATCTAAATTTTGAAGAGATCTATAATTTGAAGGACTTGTTATTTCAGAGTTAAATATCACACCTCTAGTCCAAATTTTGTCAGATTCAACGTCCTCGTTATTAGTTCCAACATTCCCTATATGAGGAAAAGTAAAATTTATTATTTGTCCAGCATATGATGGATCAGATATAATTTCTTGATAACCTGTTAGCGAAGTATTAAAACAAACCTCTCCAGTTGCTTCTCCTTGATAACCTAATCCGATGCCTTTAAATATTGACTTATTTTCAAGAACTAAAATGGCTGAGCGTAAATTAGAAAAATTTGAAGTTTTGTTTTTCTGTTTTGATGTCAATTACAACTCATAAGTTAAAGGTTAATACAATAAAACCCTTTTTTCCGCAACATATCTAATGGAAAATTTTAAAAAAAATTATTTTTTCTTTTGAAGAAATTTCTCTTTAAAAGTAAGTTTGTGATCATGGTTATTAGAGACAAAATTGATTTAGACTACAAAAATTCACTTAAATTAAAAGATAAAATAAAAATATCAACTTACAGGTTAATATTATCCGGTATTAAGGAATTAGATATTGTAAATAGATCAGGGTCTCAAAAAAAAGAAACTGATGATAATGATATTAAAAAAATGTTAAAGAAAATGATTAAACAAAGAGCCGAATCAATTGAAGTTTATAAAAAAAATAATAGAGATGATTTGCTTCAGATAGAAAAACAAGAGCAAGAAATTTTATCCAGTTATTTACCAAAACAAATGAGCGAGGAAGAAACAAAGAAAATTTGCAGTGAAATTATTGACTCTACGAAAGCATCATCAATAAAAGATATGGGCAAAGTTATGGGAGAACTAAAAAAAAATTATTCTGATTCATTAGATTTTTCTTTAGCCGGCAAAGTTTTAAAACAGCTTTTAAATAAATGATTAATTTAAAATGAAATACCCAAAGGAATATTTAGAAGAGATAAAATCAAGATTAAAAGTTTCTACTGTAGTATCTAAATTTGTGGCAATAAAAAAAAGAGGAAAGGAATTTGTCGGTCTGTCACCTTTTAAAAATGAAAAAACACCTTCATTCACAATTAATGACGAAAAAGGTTTCTATCACTGTTTTAGTACAGGAGAACATGGAAATATATTTGATTTTTTAATGAAAACCCAAAATTTAAAATTTGGTGAAGCAGTTAGAAATTTAGCAAATCAGGCCGGATTGCAACCCTATAGATTTACTAAACTAGACGAACAAAGAGAAAAAGATTGGAATATATATACTGAGATTTACTCCACTTATATAAAAAGAAGCAAAAAAAATATAATTACATCAAACATATCGAATAAAAAAGTTTTAGATTACTTAAAAAAAAGAAACTTGGATGGTAAATCTGTAGAAGAATTTAATTTAGGTTATGTACCATTTGACTCAAAGACATTTTTTGAACTCAACAGTCAATTTGAGGAAAAAAGTTTAAAAGACTCTGGTTTGTTTTATTTAGATGAGAGAAAAAATGAATATGTCGATAGATTTAGAGGAAGATTGGTTTTTCCAATTTATTCATTAACTGGAAAGGCCATTGCTTTAGGTGGAAGGATAATTGAGGAAAATAAAAAAATTGCAAAATATGTCAATTCTCCAGAAACTAATTTTTTTAAAAAAGGGAATAATCTTTATAATTTAAATAAAGCAAGAAAAATTTCAAATAAATACGATGAGGTATATTTAGTTGAAGGATATATGGATGTTATAAAATTATATAATAATCAAATATTAAATTGTGTAGCAAATCTTGGTACTGCTCTTACAAATAAACAAATTTTATTATTAGGACAATTCTTTTCAGAAATTATTATTTGTTTTGATGGAGATGAAAGCGGCTATCAAGCAGCTTTAAGAGCAGCTGAAAATTCGTTAAAGTTCTTACAACCGGAAAAACAAATCTCTTTTTTATTTTTACCAAATGGTGAAGATCCTGATAGTTTTGTAGAAAGCAAAGGTAAAGAATATTTTTTAAAATATTCTAATGATAACAAAACACAAATACATAAATTTATTTTTAATCACTATTTGACCAAATCAAAAAAAACACCCACAGAACTTGCCATGATAGAAAAAAAATTATCAATCTTAGCTAATTCTATAAATGATACAGTTGTTAAAAAATATGTTTTAGGTTTTTTTTTAGACCAGTTATCGAACTTTCTTCCGTCAAAGTCTAATTTTTTACAAAATAATTATAGGTTTAAAAAAGCAAGATCTCTTGAAATTACAAAAAATATATATAAGGAAACACAAAAATTTTCCTCAATTGAAATTAAAGAACTTTCTTTATTATATATAATTTTAAATAATTTAGATTTTTTTTATCATCGCTTAGATTTACTGAATGATCTTTTATTTTTTTCAAAAGAAAATAAGGTTCTTTTTCAACTAGTTGAACAATCATTAAAAAATGGAAATTACAATAATATAGATATAGACATAAAATATTTAGATAATATTAGTAAGTTTGCGACTGTTAAACATATTGTTAAAAAAAATGATGACAACCATTCAAAACTATTAGAAATATTTGAAGATATTAAAAAAGATCTTAAAACTTATAGTCTAGAATTAAGAATCCAAGAACTAGAATCAAAATTTGCTGAAGATTTTAACCAAAATACTTTTAATGAAATTAGAAGGCTCAAAAAAGAGCAAAATATTAATTAAAATAACACAAAAAAATATAGATTTTTTTAAAATTGTCTTTATATAAGTAATTCCTAATTTTTAACTGTGGAAAGAATTATTACAAAATCATTTGCAAGATTAATGGGCAGAGGTGTTCATAGAGGTTTTATTACTCATGAAGAACTTAGTAAATCTTTGGGTAAAAGAAATTTATCAAGTCAAAATCTATCCCAAGCATTCCTTCATATTTTGGATGAAAAGATAACTTTAGTAGAAAAAAAATCAGATTTTAAAGCTATTAAAAAAAGAGATAATAACAATAAAGAGGAACCAAAAAGTCTAGAAAAAAGTGATGACCCAATTCGTATGTACTTAAGAGAAATGGGAGGAGTTGAACTTTTATCAAGGGAGGGTGAAATTGCGATTGCCAAACGAATTGAAGCTGGCAAAGATGTAATGTTAAATGCCTTATCTCAAAGTCCAATTACTGCACAACAGTTTAATGAATGGAACGATAAACTTCATAAAGATGAGATAATGGTTAGAGAGATTATAGATATTGATACAAATTACATGGAGGATGAAAACTCTACGCAAGGGTTAAAAAATAAAAAGAATAAAGACGAATTGCAAACAGATAAAGATGGTTCGAATGAAGAAAAAAAAGATAATAACAATTCTGATGATGAGGATGAGTTTAATCCAACATTGGCTGCAATGGAAAGTGAAATTAAGCCCAAAGTTCTAGAAACAATTAATAATTTAACAAAAAATTACAGTAAATTAATAAAACATCAAAAAGAAAAGCTCGATAGCATCTTAAACAGCACTAAATATTCACCAGCTAAAGAAAAAAATTACCAAAAATTAGTTAATGAAATTTTAGAAAGTATAAAATCACTTCAACTATCTCCTTCTGTTTTAGAAAATTTGGTTCAAAAACATTATATTGAAAATAAAAAAATTATTTCATTAGAAGGAAATTTATTAAGACTCGCAATGAATGATAAAATACCAAGGGATGAATTTATTAAATTTTATATTGGAAATGAAATTAATCCAAATCTAAGAAACTTTTTAGCATCCAACTCTGTGTGGAAAAATTTTTTTAATAAAAATAAGAACGAGTTTAAAAATATAAGGGATAGACTAGTAGAAATTAGCCATAATCTTGGAATAAGTGTTACAGATTATAAAAAGTTAGTTAGCAGAGTACAAAAAGGAGAGAAAGAATCGCGAATTGCAAAAAAAGAAATGGTTGAAGCAAACCTTAGATTAGTTATCTCAATAGCAAAAAAATATACTAATCGTGGATTACAATTTTTAGATTTAATTCAAGAGGGTAATATTGGTCTAATGAAAGCAGTAGACAAGTTTGAGTATAGAAGAGGTTATAAATTTTCTACATATGCAACATGGTGGATAAGACAAGCAATTACAAGATCCATCGCAGACCAGGCCAGAACAATAAGAATTCCTGTTCACATGATAGAAACAATTAACAAAATTGTTAGAACTCAAAGACTAATCCTGAGTGAGTTTGGAAGAGAAGCCACACCGGAGGAACTTGCAAAAAAATTAAGAATGCCTTTAGAAAAAGTTAGAAAAGTTTTGAAAATTTCAAAAGAACCTGTCTCTCTTGAAAAACCTGTAGGAGATGAAGAAGATAGTAATTTAGGTGACTTTATAGAAGATACAAAAGCTTTAGCTCCATTAGAACAAGCAATTAAATCAAATCTTAGCGAAGCTACTACTAAAATTCTATCAACATTAACACCTAGAGAAGAACGAGTTTTAAGAATGAGATTTGGCGTAGGTATGAATACAGATCATACTTTAGAAGAGGTTGGTTTACAGTTTTCCGTAACCCGAGAGAGGATTAGACAAATTGAAGCAAAAGCTTTAAGAAAACTTAAACACCCTAGTAGGTCAAAACAACTAAAAAGCTTCTTAGAAAGTTAGGAAATACATTCAATAATAAATGGATTTAGTTAGTATAATTATTCCATATTATAAAAAAAAAAAATATATTTCGACCACAATAAATTCGGCTATAAGCCAATCATATAAAAATATTGAAATTATAATTGTTTATGATGATGAAAATTATGATGATTTAAAATTGCTAGAAGAAATTAAAAAAAAAGATGAAAGAATAAGGATAATAAAAAATAAAAAAAAAATGGGAGCCGGTCTTTCAAGAAATAAAGGAATATCTAGTTCCACAGGAAATTATATAGCCTTTTTAGATGCTGATGACACTTGGGAGGCTGATAAACTGAGCAAACAAATGAGTTTTATGACTGATAACAATTATCTAGCATCACACACATCTTATCAAATAGTTGACGAGTATAGAAATATTATAGGAAACAGAGTCGCTCGAAGCTTCCTTAATTTAGAAGATTTATTAAAGTCCTGTGACATAGGTACATCAACAGTAATTATTAAAAAAAATATATTAGACGACCAAATTAAATTCCCATCTATTAAAACAAAAGAGGACTTTGTTTTATGGTTGAGAATTTTAGAGAGAGATATAAAAATTTATGGTCTTGATAAAAATTTGAGCAAGTGGACAAAATCAAATTCATCTCTATCATCTTCCACTATTCAAAAATTGAAGGATGGGTTTAAAGTTTATAATAAATATATGAACTTTAATTCATTAAAATCATTATATTACTTAATTTGTTTAAGTTTAAATTTTATTATTAAAAAATAAATGTTGTATTATTTTTTGTTATATTTTCTGACAATTATATTTTTTGCATTTTATTTTAAGAAAAAAAATTATTTCTCTAATTACTCTGGTGATAGTCACCAACTTTTTTCAAATGAAAAAAATATTCCTTTGGTTGGTGGAATATTTATAGTCATACCAATCTTATCTATCAATTATAATAATGTTTTTTATATTCTAATAATATTTTCAATTTTTATGTTGGGATTTCTTTCTGATAGAAAAGTTATAGTTTCAGCAAAGCAAAGATTTTTGTTCCAAATTATATTAATTTTTTTTTCTGTAATTTTTTTAGATTTAAAAATTTTATCATCGAGAATACTTTTTTTTGATAATCTATTAGAATTATTTTATTTTAATATCCTTTTTACATGTTTCTGCTTACTAATACTAATTAATGGATCAAATTTTATCGACGGACTTAATGGGCTATTGTTAATTTATATGACTACGGTATTATATGTTTTAATAGATATCAGTTTACTATCAAATACAAATTTAAAATTATTCTTAGAAATTGATGGAACATATATTCTTTTTTTAGTCATTACTTTAGTTGTAATTATAATTCTAAATCTTATGAACTTACTGATGCTAGGAGATGCTGGAGCTTATGTTCTAAGTTTTTTTGTGGGCTATATTATTATACTGTGTCATAATTCTAACCCTAATATATCACCTTATTTTTTTATCACTTTATTGTGGTACCCATGTTATGAAAATTTATTTTCTATATTAAGAAAACTAAAAAATAAATTCTCTCCACTTGTACCAGATAATAACCATTTGCATCAATTAATCTTTCAAAGATTTAGTAAAGTTATAAAAAATAAAGTCATAGCAAACAATGCATGTAGCATTTTGATTAACATAGTAAATGGTATAATCCTTTTATTAGCCGCGAGATACCCATATGAAAGTATTTATCAAATAAAGATTATCTCAATTTCAATATTTTTATATACATCAACATTTTTTATATTAAATACAAAAATCAAAACACTAAAAAAGTAAAATTACTCTTTATCAACCGATTTACTTATAATAAACAAAAAAGTATGGTATCAATAACATTACTGAAATGAAAATCGATATTTTTGTTCTTTTTTTTTTTTATTATATTTCTGTTTTCTCAATATTTGGATACGGTATTTTTATTCAAAGATTAATTAATATATCTGAAAATAAAAGAGTCTGCCTTGGATACTCAGGATTGATTGGTATTTTTATTTTAACTATTTACTCCTATATTTCCCATTTGTTTTATGCCCATGGTATATATCATAATTTAATTATTTTGATTTTAGGGTTGTTTTTATTTTATAAAAATATTTTAGAGAAAAAATTTTACAACACAGACTTTAAAGTTTTAGTAGTAATTTTTTTACTATTATTTTTTTCTTTTTTAATTTTTAAATCTCATGATGATTTTCCTTATTACCATTTTCCTTACACATATTATCTAAATCAAAATTCGTTAATATTTGGAATAGGTCATTTAAATCATGGTTTCAGAACCCCTTCATCACTATTTTATTTTAATTCATTATTTTATCTACCAATAATAAAATACTACTTATTTCACATTGGCTCAGCCATCATTTTTGGTTCAACAATTTTTATTTTTTTTTCAAACATCAAAGCTTCCATCCAAAAGAAAGAAATAAATTATATCTATTTTTTTGATCTTCTATCTTTAATTTTTATTTTAGTATTTTTTTACAGATTAGCAGAGCATGGTACAGATAGATCAGCACAAATTTTAATTTTTTTAATAATAAGTGAAATTTTTAGAGCTTTTGCAGTAAAAAAAATTTCAGTCTATGAAATATCAAAATTATCCATCATTTTTGCTCTCACTGTTTCTTTAAAAGCCTTTTATTTACTATATGGATTATTAATTATTCCTTTAATAATTGTTTTATCAAAAAAAATTGGTTTTAAAAATTTATTAAAAAAAATATCATCTAATAAAGCTTTTTATTTCTCAATCCTGCTTTTGTGTTTAGTTTTAATTACAAATTTTTTTAATACTGGATGTTTAGTTTATCCCATAAAGATCGTTTGTTTCACTGATTTTGAATGGTCTATTCAACTAAAAGAAATCGAAAGAATGGCGCTCCACTATGAAAATTGGTCAAAGGCTGGCATGACACCTAATTTTAAAGTTGATAATCCCAACAATTACGTCAAAAATTTTAATTGGACAAACCGCTGGTTTGAGACTTATTTTTTTTTCAAAGTTTCAGACTTCTTGTTAGGGATAATATTTTTATTATTAATTTTCGGAGTAACATTTTTTTCAAAAAGAAAACAAAAAAAAAATTTAAAAAAAGAAATTTTCTTTGTATACATAATAATGATTATCCTATTAATTGAGTGGTTTATAAAGCATCCTGCTTTAAGATACGGAGGGTATTCATTAATTGCTATAATAATTTTTATACCCTTCTCTTTAAAATTTGAAAAATATAAAACAAAACTTTATTCAATAAAAAAAAAAACTTTTATTATAATACTAATTGGAATTACAGTTTTTACTTTAAGAAATTTTGATAGACTTATTAAAGAGAATAAAAAGTATAACTATAATGTTTTTATAAATCCATATTACAAAGTTGACGAAAATTATTTTTATATAGAAAATAAAATATATGATTTAAAAAATAATTATAACTCATGCAAAAAAAACAAAACGAAATGTAACCAAGATAATTCCTTTACATTAAAAAAAATGAATAAATATTTATTAATCAAAATTAGATGATAAAATTTTTAACATTATTAGCATTAAATTTTTTTGATTTTTTTCATAAAAAAAAGATACTTGCTTTTCTAAAAAAAAATAAATTTGATAGTTTTAAAATTATGTTTGATGTTGGAGCGCATAAAGGGGAAACTATAGAACTTTTTTTAAAACATTTTAAAATAGAAAAACTTTATTCCTTTGAAGCTAGTTATTTATCTTTTGAAGATTTAAAAAAAACGAGAAATAGAATTTTAATTAAAAAAAACAGATCTAAAATTATTATTGAAAATATTGCACTTGGTAAAGAAAACAAAGAAATTAAGATTAAGCATATTAATGAAAGCTCATCTTCAACCATAAAAGATTTAAATATAAATTCTAGCTATTTTAAAAAAAAGAAGAAATTACTTTTTAATAAAAAAAAACAAAATTTTTTTAATGAAATTACGGCTTATCAACAAAGTATAGATGATTACATGCAAAAAAAAAAAATTTTAAAGATAGACTTTTTGAAAATAGATACTGAAGGGTATGAATTTGAAATATTGTTAGGTGCAAAAAAAAATATGAAAAATATCAATTTAGTTTTATTTGAACATCACTACGATGATATGATTAAAAAAAACTATAAATTTAGCGATGTCCATAATTTATTAAATAAAAACAATTTTGAACGAATATACAAAATCAAGATGCCTTTTAGAAAAACTTTTGAATACATATATAAGAATAAGACTTATTAATCTTTACATTCTAAAAAATTAATTATATTAAAAAAATTATAAGTGAAAAAAAAAGCTCTTATTTTTGGTATTACTGGTCAAGACGGTTCTTATCTTGCAGAATTTTTATTGAAAAAAAAATATTTAGTGCATGGAGTGAAAAGAAGATCTTCATCAATTAACACTTTTAGAATAGATCATATTTATGAAGAGCCACATTCGAAATCTAGAAATTTTTTCTTACACTATGGAGATATTACTGATTCAACTTCAGTATCAAAAATTATTGAGAAAATCAGGCCTGACGAAATATATAACTTAGCCGCGCAATCCCATGTTGCTGTATCATTTGAAGTTCCAGAGTATACGGCTAATGCTGACGCACTTGGTGCTTTGAGAATTTTAGAGGCTATAAAATTTCACAAGTTAGAAAAAAAAACAAAATTTTATCAAGCTGGTACCTCAGAAATGTATGGAAAAGTTCAAGAGTCCCCACAAAATGAAAAGACTAACTTTTATCCGTTAAGCCCATACGGTGTTGCAAAATTATATGCTCATTGGATAACAAAAAATTATAGAGAGGCTTACAATATTTTTGGATCTAATGGAATATTGTTTAACCATGAGAGCCCAAGAAGAGGAGAAACCTTTGTAACAAAAAAAATAATTAGAGCTTTAGTTAGAATTAAAATGGGTAAACAAAAAAAACTTTTTTTAGGTAATTTAGACTCTAAAAGAGATTGGGGACACGCAAGAGATTATGTTGAAGCTATGTGGAAAATATTACAACAAAAAAAACCAGATGATTATGTCATTGCAACAGGTAGACAATTAAGTATTAGACAATTCATTAATTTAGTAACAAAAAAACTAAATTTGAAAATCATATGGAGAGGAAAGGGTCTCAAAGAAAAAGGTATAGAGGTTAAAACAAAAAAAGATATCATATCTATTGATAAAAATTATATAAGACCTTTAGATGTAAACACACTTCTCGGAAATGCCTCTAAGGCTAGAAAAAAACTTTCTTGGAAACCTAGAACAAATATAGATCAGCTTATAGAAGAGATGATTTCAGAAGAAATTAATATTTTAAATGCTGAGTAAAAAAACAAAAATTTTTCTTGCTGGCCATAAGGGTATGGTAGGCTCCTCTATACTTAAAAAACTTAAAGAAAATGGATATTCAAATTTACTTTTAGCTGATAAAAAAAAATTAAATTTGTTAGATCAGAGTAAAGTGTATAATTATCTTGCGAAAAAAAAACCTAAACTTGTAATCATCGCAGCTGCAAAAGTCGGTGGGATACTTGCAAACTCAGACTTTAAAGAAAAATTTTTGTATGAAAACTTACAAATTCAAAATAACTTGATTCACGGATCCTACTTAGCCAAAGTAAAAAATTTAATTTTTTTAGGATCAAGTTGTATTTATCCAAGAAATTGCAAACAACCGATGAATGAAAAATATCTTTTGTCTGGAAAACTTGAAGAGACTAATGATGCTTATGCTATTGCAAAAATTGCTGGTATATATATGTGTGAAAATTATTCTAAAAGTTATAATTTAAATTATAAATGCTTGATGCCACCAAATATGTATGGCCCAGGTGATAATTACAATTTACGAAACTCGCACTTTTTTTCGGCTTTATTAAGAAAAATTCATATTGCCAAAACAAAAAATAAAAAAAATATTGTTTTGTGGGGTTCTGGAAATGCAAAGAGAGAATTAATGTTTGTTGATGATTTTGCAGATTCAGTAATTTTTTTTATGGGCAAAAAAATTAAGGAGCCGTTTTTAAATATTGGTACAGGAAAAAGTTACTCAATAAAATGGTTTGCCGAGTTTTTAATGAAAAAAATTGGAGTAAAATTAAAGATAAAATATGATAGAAGCAAACCAGATGGAATGCCAAAAAAATGTCTAGATACATCATTAGCTAGAAAATATGGCTGGAGATCTAAGGTTAATTTTGATGAGGGTTTTTACATAACATATAAAGATTTTCAAAAAAATTATTAAAATCAACTAAAATTAAATATTTACAACTTTTTATAATACAGTATAAGACGCTTGCCTGGTGATTATTGCGAAGGTGTAATACCCGATTCCATTCCGAACTCGGTAGTCAAGCCCTTCTGCGCCAATGGTACTTTGTCTTAAGACATGGGAGAGTAGGACGTTGCCAGGCTAAACTATTATGAAAATAAAAAGTTCCCTTAAATCGTTAAAGAAAAGAGATTTAAATTCTAAGATGGTAAAAAGAAGAGGGAGAGTTTATATAATTAATAAAAAAAATCCAAAATTTAAAGCAAGACAAAAATAAATTTTATGGATAATGATAGTCATAAAAAAACTTGGGAAAATTTTACAAAATTTGTTTTCTGGGGGACAATATCAGTTATTGCTATATTAGTAGTCTTAGCTATTGTTTTGTTATAAAATCAAAAATAAATTAATGATTATTGGATCTGTTAGTGAAAACAAAGGTGCTGAGAAAAGAATTTCAGTCACGCCTGATAATGTAAAAAAATTTATCTCAAATGGTTTTAAAGTTTATCTTGAAAAAAACTACGGCGAACATCTTGACATAAATGATGAAAAATTTTCAGAAAATGGTGCAGAGCTATTTAGCGATAAAGAAAAAATTATAAAAGATTCTGATATTCTATTACAATTAAATTTACCAAACGAAGATGATTTAAAAAGATTAACCCCAAATAAAAGTTTGATAGGAGTTTTTGATCCATCCAAAAATAAAAATATTATATCAAAACTTTCCGAAAATAAAATCAATGTTTTTTCATTGGAATTACTTCCACGAATTACTCGTGCTCAGTCGATGGATATTTTGTCTTCACAAGCAAATCTTGCTGGTTATAAAGCGGTTATTGATGCATTCTCTTTTTTTAATAAAGCAATACCAATGATGATGACTGCAGCTGGCACTATTCCTGCAGCTAAGGTTCTTGTTGTAGGTGCAGGGGTTGCTGGATTACAGGCTATAGCAACAGCAAAAAGAATGGGCGCAATTGTTTTTGCAACAGATGTTAGGATGGCATCTAAAGAACAAGTTGAAAGTTTAGGCGGTAAATTTTTAGTTGTCGAAGGATCAGAGAATCTTGAAACATCTGGAGGATATGCAAAAGAAACTTCTGGAGAATTTAAAAAAAAACAAGAAGAGTTATTAGCTGAGACATTGAAAAAAATTGATATAGTTGTTTGTACAGCTTTAGTTCCTGGTAAAAAAGCTCCTGTGATAATAAAAGAGGAGATGATTAAAGTAATGCCAAAAGGTTCAGTTATTTACGATTTAGCTGCTTCTCAAGGTGGCAATACAGAGTTTACAAAAGCAGATGAAATAGTAGATATAAATGGAGTTAAAATTTTGGGAGATAGTAATTTACTTAACAAACTTCCGATATCAGCATCAAATTTATATTCTAAAAATTTACTTAATTTTGTAATTAATTTGTATGATAAAAAAAATAATAAGATTAATATAAACTTAGAAGACGAAATTATTAAAAAAACTTTGGTAAAATAGTATGGAAATAGATCCTTTTGTTTTTAGACTGAGTATATTTATTTTGTCAATATTTGTTGGTTATTATGTTGTGTGGAGTGTAACCCCATCTTTACATACGCCATTAATGTCAGTGACGAATGCGATTTCTTCAGTAATTATAGTTGGTGCAATAATTGCTGCACTAGCTGGAAATAATGAAAATATTTTTAATGAAGCAAGTGTATTTGGTTTTTTAGCTATTATATTGGCCGCAGTTAATATTTTTGGAGGATTTTTAGTAACTCAAAGAATGTTAGCAATGTACAAAAAGAAGAAAAAATGATTTCAATAAATTTACTAGCGTTATTTTATCTAATTTCTGGTGTATTATTTATCCTAGCTTTAAGGGGACTTTCTTCTCCTGAAACTTCTAGACAAGGAAATTTTTTTGGTATTTTGGGGATGTCAATTGCTGTGATCGTAACGTTTTTATCTATTGGTAATTTTTCAACTAGCTTTCTTTATGTAATAGTGTTTCTTTTAATTGGTGGAAGCATTGGTGCATTTATTGCTTTTAAGATACCAATGACCGCAATGCCAGAGTTGGTAGCTGGCTTTCATAGCTTAGTTGGTCTAGCAGCGGTTTTTGTAGCAATTTCAGCTTTTATAAATCCAGAGGCTTTTAATCTTGGTTTTACAGGAAATATCAAGCTTGCGAGTTTGGTAGAAATGTCAATAGGCGCAGCTGTTGGCGCAATAACTTTTTCAGGTTCAATAATTGCATTTCTTAAATTAAGAGGAATAATGTCAGGTGCACCAATAATATTTCCTGGGCAACACATATTGAATTTACTTATTTTAATATCTATCGTTGTTTTAACTTATTTTCTTTGTACAACGCAAAACTCAAATTTATTTTGGTCTTTAATCGCGATATCTTTTTTAGTTGGTATATTATTAATAATACCTATAGGCGGAGCTGATATGCCTGTTGTAATTTCAATGTTGAACTCTTATTCAGGCTGGGCAGCTGCGGGAATTGGTTTCACCTTAGAAAACACTGCTCTTATTATTACAGGTGCGTTAGTGGGCTCATCAGGAGCGATATTGTCATATATAATGTGTAAAGGAATGAATAGGTCCTTCTTTAGCGTCATCTTAGGAGGATTTGGGGGGACTGATCAAATATCAAAATCAAGTAATAAAGAACAAAAACCTGTCAAAAGTGGAAACTCAGATGATGCTGCTTTTTTAATGAAGAATGCTTCTTCAGTTATCATTGTACCAGGTTATGGAATGGCTGTTGCGCAAGCCCAACATGCGCTGAGAGAAATGGTCGACACATTAAAGAAGAACGGTATAAAAGTTTCATACGCAATACATCCTGTAGCAGGAAGAATGCCTGGTCACATGAATGTGTTATTAGCAGAAGCAAATGTTCCCTACGACGAGGTTTTTGAATTAGAGGAAATTAACAATGATTTTGCTAATTGCGATGTAGCATATGTTATTGGTGCTAATGATGTTACAAATCCAGTTGCAAAAACAGATCCACAAAGCCCCATTTATGGTATGCCAATCTTAGATGTAGAAAAGGCAAAATCAGTTTTATTTGTAAAAAGGAGTCTTTCACCAGGCTATGCTGGGGTAGATAATGACTTATTTTATAGAGAAAATACTTTAATGTTATTTGCTGATGCAAAAAAAATGACTGAGGACATTATCAAAAGCTTTTAAAAGTGACTCAAATTTATTGTGATATTGCTGATTTAAAAACTATCAAAAAGTATTGTAAAAAGAAAATAGTTAAGGGATTTACTACTAATCCAAGTTTAATGAGAAAAGCAGGTGCAAAAGATTATGAGTCATACTCTAAAGAAATCCTTAAAATATGTAAAGACAAACCAATTTCTTTTGAAGTATTTGCAGATGACCATAATAATATTTTAAAACAAGCACTAAAAATTAAGTCTTGGGGGAAAAATATTTATGTAAAAATACCAGTAGAAAACTCAAAAGGAGTTTTCATGGGTAACGCTATCCAAGAATTAAGTAAAAATAATATTAAAATGAATATTACAGCAGTTTATACTTTTAAGCAAACTTTAAAAATATTAAGTAATTTAAAAAGAAATTCTAATGTTATCATATCAATATTTGCTGGAAGAGCTGGGGATGCAGGAAAGGATCCAATACCAGAAATAAAAAAAAGTATTCAGGCAGCAAAAAAATTTAAAAAAGTAAAAATACTTTGGGCAAGTGTTAGAGAACCTTATAACTATTTACAAGCCTCACAGCTTGGGTGTCATATAATAACAATACCACCTAATATTATCTCAAAAATAGAGAAATTTGGTAAATCATTTAAAAGTCTAACAAGAGATACTGTTAAAGCTTTTTTGGTTGATAGTAGAAAATCTAAATTTAAAATTTGAAGATTGGTTGCGGGGGACGGATTTGAACCGCCGACCTTCAGGTTATGAGCCTGACGAGCTACCAGACTGCTCCACCCCGCGATATTAAATTCTGTTTTTTAATTTATTCAGTTTTTTTACTCTTTTTATATTCTCTTGAAGAATTCTTTTCTTTTTTTCCGAGGGTTTTTCGTAATTAGATTTAAGTTTCACAATTTTAAAGAAACCATCTCTTTGAAGTTTTCTCTTTAAAACTCTCAAAGCTTGCTCTACATTATTATCTTTTACGTCTATTTTAATAACATCCTCCAAAAATCGTAGGTATTAACATCTAAAAAAAATTATGTCTATAAATTTTTATCCGGTTTAAAGATTTTGTTTTTGGGCTTTTTCTTTAAGTTTTTTCTCTCTCTTTATACGTCTTTCAGCCTTCTCTAAAGCTTCAGTTAATTCCTTTTGAGAAAATAAATTTATAGCTACAGGATCTTTTGGGTTTAAACTATTAAAATTCCAATAACTTTTGTTTCTAATTGCAACTACAGAGTTTTTGGTAATACCTACAAGTTTAGCAATTTGTGAGTCTTTTAATTGTGAGTGATTTTTAATTAGCCAAAGAACAGAATCCGGCTTATCTTGTCTTTTAGATAAAGGCACATACTTCTTTAATTTTTTATCTTCTTCTTTTACATCAATGTCGTAGTTTGTAATATTTAGAGGTCTATCTTGATCTTTGCTAGATAAATCAATTTCTTCTTTTGTTAATTGTCCAGAGGTTATTGGATTGTAGGGTTTTATTCCTTTTGCTACTTCTCCATCAGCAATACCTTGAACCTCTATCTCATGCAAGTTACAAAATTTTGCGATCTGCTTAAATGTTAATGTTGTATTTTCAACAAGCCATACTGCTGTTGCCATTGGCATTAATGGTGTAATTGTCATAATTAGAATTATTTTTTTGTTTCTGATTTAAAGTTTTGAAATTTTTTATTAAACTTACTCACTCTACCTTTATCTAAGATTTTCTGTTTTCCACCGGTCCACGCTGAATGTGATTTTGGGTCAATTTCAAGTTTTAATACATCTCCTTCATTACCCCATGTTGATTTTGTTTCAAATTGAGTGCCATCTGTCATCTCGACTTTTATTTTATGATAGTTAGGGTGGATATTTTTTTTCATAGCGAATTTATAGCAAAACAAATTTATAAAACAATTAAAAGATATTAATATTTTTGTTCAAATCGGCACTTATTCTCTCGTTTGATGCTTTAATGCTTATTTTATTAAATTTTTTTAATTCAAAATTGTCAACTATGCCTCCTGCCTCCTTTATAAGTAAAGTACCCGCCGCTATGTCCCAAAGATTAACATTTTTTTGTAAACATCCATCAAATCTTCCTGAAGATACATACGCTAAATCTAGCGCTGCACTCCCAGTATTTCTTATTAGAAAGTTTTCAGGAAGGTTATTCTTAAAATTAACTCCATATAAACAATCATGAATCTTATTTTTTTGCGAAACTCTTATACTCTTATTATTTAAATATGAACCATTATTTTTTTCAGCAAAAAATATTTCATCCTTTATTGGGTCATATATGACACCTGCGATAATCTCTTTATCAACTAATAAAGCAATAGATATACAAAAATGTGGAACACCATTTAGAAAATTAGTAGTCCCATCAATTGGATCAACAATCCAAAAATTTTCTTTATCTTTTTTTTCTATAAAACCACTTTCTTCTGTTAAAATTGAAAAGTTTTTTTTAGATTTTTCAAGTTCAGCAATAATAATTTCTTCAGCTTTTTTGTCTGCATTCGTAACAAAATTATTTGGGCCCTTCAAAGAAACCTGTAATTTTTCTAGTTCACCAAAATCTCTTATCAGTATTTTTGAGGCCTTTTCGGATGCTTTGATCATTAAATTTAAATTAGGAGAAATAGAATTCATGTTATACCTTTTTTAAATATTCTATAGTTCTAGTATCAATAAGTATTTTATCCCCAGACTCTATAAATGGTGGTACTTGAATATTAAAACCGTTTTCTAAAGTGGCAGGTTTGTATGAGGAGGAAACTGTTTGACCTTTCAATGCTACGTCAGTATTTTTGATTTTGCACGTTATTTGATTAGGTAATTCAACAGAAATTGCTGTATCGTTGTAAAAACTTATTGCAACTTCCAAATTTTCAATAAGTAATTTTCCTTTTTCTCCGACTATGTCTTTTTTAATTTCAATTTGCTCAAAGGATTTAGGGTCAATGAAAAAATAATTTTTTTCATCTTCATATAAATAATTATATTTTATTTCATCTAGTGATGCTTTTTCAACAGTTTCACTTGATCTAAATCTTTCATTTAATTTTGTATTTTTATTAATACTTTTCATCTCTACTTGTGCAAATGCTCCACCCTTACCAGGTTTTACATGTTGTGTTTTTAACACTTGCCATAAATCATTTTTATATTCCAAAAGCATACCAACTCTAATTTCCCCAGCATTAATTTTCATTTAAATTTTTTTATAGCCTCTATAGGTTTATTTTTTTTGTTTTTCCAAATGTAGCCTGAAATAGCCAAAAAGTTTGCTTTATTCAATAAAAGTTTTTCGTAATTACTAGAATCAATACCTCCAATGGCAACTATCGGTTTATTAGTGATCTTTCTAGCCTTTTTTAATGTGTTGACTGATGCTCTGTATTTTACTTTTTTTGTTTTTGATAAATTAAAAGCTCCAAAAGCTAAGTAATCAGCTTTATTTCTTATAGCAATTCTAGCTAACTTAATTGAATTGTGGCAAGTCACTCCTATTATTTTATTTCCAATAAGCTTTCTTGCATTTAAGACATTCATATCTTTTTGACCTAAGTGACAGCCATCTGCATTTAATTTTTTGGTTAAAAAAATATCATCATTTATAAGAAAATTTACATTAAAATTCTTACAGATTTTTTTTATTTTTTTTCCGATAATCAGTTTTTTTTTGAAACTTTCCTTCTTAAGTCTTAGCTGAAAAAAACTAACTTTATTTGTTTTGAATATTTTAATTAAGTCACTGTAAAAAGTTTTTTTGATCCTTAATGGGGATATTAAATAAATAAATTTTTTTTTATTAATTCTCAAGATCTTTAGACCATTTTCCTTGAGCTGCCAATGTATTCATTTTAGCCCGGTGGTTAAAAATCTTTTGTGTTCCCTCAATATTTTTTATGTCTTTAGACCAAAATTTTAAGGCACTTTGTTGTAAAGCTCGACCATATGAAAAACTCATAATAAAACTAGTATCATTAATTTTATTAATTAAATTTAGGTTTTCTGTTGCCTCTAATTCAGATTGACCTCCAGACAAAAAAGCTATGCCTGGAACCTCTGCAGGAACAGAATTTTTTAAACATTCCAAAGTTAATTTTGCAACTTCCTCGTTCGAAATTTTATCTTTACATTTGTTGCCAGCTAAAATCATATTAGGTTTAAGTATAATTCCCTTCAAATCAACTTTGTGTAAAATTAATTCTTCAAAACATTTTTTAATCACCTCTGAGGTTTTCGAAAAACAATCTTTTGCGGAATGAGCACCATCCATTAATACCTCCGGCTCGACAATCGGAACCATATTGCATTCTTGAACTAAAGCTGAGTATCTAGCTAGAGCATGAGCATTAGAGTGAATAGAAAGTTTGCTAGGATAACTTTTAGATATATTGTAAACACCTCTCCATTTTGTAAATTTTGCTCCAAGTTTATAATATTCTTTTAATCTTTCTCTTAATCCATCTAAGCCTTCAGTAATCTTTTCTTCTGGTGATCCCGCTAAAATCTTAGCTCCTGTATCGACTTTTATTCCAGGAGCAGATCCCATATTTGATATTAATTCTGGGATTAAATTTTTTTTTGAAGTCTGTTGTTTTATTGTTTCATCATATAGTATGACACCACCTATACATTCAGTCATACATGACGAGCTAAATAGTATTTCTCTAAATAATAATCTATTTTCTGGAGTTGATTGCACATTTACACTATCTAATCTTTTAGTCATAGTGCCAGTGCTTTCATCTGCAGCAAGAATACCTTTGCCTTTTTTTAAAATTTTAAGAGCGATATCATTTAGTTCTGACATTTTAACTTAAGGCTTTTATACCAGGAAGATCTTTTCCTTCAAGATATTCTAAAAAGGCACCACCAGCGGTTGAAACAAAATTAAAATTTTTAATTACATTGATTTTATTAATCAAAGATATTGTATCACCTCCACCTACGACAGAATAAATTGATTTGTTTTTATTTTTTTTTACTATTGCTTTTGCAATTTCATAACTACCATTTGCAAAGTTAGGATTCTCGAAATAACCAGCGGGCCCATTCCAAAGAACTGTCTCACTTTTTTCAATAACTTTTTTGATCGTATTTATTGTTTTCGGGCCTATGTCTAAAATTAAATCATCTTCATTTATTTCATTTAGCTCTTTAACCTCAGAATTACTTCTTAAATTTTTTCCTACTAGCACATCTATCGGAAAAGTTATTGAGCAGGAATGTTGTTTTGATTTTTCAAATATTTCCTCAATTATTGCCTCACAATTCTCTTCTTTAATTGATTTACCTATTTCATTTCCTTTGTGATGAAGAATATTATTTGCCATTCCTCCAACAATAATAATATTGTTAAATTTGGGTATTAAATTTTTAATTATTCCTATTTTTGTGGAAATTTTAGATCCTCCAATAATGCAAGTGACTGGCTTTTTAATTTCAGATGTAACTTTTTTCAGAGCATTCAATTCCGCCTCTAATTGAAGTCCTGCAAAAGAGGGTAAAAATTCTGTGATTTTACTTACAGAAGTATGAGTTCTATGAGAACACGAAAATGCATCGTTAACAAACAAATCTGCTAAACTTGCTAATTGTTTAGCAAATGAAGTGTCATTTTTCTCCTCTTCTTTATAAAATCTAATATTTTCTAAGAAAATAATTTCATCTTCTTTATCTTTAAATAAATCTTCTTTTTTTAATTTAAAAATATCATTATTGATAAGTTTAATTTTTTTATTAATCTTATCCTCTAAATTTTTACAAATTGGCCTCATAGATAAATTGTTATTTTTTTTTCCATTAGGACGCCCCACGTGCGAGATAACTATTATACGTGAATTTTTACTAAGTAAAAAATTTATTATTGGTAAAATTTTATCTATTCTTGTTTGATCTGTTACTATGCCATTATTTAATGGAACATTTAAATCAAGTCTCAACAAAACATATTTGTCATCTAGATTTCTGTGATCTTTAATACTCTTCATTAAGAAATCTTGCGAAGATAATCTGCTATATCACACATTCTGTTAGAAAAACCCCACTCATTATCGTACCATGCTGAAATTTTACCCATGTTTTTACCTATTACACTTGTCAAGCTTGCGTCAACAATTGATGATGCAGGATCGTGATTAAAATCTACAGATACAAGTTTTTCTTGTGTTATCTTTAGAACTTTGTTTTTATTATTTTTACTAAACTTTTCGAAGGCTAAATTTATTTTTTTAATGCTTAAATCCTTTTTTGTGAAAAAGACTAGTTCAACTAATGAAACATTAGGTGTGGGCACTCTCATTGCAATACCTTCCAATTTTCCTTTAAGAGAGGGTATAATTTCACCAATTGCTCTTGAAGCTCCTGTCGAGGTTGGAACAATTGACTGACCTGCAGATCTAGCTCTTCTAGGATCTTTATGAGAATTATCCAGCATTCTTTGGTCTGATGTGTAAGAATGAATGGTTGTCATAAAACCTTTTTCAATCACAAAATTGTTATTTAAAACATTAACAACTGGAGCTAAGCAGTTAGTAGTACATGAAGCAGCAGAAATAATTTTATCTTTATTAGAAATATTATTATGGTTTACGCCATAAACTATAGTTTTATCAGCGCTTTTACATGGCGCAGAAACAATTACTTTTTTAGCGCCATTCTTAATGTGCGAAACTAACTTCTCTTTTGAATTAAATTTGCCTGTACATTCAAGCACTATATCAACATTATTTTTTTTCCAAGAAATATCTCTTAAATCATTTTCTTGTGAATAAGTAATTTTATTTCCATTGATTATTAAATTATTATTTTTAATATCTACCTTACCTTTAAATTTACCATGTATACTGTCTCTTCTTATAAGATTGCAAGCAGTGTTAATGTCTGCTCTATTATTAATATGATTAATTTTTAGATTTTTATGTTTTTCTTCAAAAATAGATCGCAGAACCATCCTGCCAATTCTACCTAATCCATTGATACCTACTTTTGCTTTCACAATTTTTTCCTAATTTTATTTACTATACTTTCTTCATCTAATTTAAAATAATTGTAAATATCTTTATAAGGTGCACTTTTACCAAAATCATCAATTCCAAAATTAAGACCACTATTTCCGGTATATTTTTTCCAGTAACCAGTCTCAGATGCCTCAATTGAAACTTTAATCAAATTATTTGATAGTAATTCTGATTTATAATTATCACTCTGTAAATCAAAAATTTCATGACAAGGCATTGATATAACTTTTGAATAGATATTATCTGTGGCTAATTTATGACTAATCTTACATGCAAGATCTAGTTCAGAGCCGCTTGAAATTAAAATTAGTTTCAAATCATCTCCAGTTCTCATTATCTCGTAAGCTCCCTTGGAACTTTGGTTAATATTGGAATAATCTTTTCTAACTGGATTTGTTTTTTGTCTAGTTAAAGCAATTACACTCGGAGTATTTTTATTTTCTAAAGCTATCTGCCAACATTCAAATGTTTCTATCGTATCCGCAGGCCTAAAAACATTTAAATTTGGTATTGATCTAAGTGCTGAAAGTTGTTCAATTGGCTGATGTGTAGGCCCATCTTCACCAAGCCCTATAGAGTCATGTGTAAAAACAAAAATTACTTTTTGACCCATCATAGCCGAAAGTCTAATCGATGGTTTGCAATAGTCGCTAAATATTAAAAAGGTTCCCCCGTAAGGAACTAAATTGCTATGTAGAGATATTCCATTCATAATTCCACACATGGCATGTTCTCTCACTCCATAATGAATATAATTTCCATCAAACTTTCCGGGTTTAATAATCTTATGATTTTTAGTTTTTGTATTGTTAGAACCAGCTAAGTCAGCTGATCCCCCAATAAGATTTGTTAACTTTGATGCAATCTCAAGAAATTTTTCTGAAGATTTTCTTGTCGCCATTGGTTCTAAAGTTTTCACATAACTTTTCTTGAACTTCTCAATTTCGTCACTTATAGAAGCTGGTATCAAATTTTCTTTTGTAGTGTTATTTTTTGAATTAAATTTTTCTGCCGCTAAAGATGCTTTGTTTCCAATATCTCTCCATGCAACTAATATTCTATCTGGAATTTCGAAAGGTTTATACTTCCATTTTAACTTTTTCCTTACAAGTTTTATTTCTTCTTGGCCTAAGGGGCTTCCATGAGATGATGCCTTGCCACCTTTGTTAGGAGAACCATAGCCTATAGTTGTTTTGCAAGATATAGCAAAAGGTTTTTTTGAATTTTGAGCTTTCTTTAATGCATTAAAAATTTGTTTTTCGTTGTGTCCATTTATTTCTAAATAACTCCAACCGTAACTTTCAAATCTTTTTTTGGTATTGTCTGATACTGCTAAGTTTGTCGGCCCATCTATTGAGACAGAGTTATTATCAAATAATAATATAAGATTTTTTAGCTTCAAGTGTCCCGCTAGACTCAAGGCTTCGTGACTTATACCTTCCATCATGCAACCATCCCCTGCTAAAACATATGTTTTATGATCTATAAATTTCTTACCAATTTTATTTTTTAATATTTCCTCAGCTAAAGCGAAACCAACTGCATTTGATATTCCCTGACCAAGTGGACCTGTAGTCGTTTCAATACCAGAGTTTGAATGATATTCAGGATGGCCCGCGCAAATCGAATCTAGTTTTCTAAAATTTTTAATATCATTTAAAGAGACACTTTTATAACCAGTTAAATAAAGCAAAGAATATAGAAGCATTGATCCGTGTCCTGCCGATAAAATAAATCTATCTCTGTTTACCCAACTTGGATTTTTTGGATTAAATCGTAAAAAATTCTTAAACAAAACTGTAGCGACGTCAGCCATTCCCATAGGCATACCTGGATGACCAGAATTTGCTGCTTCTACCGCATCAATTGATAAAAATCTAATTGCGTTAGCTAATTGTTTGTGTTCTACTTTCAATTGTTAACCTATCTAGACTAAGATGATTCAATTTAATAATATAATATATATATGAAATACTTCAGCGAGAAAGAAAAAAAGCTGGAAATAGCTCTACACAAATTAAAAAAACTTAATTTGATAGATGAAGATAGTCAAAAAAATCTAGAATTTTTATCTGATCAAAAAAATCAATTAGAAATTGAAAAAAAGGAACTTCAAAGTAAACATAAAAATTTAGTGAATGAACATCAGAAACTAAAGGATCATTTAAAGAGCTTTAAAGATAAAAATTCCAAACATAAACTAGATCAATTAAGATTTAACGAGAAAATTGATGAATTAAATCAAGAAACAGATATTCTGTTAGATGAAATTGATAAATGGCAAATGTAAATATAAAATTTAATGGTAAAGACTTCCTTTTGTCTTGTGACGATGGTCAGGAAGAACATTTAGAGGAGTTAGCTAACCATCTTGGAGCTAAATTCGAAAAATTAAAAAATGATCTGGGAAATATTGGTGAGAATAAGTTGCTCTTAATTACTTCAATTAAAATTATGGATGAATATTTTGAAACTAAAAAAAAAGTTCATACAAACAAACAAGAAATAAAAAATATCACTGAAAAATTCAAAGAACTAAAATCTTTAGCATACAGCTATAAGGACGGTAAAGAAAATGAGGTAAAACAACTTTCCGATAATATTTCTAAACTAGAAAGTGAGATACAAAATTTGAAAAACGAATATGACAAAATAATATCAAATACAACGCAACAAATAGAAGAATTTGTTCAAAAAACAAATTTAAAAAACTAGTTTTTTTGTGAAAAAAACTCAAATAAGAAAAAAAATATTAAAAAAAAGAAAATATTTTAATAGTAAGAATATAAAAATCAATTTTAGTGAATTAATTAAATTGTTAATTCGAGAAGTTAGTAGTGACAAAATAGGCATATATTATCCAATTGGGTCTGAAGTTTCTACAATTAGGCTAATTGAGAATTTAAGAAATAAAAAATATATCATTTCATTACCGGTCATAGAAAAAAACTTTAAAATGTCATTCTACGAATGGAATGAAGATTGCGCACTAAAAGTTAATAATTTTGGTATCCCAGAACCATTTAAATCAAAAAAAATTATACCTTCTGTGCTGATTATACCAATTGTTGCTTTTGATGAAAATTTAAACAGACTTGGATATGGCGGTGGATTTTATGATAGATTCATAAATAAAATTGAAAGATCAAAAAAAATTTTAAAAATTGGTCTTGCGCTTTCATGTCAAAAAATAAATAAAGTTCCTACAAATAAATTTGATAGAAAAATGAATTATATATTTACAGAAAATAAAGTTTATAAATGAGAATACTCTTTCTAGGAGATATTGTTGGACCTTCAGGTTGCAATGTTGTTAAGCAATATTTGCCAAACATAGTTAACAAAAAAACCATCGATTTTGTTGTTGCTAATGGTGAAAATGCTGCAGAAAATGGTGTAGGTATAACTGAAAAAATTTGCAACGAACTATATCAATCTGGAATAAACGTTTTAACTACAGGAAACCATGTTTGGGATCAAAAGGAAACAGTTGAACATATTGAGAGAGAAAAAAAACTTTTAAGACCTTATAACTTAACAAACCCATCTCCTGGAAAGGGTTTTGAAATTTTTTATAGCAAAAATAACTTGAAAGTTGGTGTATTAAATTTAATGGGGAATGTTTTTATGAGAAAATGCGATGATGTTTTTATAGAAATTGAAAAATTTTTAAAGAATTACAGTCTTAAAAAAAATTATGATTTTTTAATAGTTGATATTCATGGTGAAATAACCAGTGAGAAAATGGCAATCGGTCATTTGTTTGACGGTAAAGCAACCTTGATAACAGGAACTCATACACATGTACCAACTAATGACGCAAGAATTTTAAAAAAAGGTTCTGCCTACATTACAGACTCCGGAATGTGTGGTGATTATGACTCTGTAATAGGCATGAATAAGAATAATTCTATAAATAAGTTTTTTAAAAAAAAAGCTGAAAAACATTTTCCAGCCTTAGGAGAAGGAACTTTATCAGGGGTAATTGTTGATTGTTGCACTGAAACAGGCTTAGCAAAAAATATAAATAGTTTTGTAATGGGGGGTGTTTTACAAAGCACAATTTAATATGGCAGGTCATTCTCACTGGGCTGGAATTAAACATAAAAAAGGAAGAGCAGATAAAGAAAGGTCAAAAATTTTCTCTAAATTATCTAGAGAAATAACTGTTGCAGCTAAGTTAGGCGATAAAGATCCTGACATGAACCACAGATTAAGATCTGCTATTCAAGCCGCAAGGTCAGCTAATATGCCTAAAGATAATATTGATAGAGCTATTGATAAATCAAAATTTAATGATCAATCTAATTTTGACGAAATAAGGTATGAGGGTTTTGGTATTTATAAAATTGCAGTAATTATTGAGGCATTGACTGACAATAAAAACAGAACAGCATCAAAAATAAGAGAAATTTTCCAAAAAAATGGTGGAAATTTAGGGACTTTAGGTTCAGCCGCGCATAATTTCAAACATCTTGGAATTATAAGAGTTGATGCAGAGCAAATAGATCCAGACACTATGCTAGAAATAGCTATTAATTCTGGAGCAGATGAGTGCTTTTCAAACAAGAGTTATCATGAAATACATTGTAACAAAGAAAATATTTATGATGTTAAAAAAATTATGGAAAAAAAAATCAATAATTTTTTGTCTACTAATATTGAGTGGCATCCATTTAATAAAGTTAATTTAAACAAAGAACAATTTAATGAAGCTAAAAAGTTTTTAGAGACCTTAGAGGATCACGATGATGTACAAAAGGTCTACTCTAATCTAGAAATGATAGAATAAAAGATGTTAATTATTGGTATAGATCCGGGAATAAAAGGAGCCATATGTATCTTAAAAGATGGAAAAATTTTGGATGTTTTTGATATGCCAATAATGCCTGTTGGCAAAAAAAACAAGTCACAGGTTAATGGATCACAAATTTATAATGAAATTCAAAAAGCAATTACTCATGAGGACAAAAAAGATATAAAAGTGGTGATAGAACAAGTTTCAGCAATGCCTGGCCAAGGAGTTACTAGCATGTTTAATTTTGGGCAGTCTTTTGGTGTACTTAAAGGTATATTTTCTGCTATGCAAATACCCATGGATTTTATTTCTCCCGTCAAATGGAAAAAACATTATAACCTTATTAATACACAAAAAGACTCCAGCAGAACAAAAGCAATTGAGTTTTTTCCTTACATTTCCTCACAATTATCAAGAAAAAAAGATGCTAATAAAGCCGATGCAATATTAATTGCTAGCTTTTACTATCAAAACCAAAAATATTAAGACAAATTGATGACACATTTTAGTGTGAAAGATTTTTCATGGAAGCAGATATTACTTCACAAGCAGTTGGCTTAGGCAGCTCAGTTGATTTTTCTTTAATGAGCTTGTTCTTAAGAGCAGATATCGTTGTTAAATCAGTTATTATCTTACTAATAGCAGCATCAATATACTCATGGGCAATAATTATAGAAAAATTTAAAATGTTTAAAAAAATAAATCAAAGCACTGTTGAATTTGAGGAAAAATTTTGGAAATCTAAATCTGCTGAAAGTTTTTACAACAATCTTCCTGCAAATAAAGATGATCCCATGTCTAATGTCTTTAGAAAAACTATGCAGGTTGTTCTAAAATCTAGGTCTAGAAGTAATTTAAATGAAAAATTAACTAGTTTATTAGAGTCGAATATAGAGTCGGAAGTAAATTTTTTAGAAAAAAATTTTTCATTTCTTGCTACAGTAGGCTCTACTGCTCCATTTATAGGTTTATTTGGAACCGTCTGGGGTATAATGAATTCATTTCAATCGATAGCTGTTTCAAGAAATACTAGTTTAGCAATTGTTGCCCCAGGAATTGCCGAGGCATTATTTGCGACCGCCTTAGGTTTATTGGCCGCTATTCCGGCAGTTGTTGCTTATAATAAATTTAATAATGACTCGAAGAAATATTCTCAAAGATTAGAAAACTTTGCTAAGAGATTTTTATCTATAATTTGAAATTATGGCTTTTGGTTTAAAAAAAAATTCTAGAGAACCAATGAGCGAAATAAACGTTACACCCTTTGTGGATGTTATGCTTGTTTTATTAATTGTATTTATGGTTACAGCTCCACTATTGACAGTAGGAGTTCAGGTTGATTTGCCAGAAAGCTCTGCAGACTCATTACCAGAGGAGCAGGAGCCTTTAACCCTAACCATTAATTCTAAGGGTGAAATATTTATTCAAGAAGCAAAAGTTGATTATGATAATGTAATTGCAAAAATACTTGCAGTTTCAAAAAATAGAACAGATACAAGAATTTATGTAAGGGGTGATAAAACAATTAACTATGGAAGAGTTCTTGAGGTAATGGGCATGTTGTCAGGCTCTGGTTTTACAAAAGTAGCTTTAATTTCAGAACCTTATAAAGAAAGATGAAATTAATTAATCTTTTACAAAAAGACGATAAATTAATGATAAAGAATGTTGCGATTTCATCAGCATTGCATATTTTTTTAGTTGTTATAACTGCTCTTACTTTTCCTTTCATAGCAAAAAAACCTATAGATTTACCTCCCCTAATATCTATAGAACTTATTCAAATTACTGATAAAACAAATATACCTTTTGCACCTAAAGCAAAAAAAATTATTGAGAAAGTTAAAGAAAAAGAAAAACTCGTATCAGAGCAAGCACCACCAAAACAAGTTAAAAAAGAAAAACCTGACGCAATACCATTACCGGATCAAAACCAAGAAATAGTTAAAAAACTTGATAAGGATGTTCAAAATCCCGAGAAAATTGATGATGAAGTTAAACAAGTATCTGAATTTGAAAAAGATGAATTATTTGACCCAAACAATATTGCTGCATTAATTGATAAATCTAAAGAAGAATTGGCAGAAACAACAAACAAAACTGATAAAATTACCCAATCAAACCAAAAAAATATTACAACAAGCGCTTTAACTTTGAGTGAGGAAGATGCATTAAAAGCACAAATTTTTGGTTGCTGGAGCATTCCATTAGGGTTACCTTACAACGAAAATTTATTAGTAAGAATTAAATTGAGTTTAAAGCCTGATGGCACCGTAATAAATTCTGAAATTTTAGATCATGCAAGAATGAATAAACCTGGACAAGGCTTTTATAAAGTACTTGCAGAAAGCGCTTTAAGGGCAATTAGGCTTTGTCAACCTTTAAGAGTACCTACAACTGGATATGAAAGGTGGAAAGATCTTCAATTAAATTTTGATGCTAGAGAAATGTTAAAAGGATGAAAAAAACTAAGTTATACATATTCGCACTGCTTTTTCTAATATTACCAAAAACTTCATATGGATTAATTGAGGTTGACATTACTAGAGGTAACCTGAACCCACTACCAATAGCAGTGTCCCCTTTGTTTGTTGAGACAAATTCAATTAAAGAATTCCAAAGTTTATTAAAAAAAGAAAATATTGGTGAAGATATATCTTCTGTTGTAGAAAATAACCTAAAGTCTTCTGGACTTTTTAATCCTCTTAAAAAAGAAGCATTCTTACAAAAACCTGACATAGCACACTTAAAACCAAGATTTGAGGATTGGTCTTTGATTAAAGCTCAAGCCCTTATTACAGGTGAAGTTAAATATGAGAATGAAAAACTCAGAGTAGAGTTTAGATTATGGGATGTTCTTGCAGGAAAAGAAATGATGGCTTTAGCTTTTACAACAGTGCCAGATAACTGGAGGAGAGTTGGCCACATTATTACAGACAAAGTTTATCAAAGGTTAACTGGTGAAAAAGGTTATTTTGACACTAGGATCATTTATGTTTCTGAAGAAGGACCGAAGACTAATAGAGTCAAGAAATTGGCAATTATGGATCAAGATGGATTCAACACAAAATACTTAACTTTAGGTAATGAGCTGGTATTAACTCCAAGATTTAATCCAACAAACCAAATGGTTACTTATCTATCATATTTTAAAAACTTACCTAGAGTTTATCTGTTAGATATTGAAACAGGAGTTCAAGAAGTTGTTGGTGATTTTCCAGGAATGACATTTGCTCCAAGATTCTCTCCAAATGGAAAAAAAATAATTATGAGTTTTGCTAAAGATGGTAACTCAGATATATATACAATGGATCTTGAAAATAGAATTGTTGAAAAAATTACCAATCATCCCTCTATAGATACTTCACCCTCGTTTTCACCTGACGGTAAATATATATGCTTTAACTCGGATAGGAGTGGCTACCAACAAATTTATGTCATGAAAAGTGATGGCTCACAAGTTAAAAGAATTTCTTTTGGCAAGGGTTTATATGGCACCCCAGTATGGTCTCCAAGGGGAGATTTGATAGCATTTACCAAACTTCATAAAGGCAAATTTTATATTGGTGTGATGAGAGTTGATGGAAGTGGAGAAAGATTACTAACAGAAAATTATTACCAAGAGGCACCATCATGGTCTCCTAATGGTAGAGTATTAATATTCTATAGGGAAACTAAGTCAGATTCTGAAGGTAAAGGTTTTTCGGCAAAATTATGGTCTATAGATTTGACTGGATATAATGAGAGATTAGTTGACACTAAAACTGATGCCTCAGACCCATCCTGGTCGTCATTATTAAGTGAATAATAATGAAAATTTACTAAAACTTATTAAATTCTTGATTTTTAAGCTTGAAAGATCTATTTAGGTGTGAAAAAGTACATAATTATATTTAAGGAGCAGTAATGAAACTAAACAAAATTTTTAAAAACATCCTTTTTGTTGTATTAGCAGGAATATTTTTATCTGCTTGCGCGACGAAAAAAGTATCAAATCAAATGCAGGGGGATGTTTACACTGGTAAAGATACAGTTGAATATCTAGCCTCAGGAGTACCGGACAGAGTTTTCTTTGCAACTAATGAGTCAGTCTTAACAACTGCTTCTAGAGAAACTTTAAGAAAACAAGCTGCTTGGTTGAGAAAAAATTCAAAAGTTAATGTTGTATTAGAAGGTCATGCAGATGAAAGAGGAACTAGAGAATACAACCTTGCTTTAGGTGAAAGAAGAGCTAACGCTGCTAAGGACTATTTAATGACTTATGGAATATCTGGGAACAGAATATCAGTAATAAGTTATGGTAAAGAAAGACCAGTAGACTCTGGATCGAATCCATTAGCTTGGTCAAAAAATAGAAGATCAGTAACAGTAAAAGCAAACTAATTAGTTAAAAAATTTAGACCCTGGTTTTAAAAAACTAGGGTCTTTTTTTTGCCATCATTATAAATATTAATCAGATTATGGTTTTTAATAAACTTATTAATAAAACATTTTTATATTTTATCATAGCTTTAAGCATCTTAATTTCTCCATCAAGTGCTGAAGAGGATACTCTCGAAATTTTGGAAAAATTAAAACAAGATGTTAAAACTTTAGAGAAAGCTGTTTATTCAGAGTCATTAGAAAACATAACTAGTAATAGTTCGGTTTTAAGTAACAATGACGAAGATGTACTTACTAGACATTTATTGAAGTTATCAGAGATTGAACAACAGTTTCAACAATTAACTAATAAGTTTGAAGAAATTAATTTTAAAATTGACAAACTATCCAGTAGGCTATCTAAAGTGCAGGCTGATAATCAGTTAAGATTTCAAGAACTTGAAGTTGGTAATGTTAATAATGTTGTTACTTCAAAACCTGATAAAAATTTACCTGGCTCATCTCAACCTCAAGACTTAGGTGCAATTACTTACAAAGATACTGAAACACAAGATTTAGTACAAAAAACGCAATCTATTGAAACAACGAGCAGTGTAGTTACAGAAAATTTTGTAACAGAAGAAAAAATTTTACCAAAAACAGATCCAAAAGATCAATACAACTTTGCAACCAGTCTTTTAAAACAAGGTGATTATACAACAGCTGAAAGAGCTTTGAGAGAATTCGTGATGGATAATCCAGAACATAACTTAGCTGGGAATGCTCAATATTGGTATGCAGAAACTTTTAGAATAAGACAATTGTATACTGACGCCGCGTCTGCATATTTAGAAGGTTATCAAAAATATCCAAAAAGCGAAAAGGCAGCTATAAATTTACTGAAGCTTGGAGTATCATTAGTTCAAATTGGAGAAAAAGATCAAGGTTGTTTAATGATTAAGGGAGTAAAAAAAGAGTATCCAAAAGCTAAACAATCTGTTCTTCAAAAAGCTAAATATGAAGAGAAAAAGTTTGACTGTCAAAAACAAAGTTCATAAAAAAATTTTAAGTCATCTTAATAACAAAGAATTTAAAAAGATTTATAAAAAATTTGAAGAATTTTTAAATTTTAGAAAAATTAATACTTTTGTTGTTTCTTTATCAGGTGGTTCAGATAGTCTAGCACTAGCATACTTTTCAAAATGTTTTCAAATTTTAAATAATAAAAAAGTTTATTATGTTCATATTGATCACAAAATAAGAAAAAACTCATCTAAAGAAGCTAGAGATTTAAAATTTTTGATGAATAAATCCAACATTAAATGCGAAATATTATCTTGGAAAAAGATTACAGAAACTAGAATTACACAGGAAAATGCTAGAATAGCTAGATATAGTTTGCTAGAAAGATTCTGCAAAAAAAAGAGGATTAATGCATTGCTATTAGGTCATCATCGGGATGATTTATACGAAAATTTTTTTATTAGAATGTTGAGAGGCTCTGGAATTAGAGGATTAACATCATTTTCATCACAAGATACTTTTATAAATAAAAGTTTAAAAGGCTACAGGCCTTTCCTAAATATAACAAAAAAAACATTACTAAAAGTTACAAACAAAGTTTTTGATTATTATATTGATGACCCTTCTAATTCTAGTGATCAGTTTTTAAGAATAAGAGTAAGAAATTTATTGAGGAGTCTACAAAAAGAGGGTTTTGATAAAAAAAAATTTGACCTAACTTATTGCAATTTACACTCTGCTAACGAAACATTGAAATATTATTCAGATCAAAATATTTCTAAAAACACTAATTATTTTAGTAAAAATCTTAAAGATACAGTAGTCATAAATCAAAAATTTTTTAACCAACCCGATGAAATTGTCCTAAGATCACTTTCAAATCTAATTTCAAAAACAAACAGCAAGTACTATTATCCTAGAGGCAAATCCTTGATAAAAAAAATCTCCGAAATAAGAGATAATTCTTTTAAAAAAACTACTTTAGGCGGCTGTATTATAGAAAGAGTTAATAATACAACACTTATTTACCCTGAAAACATAAAATAAACTAAATTATGTTACAATTTAGCACTTGTTTAATATAGAATAATTCTTAATTTAGGGCTTTATATGAATTTTAAAAATCTAGCAATGTGGGCAATTATAGTCGTTCTGACTATTGGTCTATATAATATGTTTAAAAACCCACAAAATATCAAATCAACGAATAATGAAAAAATTATTTTTTCAGAATTTTTAAAGGAAGTTGATAACGGTAGAGTTGTAGAGGTTCAGATACAGGGAAATAACATAAAAGGCGTAATGGCAAATGGTAAAACTTTTACTACTTACTCTGCAAACTATCCAAATTTAGTGGAAAAGTTATCAGAGAGCGGAGTAAGTATTTCAGCGGTACCGACAGACGAAAAAATGCCATCACTGCTTGGAGTTCTTTTATCATGGTTTCCAATGCTGCTTTTAATTGCAGTTTGGATTTTCTTCATGAGACAAATGCAAGGCGGCAAAGGCGGAGCTATGGGTTTTGGAAGATCTAAAGCAAAGATGATGAACGAAGTTAAAGGAAAAGTTACTTTTAATGATGTAGCGGGTGTTGAAGAAGCAAAAGAAGAAGTTGAGGAAGTTGTTGAGTTTTTAAGAGACCCAAAAAAATTTAGTAGATTAGGTGGCAAGATACCTCGTGGCTGTCTTTTAGTTGGCCCCCCAGGAACCGGTAAAACTTTATTAGCGAGAGCTATAGCTGGAGAAGCTGGAGTTCCATTCTTCACTATATCTGGATCGGATTTTGTTGAGATGTTCGTTGGAGTAGGAGCGTCAAGAGTAAGAGATATGTTTGAACAGGGTAAAAAACATTCTCCATGTATTATTTTTATTGATGAGATCGATGCTGTAGGCAGAAGCAGAGGGGCTGGTTTAGGCGGAGGTAATGATGAAAGAGAGCAAACCCTTAACCAATTGCTTGTAGAGATGGACGGATTTGATACAAATGAAGGTGTTATAATTATTGCAGCAACTAATAGACCAGACGTGCTGGATCCAGCTTTATTAAGACCAGGAAGATTTGATAGACAAGTTGTTGTTTCTAATCCAGATATAATTGGAAGAGAAAAAATTCTAAAAGTACATGCAAAAAAAATATCTATGTCTCCAGATGTAAATTTAAGAACTGTTGCTAGAGGAACCCCAGGTTTTTCTGGTGCAGATTTAGCAAATCTTGTAAATGAATCTGCTCTCTTAGCGGCAAGAAAAAATAAAAGAATTGTAACATCACAAGAATTTGAAGAGGCCAAAGATAAAGTAATGATGGGTGCAGAGAGAAGATCAATGGTGATGACCGAAGAAGAGAAAAAATTAACTGCTTATCATGAAGCAGGCCATGCTATCGTTACTCTTAATGAAAAAGCAGCTTATCCTATTCACAAAGCAACAATTATACCGCGAGGAAGAGCACTTGGAATGGTAATGCAATTACCAGAAAGAGACGAGGTATCTCAAACAAGAGAACAACTACACGCTCAAATGGCAATTGCTATGGGAGGAAGAGTAGCTGAAGAAATTATTTTTGGAGATGATAAGGTTACAACTGGTGCTTCCAGCGATATTGAGCAAGCTACAAAAAGAGCTAGAGCAATGGTTATGAGAGCTGGATTAAGCAAAGAATTAGGACCTATTCTTTACGGTGAAAATGAGGAAGAAGTTTTTCTTGGTAGATCAGTTGCCAGACAACAAAATATGTCTGAAGAAACAGCGAGAAAAGTAGATGCTGAAATCAAAAGATTTGTAGATATGGGATATGAAAGAGCTAAAAAAATTCTTAAAGAAAAGATTGAGGATTTGCATAAGTTGGCAAAAGCACTTCTAGTGTATGAAACTTTAACAGGCTCTGAAATAGAGGATTTAATTAATAAAAATGTCTATCCGCCTAATAAAGAAGACTTAAAAGTTGAGGAAGACAACTCGGGTTCAGCATTAGGATCTATTGGTTTAAAACCTAAAATAGTTCACTAAAATCAATGTCAAAATATTACACTAGAGCGTGTAATTTTTATTACGGTAAATCATCATTAGAAATGCTTAAGAAAAAAAAGGCACTTCCATTGCATGGTAATAACGAGTTATCTTTTGATACGATTGAAATTTTATCCAAAAAAAAAAAAAGAAAAATAAACATTAATATTATCAATTCGTTAAGTTTTGGTCTAAAAAAAAAAATAAAAAAAGACTTAAAGAAAATCACAAAAAAGAAATCATTTTGTAAGATTAATTTAAAAGAACCATTATTGATTGGAATATTAAATCTCACACCTGATAGTTTTTCAGATGGAGGACAATATAATCAAATTGGTTTAGCATTAAAAAGATTGAAATCACTATTAAAAGCTGGTTGTAAAATTGTTGATGTAGGAGGAGAGTCAACCCGACCGGGATCTAAAGATATAGATAAAAATGTTGAATGGAAAAGAATAAAGAATTTACTCAAAAAAATTAGAAATTATAAATTTTTTTTATCTTTAGATACTAGAAAAACTTTTGTTATGCATAAAGCTTTAAGATATAAACTTAATATTGTTAATGATGTTTCTGGCTTTTCATACGATAATAAAACTATTGATTTCCTTAAAAAAACAAAACTTCCTTTGATCATTAATCATTCAAAAGGAGAACCAAGGACGATGCAAAGAAAACCTTCTTACAAGAATGTTCTTTTCGAAATATATGATTTTTTTGAAAAAAAAATTGAACTTTTGAGAAAAGCTGGAATAAAGCATAACAATATTATTTTAGATCCAGGAATAGGTTTTGGAAAAAACTTGAAACATAATATTACCATAATGAACAATATTTCTATCTTCCACTCTTTAGGTTTTCCTGTAATGTTAGGCTCTTCTAGAAAAAGATTTATAAAATATATTTCTGGTAAGAATGATAGCAATATTAGACTTGGAGGCACATTAGCATCATCCATTCATGCTATGATGAATGGGGTTCAAATAATGAGAGTTCATGACTTTAATGAAATTTCTCAAGGATTAAAGGTCTTTAAATCTATTAACAAATAAAATGTCAAAAAAATATTTTGGTACTGACGGAATTCGAGGAAAAGTTAATCAAGGAAATATCAATGGCGAAATGTTTTTTAAATTTGGTTTAGCAGCTGGAACCTATTTTAAAAATCTAAGAAAATCTAAACAAGTGGCAATTATTGCAAAAGATACAAGATTATCAGGTTATACATTAGAGCCCGCACTTGTCTCAGGCCTTGCATCAGCTGGAATGCACGTATTTTTATTAGGACCTTTACCAACAAACGGACTTGCAATGTTAACAAAAAAAATGAGAGCAAATATGGGAATTATGATAACTGCATCTCACAATCCCTATTACGACAATGGTTTAAAACTTTTTGGTCCAGATGGATTAAAATTATCAGATAAAATTGAAATGAGAATTGAAAAACTTATAGACTCTAAAATAATTAAAAATTTATCTAACCCAAAAAAATTGGGTAGAGTTAAAAGGTTAGAAAATGCGAATGATGACTATATTAAAATTTTAAAAAAAAATTTCCCTAGTAATTTTAATCTAAAAAAAATGAGAATTGCAATAGATTGTGCAAATGGTGCTGGATATAAATCAGCCCCAAATCTTTTAAAATCACTGGGTGCAAAAATTTATGAGACTGGAACTTCACCTAACGGATTTAATATAAACTCAAATTGTGGATCGACTTTTCCACAAAAAATACAATCTTTCGTAAGAAAAAATAAAGCACACATTGGTATAGCTTTAGATGGTGATGCAGACAGAGTTATATTAGCAGATGAAAGAGGCAAAATAATAGATGGAGACCAAATTATTGGAATGTTAGCTACAAGATGGAAGAGAAAAAAAATATTAAAAGGTGGTGTAGTCGGAACCTTAATGTCAAATTATGGACTACAAAAATATTTCAAAAATAAAAAAATAAAATTCTTAAGGGCAAAAGTTGGTGACAGATATGTAAAAGAGAAAATGCACAAAAATAAATTTAATTTGGGAGGTGAGCAATCAGGACATATTATTTTAGGAAAATTTGCAACCACAGGAGATGGCTTGTTGGTTGCTTTGGAAGTATTATTTGCGATGAGAAAAGGCAAAAAGGCTAGTGAAATTTTTAACGTATTTAAACCAACTAATCAACTATTGGAAAATGTTACTGTTAAGGATAAATCAATCATAGATACTCTTAAGTGTAAAAATGCTATCAAAGAAGCCTCTAAAGTAATTAAAAAGCAAGGAAGAATTTTGGTAAGAAAATCTGGTACAGAACCTAAGATTAGAATAATGGTTGAAACAGATAATAAAAAATTATTATCAAATTGTATAAATATTGTTAAAAGATCTTTGAATTAATTTGAAAATAAAATCTAAAGTACTAGTAATTGCAGGATCAGACTCGTCTGGTGGAGCAGGTATTCAAGCAGATATTAAAACTATTACAGCGCTCGGCTCTTATGCAATGACAGCAATTACAGCTGTTACGTCTCAAAATACTGTTGGAATAAATTCTATAATTCCAATCCCAATAAATGTTATTTCAAAGCAAATTGAATTTACCTCAAGAGATATAAAACCAGATGCGATTAAAATAGGGATGTTGCATTCTGAAAGTGTGATTAAAACAGTTCTAAAATCATTAAATAAATTAAATATTAAAAAAATTATACTTGATCCTGTGATGGTAGCAAAAGGAGGTCAAAGATTAGTTAATAAAAAATCAATCAAATTATTGAAAAATAATTTATTAAAAAAAGTTACATTAGTTACTCCCAATGTTCCTGAGGCAGAAGTTCTCTCAGGTATTTCTATAAAAACAATTGAAGACATGGTCTATGCCGCAAAAAAAATAAATATTTTAGGTGTGAAAAATGTTTTAATAAAAGGTGGTCATCTCAGCACAAAGAAAATTCACGACGTGCTTTTAACCAATGATAAAGTAGAGATATTCAATAGCAAAAAAATAATAACAAAAAATACTCACGGAACTGGTTGTACTCTTTCAAGTGCAATTGCTACATTTTATTCATGTGGAAAAACTCTAAAGAAATCTTGTGAGCTAGGAATAAATTATGTTAACCGTGCTATAATGTTAGGACCAAATTATGGTAAAGGCCATGGACCAATTAATCACATAAATAATATAGAAATAAAAAAAATTAAATGAAAAATGTTGCAGTAGTTGGATCTCAATGGGGTGATGAAGGAAAAGGAAAAATCGTAGATTGGTTGTCTAGTGAGGCTGACATTGTAATTAGATTTCAAGGAGGCCATAACGCTGGGCATACACTAGTGATAGATGGTATTACATACAAGTTAAGACTTCTCCCATCAGGTATAGTAAGAAAAGACAAAATTTCAATAATTGGAAATGGCGTGGTGGTTGATCCTTGGGCTTTATTAGATGAAATTGATGAGATTAAATCTAAGGGTGTTAAAGTTAGTCCAGAAAATTTAATAATATCCGAGTCTGCAAATTTAATATTGCCGTTTCACAAAGAAATGGATGAAATTAGAGAAGACGCTGCAGGAAATGCTAAAATTGGAACTACCAGAAGAGGCATTGGACCGGCATATGAAGACAAAGTTGGCAGAAGATCTATAAGAGTAATGGATTTATTATCTCAGGAAAATTTAGACAATAGGCTCGAAACTGTATTGCTACATCATAACGCTATAAGAAAAGGACTGGGAAAAAAGGTCTACAAAAAAGACAAGTTAAAAAAGGATTTACTAAAAATTGCTCCTGAAATTTTAAAATATTCAAAACCAGTATGGAAAAAAATAGATGAATTTAAATCTCAAAACAAAAAAATTTTGTTTGAAGGTGCACAAGGCGTTCTTTTAGATGTTGATCATGGTACCTATCCATTTGTAACTTCCTCCAATACTGTAGCATCTTCTGCTGCTACTGGTTCAGGTTGTGGGCCAAATTCCATAAATTATGTTTTAGGTATAACAAAAGCCTACACAACTCGAGTTGGTGAAGGACCTTTTCCTACAGAGTTAAAAGATGAAATTGGTGAAGAGCTTGGTACTAAAGGTAAAGAGTTTGGAACGGTAACTAGCAGAAAAAGACGTTGTGGTTGGTTTGATGGGGTTTTAGTTAGACAAACAATTAAAATTTCAGGTATTAATGGAATAGCTCTAACTAAGCTTGATGTTTTAGATGATTTAGATCATGTAAAAATGTGTGTTGCATATGAATTAGATGGAAATAAGATTGATTATTTACCAGCAGCAGTTGACGATCAATTAAAAGTAAAGCCGATTTATAAAACTTTTGAAGGCTGGAAAACTTCTACAAAAGGAATAAAAAATTTTAAAGACTTACCTGAAAATGCAAAAAAATATATTCGTGAGTTAGAGCAATTTATAGAAACTAGAGTATCAAGTATCTCAACTAGCCCCGAAAGAAATGATACTATTTTAATTGTAGATCCTTTTAAAAATTAATTAGCAGGCAATAAATTTTTAGAGTTAGCTGAGTTAAGCATATGTTTTTGAAGTTTTTCAAATGCTTTATTCTCAATTTGTCTTATTCTTTCTCTACTGATTTTAAATTTTTTACTCAAGTCATCTAAAGTTTTTGGGCTATCAGTCAAACGTCTTGAATACAAAATTTCTTTCTCTCTTTCGTTAAGAATTTTTATTGAGTCTTTTAATAGATCCTTTCTTTGCTCCATTTCTTCTTGATGTGCAATTTTTAGATCATGGTCCATTGTTTTATCGACTACCCAATCTTGCCATTCATCCCCATCTTCGCCAATTGGTGCATTCAATGATTGTTCTTTACCTGACAATCGTCTATTCATTGAAACAACTTCATCTTCACTTACATCTAAAGTCGATGCAATTTTTTTAACATCTTCATCTTTCAAATCTCCTTCATTTTTAGGAGCAATTTGATTTTTTAATTTTTTTAAATTAAAAAATAATTTTTTTTGAGCTGTGGTAGTACCTATTTTAACTAAACTCCAAGATCTCAAAATATATTCTTGTATAGCAGCCTTTATCCACCACATAGCATAAGTTGCAAGTCTAAAACCTTTTTCAGGTTCAAATTTCTTGACAGCTTGCATTAGACCCACGTTGCCTTCTGATATTATTTCATTTAAGGGTAATCCATATCCCTTATAGCCCATTGCAATTTTAGCAACTAATCGCAAGTGACTAGTAACTAATTTTTCTGCAGATTTGACATTACCAGTATTTTTCCAATTTTTTGCCAACATGTACTCTTCTTCTGCATCAAGCATAGGAAATTTTTTGATTTGCTCTAAATATAGCGATAAACCACCCTCGTTAGTTAAAGCTGGATATTTGAATGTTGAACTACTCATTTGTAAGACTTATTTAATTAATTTTTTTAAATTTACAATGTATAAAATTTTAAGCATTTCTTAGGCTTTTTAGAATATTTTCAAGATCATTTGGTAATTTAGATTTAAAATTCATTCTTTTATTTTTAGTCGGATGAGTGAAACCTAAGCTGACAGCGTGTAAAAATTGCCTGTCTAAATTAATGATTTTTTTTTCTAAGTCTTTATTTATATTTTTTATTTTTTTAAATTTTTTTTTATATTTTTGATCACCAACTATGTTATTACCTTTATAACTCATATGAACTCTTATCTGATGGGTTCTTCCAGTTTCTAATTTACACTCAATTAAACTAAAAGTGGGAACTGTTTCTTTTTCGAATATTTCAAGCGTTTTATAATTCGTAATTGAATTTTTTCCTTTCGATAAACTAACAGACATTAATTGTCTGTTTTTGGAGCTCCTTGTTATTAAAGTTTCTATTTTACCATTACTGGGTCTAAGTTTTCCCCAAACTAAAGTTTGATATTTTCTTTCTATTGAGTGTTCACTGAATTGATTTGACAAATTTTCATGTGTAAAATTGTTTTTTGCAATTACCACTAATCCCGAAGTATGTTTGTCAATTCTATGAACGATACCTGGTCTTAGCTCACCGTTAATATTTGACAATTTTTTTTTATAATTAATTAATGCATTAACAAGTGTTCTGTCTTTATTTCCTGCGCCTGGATGCATTGAAATGTCCGCTTTTTTATTTAACACAATCAAATCGTTGTCCTCATAAATTATCTCAATTTTATATTCAAATGGTTTAAGGTTTACTTCTTCAGGTTCAGGAATTATTAGGCTAATTTTGTCATTTATTTTGATTTTTTTAGAGGGATCATCATTAAGTTGATTGTTTATACTTAAATTTTTTTTAAGTATTAAATTCTTGATTTTAGATCTACTTAAATCTTTTTCATATTTATTTATAAATTGGTCTACCCTTAAAATATTATCCTGTGCCCCTACTAATAAATTAATGATTTTTTTCATAAATTACTATATTAATACTTTATGCGCTCGTAGCTCAACTGGATAGAGCGCCAGATTTCGGCTCTGGAGGTTCAGGGTTCGACTCCTTGCGAGCGCGCCAAAAATTATTCACCTATATTTATTAATGTCCCTTTATCACGTGCCTTATTAAAAGAATAGTAAAATAAGGAAATTCCTAAAAATAGATAAAAAATGTTTAAATATATTGCAGACATAATACTTGAATAGTCCACAGTATTGTTTACTAAAATTGATCTTGCTTCCTCAAAAATATAAACCAAAGGTAATAACTTTGCTACAGTTTGAAAAAACTCGGGCAATATTTCAATTGGATAATAAATACATCCTAAAGGTGCTAATAAAAAAAGTGATGACCATGCGATGTTTTCAAACGCTGGCCCATATCTTAGTAGACCTGATGAAACAAATAAGCCTAATGTAATCCCAAATGCATATAAACTAAAAAATAATAAAAAAAGAGGCGCACCAAGATCTAAAATTGATATACCAAATAATGGCGAGGTAATTAATATTGCTGGTACCAAACCTATCAAAGTTCTTAAAAGAGCAGTCAAAACTAATGATATAATTATTTCACTTATACGAAGAGGAGCAATAAATAAATTTGTAAAATTTCTACTCCAAATCTCCTCTAAAAATAACATATTGAAACTTATGCTTGATCTAAATAAAAAATCGTAAAGAATTGCGCAACTTAGTATGACCCCAACAGTATTATTGTAATAATCACTATACACCGTAAAAAACTTTGAAATAAACCCCCAAAGGATTATTTGAATTGTAGGCCAATAAATTAAGTCTAAAATTCTTGGTAGAGAACCTTTTATTAAAAAAAAGTGTCTTAAGAAAAGTCCTAAAATTCTATTATAACTCATTTTTAGTTCTATTAAGTTTTAAAAAAACTTCTTCTAAGTTTTTTTTACCGTGTTTATTAATAATTTCTGACGGCGTGCCTCTATCTATAATTTTTCCGTCTTTCATCATTAAAATACTTTTGCAAAGCCTTTTTACTTCATTCATATTATGGGAAGCAAGCAAGATTGACATTTTTTTTTCTGATGAAATTTTTTCTATGAAAGTTCTAACAAAATCCCCTGTTTCTGGATCTAATGAAGCTGTTGGCTCATCTAATAATAAAATGTCTGGATCATTAACTACTGCTTTTGCAAGACTGACTCTATTTTTTTGGCCTGAAGAAAGTTCACCAGTTTTTTTATTTATGAATTCACTCAACCTTAATGTTTCAGTAAGATAATCAATACGATTATTTATATTATTGACAGAATATAATTTACCATAAACCATTAGATTTTCTTTGACAGTAAGTTTTTTTGGTAACTCAATATAAGGAGAAATAAAATTCATTTTTTTTAGAAGATTTATTCTATTCTTTTCAACATTAAGACCATTTATTATTACCTCACCACTTGTTGGTTTTAATAAACCTAGCATCATTCCAATTGTTGTTGTTTTGCCACACCCATTTGGACCTAGTAAACCGAGGATTTCACTTTCGTTTATACTAAAATTAATTTCTTTTACTGCTTCAAAACTTGAAAAGTTTTTAGATAGATTATTTACATTTACCAAAGTATTCATTTATTTTTTTGTTGAAGCCTTTTGCAGTCTGTCATTTATTGCCAACCCGATTCCCTTATTTTCTATTTTTTCAACAGCGATTTTTTTATACCCTTTTTTTTTAATCATTCTTAAAACTGAATACAGATTTCTTGCTGCCTCTTTTAAATTTTTGTTTTTACTAAGATAAAAAAAATTCTTATTACTGTTACTTCTTTTTTTCACTAGTATAAATGCCTCATCTTGACATGCTTCTTTAGAGTTCATTCTTAATGGTATACCTGGAGAATAATGTAATCTATTTTGACCCGGTACTTTCATATAAGTTTTTTTTTTGAAAAGTAACTTTTTTTTTAATGCTTTGCTTAATTTATTAATATCTATACTGCCAATACGAAGAATTTCAGGCTTACCTGTCAAATTTATAATTGTAGACTCTAACCCAATCTTAGAAAGACCTCCTTCAATAATATATTTTATTTTTTTACCAAATTCTTCTTTCACATGGTTTTTTGTTACCGGACTTACTCTCGATGAAATGTTTGCGCTAGGAGCAGCCAATGGATAATTTAATATTTTCAAAAGACCTTTTGCTTTAGGATGTGAAGGAAATCTTACAGCGAGTGTTCTTTTTTTATTTGTTACAAATTTTGAAATTTTACTATCCTTTTTTAATTTTAAAATAAACGTTAGTGGACCTGGGCAAAATTTATTATAAAGATTGGTAAAATTCTTATTTAAAATGCAATCTCTTTTTAACATTTCAAGACTGCTATAATGAACTATTAAGGGATTGCTTTTTGGCCTTTTTTTTAATTTGAATATTTTTGATATAGCCTTACTAGAGTAAGCGTTAGCAGCTAGTCCATAAACAGTTTCTGTTGGCATACCTATACAATTGTGTTTATCGAGGAAATATTTACCTTTTTTAATATTTGAAAGATTATTATTCATGTAATAATAAAACTAATATATGAAAGATAAAAATTTACCAGATGATATTAAAGCAAAGTCACTAGATGAATTGAGAGAAATTCTCAATAGTTTATTAACAAAAATCGAATCATCTCAAAATTTGGAAAATTCTGCTGATGACTACCAAAAATTAATTAAAGTTAATAATTTAATAGAAAAAAAATTTCAATCTCTTTCAAAAGATATTAGCAATAATTCAAAATCAAAAATTGATGAAATTATAAAAAAAAATGCAAAAAAAACTAAATAAAGTTGCAAGAGACACTAATACATTTTTAAAAAATTACATCAGAAGTCAAAAACAAACAAAATTAATAGATCCAATCAAATATGGATTGTTCCCTGGAGGGAAAAAAATAAGGGTAAAAATTTTAGTTGATATAGGTAAGATTTTATCGGTTCCTTACAGACATTTAATTAGAATCGGAGCTGCCATAGAGTGTATTCACGCATATTCATTAATTCATGATGATTTACCATGTATGGATGATGATGATATAAGAAGAGGAAAGTTAACTGTTCATAAAAAATATGGAGAATCGACAGCTGTTTTGGCAGGTAATTCACTTTTAACAATGGCTTTTGAAATAATTAGTGAAAAAAAATTTCCTATACAAGATAAAAAGAAAAATCAACTTGTTCATATTCTTGCGGCTAGCTCAGGTCATACCGGAATAGCGGGCGGGCAGTTCCTTGATTTGAGTTTTGAAAGACAGAGAATAGGAAAAAGAAAAATATTAGAAATGCAATTAAACAAAACTGGTAAGCTGTTTATGTTCTCAACTTTAGCTCCAGTGATTTTGAGTAATAAGAAAGGTATATTCAAAAAATTTTCTAATTTAGGTCTAGAGATAGGTTTATTATTTCAAATAATTGATGATTTATTAGATTTCAAAGGAAATACAAAAAAATTAGGCAAAAAAATTCATAAAGATAAGAAAAAAGGTAAGGCAACTTTAATAAGTTTACTCGGATACAAAAATACTGTTAAGTACTGTAATTTAAAAAAAGATAAAATATTTAAAGTTTTAAAAAACTTAAAGAAAAGCAATGATTTAAAAGATACTATTGAATTTATTATTAATAGGGAAAAATGAAAAAATATAAGTTTTTAGATAAAGTAAAATTTCCATCTGATATTAGAAAATTAAAATTAAGTGAACTTAAAATACTTTCTAACGAAGTAAGAGAAGAATTAATTGATGCTGTTTCAGTTACGGGAGGTCACTTAGGAGCTGGATTAGGTGTGGTTGAACTCAGCGTTGCTTTACATTATGTTTTTGATACTCCAAATGATAAATTGATTTGGGATGTGGGACACCAGTCCTACCCACATAAGATTCTGACTGGTCGTAAAGAAAAAATTAGAACTTTAAGACAAGGAAACGGCTTGTCCGGTTTCACAAAAAGATCAGAGAGCGAATATGATCCTTTTGGTGCAGCTCATAGCTCCACATCAATTTCTGCAGCACTTGGTATAGCAACAGCTAATAAACTATCAAAAAAAAATGATAACGTAGTTGCAGTAATTGGAGATGGAGCAATTAGTGCCGGCATGGCTTATGAGGCAATGAATAATGCCGGAACTTCAAAAACAAAAATGATAGTTATTTTAAATGACAATGATATGTCAATTGCAAAGCCTGTTGGAGCAATGAGAACATATCTAGCAAAATTATTTACAGGCAAGATGTATTTTAGTTTTAGGGAAACTGTAAAATTAATTATTTCATCGTTTTCTAAAAGATTTAGTAAAAAAGCTGGACAAGCTGAAGATTTTTTTAGAAGTGCTGTCACGGGAGGCACCTTATTTAATTCATTAGGATTTTATTATGTAGGTCCAATAGATGGTCATGATATAGAAACACTTGTTTCAGTTTTAAAAAACGCAAAAAACAGTAATTTTAATGGACCTATAATGATACATATCAAAACTGAAAAAGGGAAAGGCTATCAATTTGCTGAGAAGTCAAATGATAAGTTTCACGGAGTTTCAAAATTTAATGTCAAAACAGGAGTTCAGCAAAAGTCAAAAGCAACTGTACCATCTTATACTAAAGTTTTTGCTGAAACATTAATTAAACATGCAGAGAGAGATAGTAAAATAATTGGAGTTACCGCAGCTATGCCATCTGGTACTGGGATGGATTTATTTGGAAAAAAATTTCCCGATAGAATGTACGATGTTGGAATAGCTGAACAGCACGCGGTCACATTTTCTGGGGGATTAGCAACCGAGGGATACAAACCTTATGCTGCTATATATTCTACTTTTTTACAAAGGGCTTATGATCAAGTTGTGCATGATATTGCAATTCAAAGCTTACCAGTTAGATTTGCAATTGATAGAGCTGGATTAGTTGGAGCTGACGGCCCAACGCACGCAGGTTCATTTGATATTACATTTTTATCTACATTGCCAAATTTTGTTGTGATGGCAGCTAGTGATGAGTCAGAGTTAGTTAAGATGATTAATACCTCGGTTGATATAAATGACAGACCAAGTGCCTTTAGATACCCAAGAGGTAATGGGTTTGGAATTATGCTTCCAGATATAAGTGAAAAAATTGAAATTGGAAAAGGCAGAATAATTCAAGAGGGAAAAAAAATAGCTTTAATTAATTTTGGAGCACGATTAAATGAGTGCAAAATTGCAGCACAAAATTTGGAGAAAAAAGGCTTAAGCATAACTATTGTAGATGCAAGATTTTGTAAGCCACTTGATGAAAATTTAATGTGGCAAGTTGCTAGAAATCACGAAATATTAATTTCAATTGAGGAGGGCTCAATAGGTGGATTTGGCTCTCACTTGAGTAAGTTTTTATCCGATAAATCTTTATTAGAAAAAATAAAATTCAGATCTATGATTTTGCCTGATAGATTTTTAGAGCATAATGATCCAAAAAAAATGTATGAAGAGGCTGGTTTAGATAGCCAGGCAATAGAAAACAAAATTTACGAAATAATTGACTCTAAAATTCTAGCTCAAAAGCAGAATTAGTTACCGCACTGAGCTTTATTCATTAAATAATGATCGAGTAATACGCAATGCATCATTGCTTCACCAATAGGGACTGCTCTTATTCCAACACATGGGTCGTGACGCCCTTTGACTGATATAGAAGTATTTTTTCCGAATTTATCAATAGTTTTTCTAGAGGATAGAATCGATGAAGTTGGTTTTACAGCAAAAGACACTATTATTTCTTGTCCACTAGATATACCTCCAAGTATACCTCCAGCTTTATTTGATTTAAATTTGATATTTTTTCCTTTTGAAATAATCTCATCAGAATTTTCTTCACCAGTTAATTGAGCTGAATTCATACCAGATCCTATATTTACTCCTTTAACTGCATTAATACTCATCATTGCTGATGCTAAATCCATATCAAGCTTTGCATAGATAGGTGCTCCTAGGCCAACTGGCACACCCCTTGCTCTGACTTCTATAATTGCGCCACATGATGAACCTGATTTTCTGATAGCCAACAAATATTTTTCCCATAACTTTATAATTTTTTTATCTGGACAAAAAAATGGATTTTTGCCTATTTCTTTATCATTCCATCTAGTTACATCACAACCTAATATTCCAAGTTGGGTAACCGCTCCTACGACTTTATATTTTTTCCCTATTTTTTTTTCTAAAACTTTTTTTGCTATTGCTCCAGCGGCTACTCTAGAGGCAGTTTCTCGTGCTGACTGTCTACCACCTCCTCGGTAATCTCTAATCCCATATTTTTTAAAATATGTAAAATCTGCGTGACCAGGTCTAAATTTATTTTTTATGGTTTCGTAGTCTCTTGACCTCATATCCTTGTTATGAATAATTAGTGATATAGGGGTCCCTGTTGTTTTTCCCTCAAAAACTCCTGACAATATCTCAACTTTATCATCTTCTTTTCTTTGCGTAGTAAACTTTGATTGCCCTGGTTTTCTTTTATTTAGTTCTTTTTGAATATCTTCTTGCTTTAAAGCTACATTGGGCGGACAACCATCAACAACACATCCTATAGCTGGCCCATGTGACTCTCCCCATGTAGTAAAACGAAAAAACTTTCCAAAAGTATTAAATGACATTATTGTATTATATAAATTATTTTGTTTAAATTATGAATCAAAAAAACTCTCTTGGACTAGATATTTGCTTTAAGGATGAGGATAATCCTTTCAAATTATTTGAAGAATGGTTTGATTTGGCCAAAGAAAAAGAGCCAAATGACCCAAATGCCTTAGCATTGGCAACTTCTGATAAAGAGGGAAATCCTAATGTACGAATGGTTTTATTGAAAGGCTTCAGCGAGAAAGGTTTTGTGTTTTATACAAATTTAAACAGTCCAAAAAGTAAAGCTTTGTTTGCTAACCCTAAAGCCTCAATGTGCTTTCATTGGAAAAGTTTATTAAGACAAATAAGAATTTTTGGATCAATAGAAAATGTCTCAGATAAAGAAGCTAATGAATATTATAATTCAAGAAAATATGGTAGCAGAATAGGAGCCTGGGCATCAAAACAAAGTACAACTTTAAAAAATAGAGATGAGTTATTATCATCTATAGAAAAATACAAAAAAAAATATCCAGACACAAATGAGGTGCCAAGACCTGAACATTGGTCAGGTTGGAGATTAATTCCAAATGAAATAGAATTTTGGTTAGACGGTGAAAATAGAATTCATGAAAGATTAAAATACAAATTTGAGCAAAATAAATGGGATAAGTTTTTACTTAGTCCTTAAAAAGATCTCTCGATACTAAAAGATGTTAACTTTTTTAGAATATTCTTTTCTTCACAATCTTTAATAACATTTAAAGAATTTGACGCTAGCGAAATAAAATAATCCGCTTTTTGGTAACACTCTGATATCACATTATATTTTGTTATCAGGTTTAACACAAACTTAAATTCATTTTCATTACGATATTCTTTTGTAAACAATTTTTTTAATTTTATTTTTTCATCTGAATTACATTTTTGGTTTAATATGATTACAGGAAGTGTAATTTTGCCCTCAAAGAAGTCATTTCCAATTTTTTTCCCAAATTTTTGTATTTGAGAGTTGTAGTCTAAACTATCATCAGCAATTTGAAATGTTATACCTAGATTTTTGCCATATGAGTCTAAGGCATCCTTAATCTTCTCCTCTTGCTTACCAAGTATTGCACCAACTCTGCTAGAAGCTGAAAATAAGGAAGCTGTTTTAGATGTTATTATTTTTAAATATGTTTCTTCTATAATATCTAACTCAGACTTATGTTGTAATTGTAGTACTTCACCTTGTGCAATTTGTGCTGAAGTTGATGATAATAATTTTAAAACTTCAATATTACCATCTTCCACCATCATTTCAAAACATCTACTTAAAAGATAATCCCCGACCAGAATTGAGGCGTTGTTTCCCCAAATTGATCTAGGAGTTTTTTTTCCTCTCCTAATTTCTCCATTATCAAGTACATCATCGTGCATTAACGTAGCAGCATGAATTAACTCGACACATGCAGCAAGATTTACGTCTCTCCCACCTTTTGTATAACCACACAATTTTGCAGATCCTAAAGTTATTAAAGCCCTAAGTCTTTTTCCACCTGTGCTTAAGTTGTAAGTTGTCATCTTTTCTACCAAAGAGACGTCACTTTTTAACTTATTTTTGATCTTATCTTCAACAAGCTCTAATTTATGCTCTACAGAATTTCTTAGATCCCAATAAGCATTATTAATTTTTGTTTTAAGTTGTATTACAGAACCCATGAACTTAAGTTAATATAATTGCGCATTAATCATACTTATCAATTGACGCACCCTAAACTTCAACTATAAGTAGACTTTATATTATTAAAAAAATTTTATAAGCATTAACAATGTTCTCTTTTTTCAAAAAAAAAAAAATTATTCCTCATATAAGATTAACTGGAGTCATAGGAAGCGTAGGAAAATTTAAACAAGGAATTGATTTTAATGGTCAAGAAGAAATTATTAAAAAAGCCTTTGCAATAAAAAAGTCACCTGCAGTAGCTATATCTATTAATTCACCTGGGGGGTCACCAGTACAGTCCCATTTAATTTATAGTTTCATTAGAAGACTTGCTAAAAAAGAAAAAAAGAAAGTTATTGTTTTTGCTGAGGATGTTGCTGCATCAGGTGGATATCTTATAGCCTGTGCTGGTGATGAAATTTATGCTAATTCAAGTTCTATAATTGGATCTATAGGAGTTATTTATTCATCATTCGGATTTAAAGATTTAATTCAAAAAATTGGGATACAAAGAAGAGTTTATACAGCTGGAAAGAATAAAAGCACTTTAGATCCATTTATGGACGAAAAAAAAGAGGATATAGATAGACTTAAAAATATTCAATTGGATCTTCATAAAGATTTTATAAATGTTGTTGAAACTAGCAGAGGATCAAAACTAAAAAAGGATTTAGGAATAGAATTATTTTCTGGGGAGTTTTGGTCTGGTAGCAAATCAAAAGAATTGGGATTAATTGATGGAATAGGTGACGCAAACCACATTTTAAAAGAAATTTATGGTGAAGATGTTGTAATTAAAAAATTTGAGAAGAGCAAAGGATGGCTTGCTAAAAGATTATCCTCAGAAAATTATATTGATAGTTTGTCAAATGTAATCGAAGAAAAATCTATTTGGCAAAGGTATGGCTTCTAAAAAAAAAACTAAGATTCAAACTTTTCAAGATACAATTTTTACTCTACAAAAATTTTGGGCAAATCACGGGTGTGTAATTTTACAACCATATGATTTAGAAGTAGGGGCTGGAACTTTTCATCCAGCCACAACTCTGAGATCACTTGGACCAAAACCTTGGAAATCAGCTTATGTTCAACCATCTAGAAGACCAACTGATGGAAGATACGGAGAAAATCCAAATAGATTACAACACTACTATCAGTTCCAAGTAATAATAAAACCATCACCCAAAAATATAAAAAAATTATATTTGAATAGCTTAGAAAACCTTGGCATTAAACATAGTGAACATGATATTAGATTTGTAGAAGATGATTGGGAAAGTCCAACCCTAGGTGCTGCTGGATTGGGCTGGGAGGTTTGGTGTGATGGCATGGAAGTAACTCAATTTACTTATTTTCAAAAAATGGCTGGCATGGACTGTAAACCTATTTCAGTTGAACTTACATATGGACTAGAAAGACTTTGTATGTTTACCCAACAGAAAAAAAACGTGTTTGATTTAGTTTGGAATAAAGAAGGTATTCTTTATAGAGATGTTTTTTTACAATCAGAAAAAGAATTTTCAGCTTATAATTTTGAATTTGCAAATGTAGATAATCTGTTCAAAATTTTTGATATGGTTGAACTAGAAACAAAATTATTACTAGAAAAAAAACTGCCATTACCCGCTTACGATCAATGTTTAAAGGCAAGTCATGTTTTTAACGTTTTAGATGCAAGAGGAGCGATTAGTGTTGCTCAAAGAGCAGAGTATATTGCAAAGATAAGAGATATGACAAAAAGCGTAGGGCAAGTTTGGGTAGATAACCAAAAATAAAAAATAAAATGTCAGAATTTTTTATAGAACTTTTTAGTGAAGAAATTCCTGCAAATTTACAGAATAAGACAAGACAAGATTTTTTTCAAAATTTAAAAGAATTTTTAGAAAAAGAAGACATAAAATATAGTGGTGAAGCTACAGCTTTTTCAATACCGAATAGATTAATCATTTATTTTCAAAATATATCAAAAAAGATTACTAAAAAAGAAAATGAAATTAGGGGCCCCAATATCAATGCTCCACAAGATGCTTTAAATGGTTTTTTAAAATCATACAAGATATCCATAGATAAAACTTATAAAAAAAAAACTGATAAAGGAGAATTTTATTTCTTCAAAAAACCCTCTGAAAGTATTGAAACAAAGTTCATTTTGCAAAAAAATTTACCAAAAATTTTAGATAAGATATCTTGGAAGAAATCTATGCGCTGGGCTGACCATGAACTATATTGGGGAAGGCCACTTAAATCTATACTTTGTTGTTTTGATAATAAGACTTTGGAATTTGAATACCATCACTTAGTTTCATCAAATCTCACTTTCATCGATAAAGATTTTGAGCAAAAAACAAAGAAGTTTGTCAGATTTAAGGATTACCTAGCTTTTTTTAAGTCACAAAATATCATTTTAGATAATAAAAAAAGAGAGCAATTTATTGTAGATCAATTGAATAGAATAGCAAAAAAAGAAAACTTAAATATTCATTTCAACTCTACTCTTTTAAATGAAGTAAGCAACATAGTTGAAAAACCAAATATAATTAAATGTAGATTTAATAAAAGATTTCTTGAAATCCCAGATGATATCTTAGTGACCACAATGCAGGTTCATCAAAAGTATTTTCCGACATTTGACAGCAGAGATAATTTAACAAATAATTTTTTTCTAGTTGCAGATAATAAAGACAGCAAAGGCTTAATAAAAATAGGTAATGAAAATGTAGTCGAGGCCCGTTTAAATGATGCGAAATTTTTTTGGGATAAAAATAAAACTCAAAATTTAGTTAAGGGCATATCAAATTTAAAAAAACTAAGTTATTTTGAGGGATTAGGATCTTACTTTGAAAAAATTCAAAGACTTAGAAAATTAGGTGCCTTAATTTCTGACGAATTACTAATAAGCAAAGAAAAAGTCGAGATAGCCAGTTCAATTTGTAAAGTAGATTTGACATCAGATTTAGTAAATGAGTTCCCGGAACTTCAAGGTGTAATGGGAGGTCATTTTGCAAAATCACAAGGTTTTGATAACGATATATGCTTGGCTATAAGGGAACATTATTTACCTACAGGTCCAGAAACAAAAACTCCAAAAAAACCTTATTCTGTTACATTAGCTATAAGCGATAAATTGGATACTCTGTCAGGTTTCTTTGCAATTAATTTAAAACCCACTAGTTCAAAGGACCCATTTGCGTTGAGAAGATCTGCTATTGGTCTTATTAGGCTAATAGTAGAAAATAAATTAGAAATTAAGTTAAAGGATATAATAAATTATTCATTTTTACTTTTTTGTGAACAGGATGTGAATTTTGATATTAAATTAGCCCAACAGGATTTGTATAAATTTATATCAGATAGACTAAGATTTTATATGAAAGAAAAAAATATTAGACCAGATATTATTGAATGTTCTATGAGTAGTTACAATACAGATCAAATTTATAAAATATATAATAAAGCGTTTATTTTAAATAAACTAATCGATAAAAATATAGGTCAAGATATTATTTTCTCATATAAAAGAGCTTCAAATATTTTAAGTGATGAGTTTAAAAAAAATAAAATCGAATTATCTGAGACTACTGATCCAGGATTATTTAAAAATGACTCTGAAAAAAAATTATATAAAAAGATACAGGAAATAAGAAAATACTTTACAAGTCTAGGTAGTGTAGAGAATTGTGAGAAAACTCTTGAGGTGTTGGCAGAAGCAAAAATAGAAGTATCAAATTTTTTTGAGGATGTAATAGTCAATGATGATGATGAGGCTTTAAAAAAAAATCGTTTGGAACTTTTACAATTGTTATGTAAAACCTTCAATAATTACATAAATTTTTCAAATATAGAGAGCGCTTAATGAGTAATTTAGTTTTTAATTTTAATTCCAAAAAATCAAAAAATCTAAAAAATCCAAAATTTATCTTAGGTGGCAAAGGTGCGAACTTGGCTCAAATGGGAAAACTAGGATTACCAGTTCCCCCTGGCTTCACAATTTCCACAGAGGTTTGTGAAATTTTTTATAAAAATAACAAAAAATTAAATTCAAAACTAATAAAATCTATTAATCTTGAATTAAAACAAGTTGAAAAAGAGTGTGGTAAAAAATTTGGTGATTTAAACAATCCGCTTTTAGTTTCCGTTAGATCTGGAGCAAGAGTCTCTATGCCAGGAATGATGGATACCATTTTAAATCTTGGATTAAATGATAAAACTGTAAACGCATTAGCTAAAAAAACTTCTAACATGAGGTTTGCAAAAGATAGCTACAGAAGATTCATTCAGATGTATTCAAACGTTGTTTTAGGAATAGAAAGTTATAATTTTGAGGAACTAATTGAAAACTATAAGTTAACAAAGGGTGTTTTAATGGACACTGATCTAGATGAAAATGATTGGGATGGTTTAATTAAAGATTTCAAAAATGTTGTTAAAGAAAAAACAAAGAAACAATTTCCCCAAAATGTATATGAACAATTATATGGAGCAATTTCTGCTGTGTTTTTATCTTGGGAAAGCAATAGAGCAAAAGTTTATAGAAAGTTAAATCAAATACCATCTGAATGGGGAACAGCTGTTAATGTTCAATCAATGGTTTTTGGAAATATGGGAGACGATTGTGCAACTGGGGTTGTTTTTACAAGAAATCCATCTGATGGAAAAAATGAAATTTATGGCGAATATTTAATTAATGCTCAGGGTGAAGATGTTGTAGCAGGAACTCGAACTCCAAATTACATTACAAAAAAAGCACATAAAGATTCACAATCAAAAGGAAAATCAATGGAAGAAGCTATGCCAAAAGTATTTTCTAAACTAAAAAAAATTCTATCACTTTTAGAGAAACATTATAAAGATATGCAAGATGTAGAATTCACTGTTGAAAACTCAAAACTTTGGATGCTTCAGACAAGATCTGGAAAAAGGACAGCTAAGTCAGCTGTGAAAATAGCTGTAGACATGGTTAAAGAAAAATTAATCTCAAAAAAAGAGGCCGTGTTAAGAGTGGATGCAAATTCATTAGACACATTGCTCCATCCAACACTTGATGAAACAAAAGATATAAAAACTATCGCAAAAGGTTTGCCCGCATCACCAGGTGCAACAAGTGGAAAGGTAGTTTTTACATCAGACGAAGCAGAAAGATTAAATGGCATGATGCAAGATACAATACTAGTTCGTGTAGAAACATCCCCTGAAGATATTCATGGTATGCATGCAGCAAAAGGAATTTTAACAGCAAGAGGAGGCATGACAAGCCATGCCGCTGTTGTTGCAAGAGGCATGGGTAGACCATGTGTTTCTGGATCAAGTGAAATCGATATTAATTATGATAATAAACTTTTTAAAACTTCCTCAAATGTTGAAATAAAAGAAGGTGATATAATTACAATTGATGGATCTACGGGTAGAGTAATTTTAGGAGAAGTTCCAACTATAAAACCCGAGATTTCAGGAGATTTTTCAAAATTAATGAATTGGGCAGATAAATTTAGGAAATTAAAAGTTAGAACTAATTCTGAAACTCCTCTTGATACAAAAACTGCTAGAGACTTCGGAGCGGAAGGAATTGGTTTATGTAGAACAGAGCATATGTTTTTTGATGAAGATAGAATTCTTTCAGTAAGAGAGATGATTTTATCTAAAACTATTGATGACAGAAATAAAGCTTTGGCTAAACTTCTTCCTCATCAAAAAAAGGATTTTACTCAAATTTTTGAAATTATGAGTGGCTTACCAGTAACCGTAAGGCTGTTGGATCCACCTTTACATGAGTTCTTACCTAAAAACGATAAAGAGATAAACGATCTCAGTAATGTTACAGGTCTACATGTAAACGAAATAAAATCTAGAACAGAAGAATTACATGAACACAACCCAATGCTTGGACACAGAGGATGTAGATTAGGAATATCTTTTCCAGAAATTTATGAAATGCAGTGCAGAGCAATTTTTGAGGCTCTAATAGATTGTAAAAAAAGAAAACTTAAGTCCACTATGCCAGAAATAATGATCCCACTTGTTTCAACTGAGGCAGAAATAAAAATCATGAAAGACTTAGTTATTAGAGTAGCAAAAAAAGTTCAAGACGAGCACAAAACTAAACTAAATTTTTTGGTTGGAACAATGATTGAATTACCAAGGGCAGCAATAAAAGCAAAAGATATAGCAAAACATGCTGAATTTTTTAGTTTTGGAACAAATGACTTAACGCAAACAACTTTTGGTATCAGCAGAGATGACAGTGGAAAGTTTTTGAACGATTATATAGAAAACAAAATATTTGATATTGATCCTTTTATTTCGATTGACGATGGTGTTGGTGACTTAATTGAAATTGCATCTTTAAAAGGAAAAAAACAAAATAAAAATATTAAACTTGGTATTTGCGGTGAGCATGGGGGAGATCCAAAAAGTATTAATTTCTGTTCTAGAACTGGATTAAATTATGTTTCTTGTTCACCTTACAGAGTTCCTGTTGCAAGATTGGCTGCAGCACAAGCTGAATTAATTAAAAAATAAGCAAACTACTATCGAAACTTTTTGCACTATGTGTAATTGAACCAACTGAGATTCTATTTACCCCAGTGTTACTAATTTTTATTATATTTTTTAAGTTAGCGTTTCCAGAATACTCAGTTTCATATTTATCTTTGCAAATTTTTAAATATTTTTTTAATTGAGCAAGACTTACATTATCAAATAAAATCCTATTAAATTTTAGACCCAAAACATTATTTAATTGTCTCAAATTTTCGATTTCGACTGTTACTTTTTTTTTTGTTTTTAAAGATTTTTTAATTATATTTCTTAATGATGTCTCTGATTTAAAATGATTTTCTTTTATAAGCACTTCATCACTTAGATTATATCTATGATTATACCCACCACCTTTTCTAACAGCGTATTTTTCTAACAATCTTAAATTTGGTGTTGTTTTTCTTGTGCAACAAATTTTTGTTTTATTTTTAACTTTGCTAACATATTGATTTGTGATGGTTGAAATACCTGAGGCATGATTAAGAAAATTAAGAGCGGTTCTCTCGGCAATCAAAATTGTTTTTGTTTTTGCAGTTATTTCAGCAATAATTTGATTTTTTTTAACTTTTTTACCATCTTTAATTCTCTGTAAAAATTTACTTTTTCTTTCCAAAAGTTTGAAAGCGGCCTTGCAAAAATTAATACCAGATATTATTCCACTCTGTTTTGATATTATTTTAGCTTGAACTATTTTATTCCTCGAATTTAAAAGTTTTGTTGTTATGTCACCATTTGGTTTTAAATCTTCCTCAAGAGCTTTAAGAACTAAATTATTTATATATTTTTGGTTTATTTTTTGCACTGATCTAACGACCAATTTCAGTCATTCTTTCAACAGATTTTCTAGCTTTTTCTATTATCTCTTTGGACATTAAAATTTCATTCGTTTCGTTTTTTAAACAATCTAATATTTTTGGAAGAGTTATTCTCTTCATATGTGGACATAAGTTGCAAGGTTTTATAAATTTTACATTAGGGTTATCAACTTGAACATTGTCACTCATTGAGCATTCGGTAACCATCATAACCTTTTCTGGCTGGTTTTCCTTTACATACTTTATCATACCACTAGTTGAGCCAGTAAAATCACTTGCATTAATAACATCTGGTGGACATTCGGGGTGAGCAATTACTTTAATGCCAGGATTATTTTTTCTAATTTCATTTATTTCTTGATCGTTGAATTGTTCATGTACCTCACAAGTACCTTTCCAAGAAATTATCTCAACATCTGTCTGAGTCGCCACATATTTTGCAAGATAATCATCAGGTAAAAAAATAACTTTTTTAACACCTAGGGAATTTACTATCTTAACAGCGTTAGCAGAAGTACAGCAGACGTCAGTCTCTGATTTAACATCTGCAGAGGTATTAACATATGATACAACCGGTACTCCTGGATATTGTTTTTTCAATTTTCTAACGTCTTCACCTGTTATTGAGGAAGATAATGAGCAGCCGGCACGCATATCAGGTAACAAAACTTTTTTGTTTGGACTCATTAATTTTGCTGTTTCAGCCATGAAGTGCACTCCACACATAACAATAATATCTGCTTTTGTTTTTGCTGCTTCAACTGCAAGCGCTAATGAGTCAGCTGAAAAATCTGAGATACCATGATAAATTTCTGGGGTCTGATAATTATGGGCAAGTATTACCGCATTTTTTTCTTTTTTTAGTTTGTTAATTTCATAAATATATGGAGCGTGAGTAGACCACTCTATTTCTGGCATTATGTCGGATATTTTTTCGTAAATCGGATTAGTTGCTTTTTTTACTTCTGAGTTAAATTCCATAACCAATCCTATCAACTTGAAAGAAGATTGTCATTCAATTAATGTGACGCATATGCGGCCGTGCTGAAACTGGTAGACAGGCTTGGTTGAGGGCCAAGTGGGGCTTACCCATGAGAGTTCGAGTCTCTCCGGCCGCACCAATAATTTACAACAATTTATTTTTTTTCCTCATAAAAACTAAAAGTGTACAACCCTTTTTTGTATAAGATGAATGATGGGAGCCAGGTTTAAAACTTACAAAGTCTCCTTTATTAAATTTTGTATTATCTTTATCGATTAATTGTCCATCTAAAATATAAAACTCTTCGTAATTAGTATGTTTGTGGTATGGAGTTCGAGTATTAGGTTTTATTTTTAAAATGTAACTTCCTTGCCCATTTTTGGGATCGTATGTGATTTTATGCCAGTCCAACCCTTTAAAAACTTTTCCATAATTATCAAATGGTTTGAATTTAACTTTAGAAGTTTTTGTTATTAACCTTTTTTTCATAAATTAAGCCAATCAGGTTTAAAGAATTTTATTTCTGCATTCCCACATTTAAAAATTTTATCAAAACTGAAAATATCATTGTTTAATTTAACTAGACCAAAGTTATATTTGTTAGATAATAATGCCTTGCCAATCTCTTTTTCATCGTATGTAATGTTATCATTTTCTGATAATGAACCATTTAAAATTTTAAAAGGTAAAAGTCGTTTATTTAATTTGTTTTTAAGTTTTATTCTTGAAGTATTTTCTTGTCCAATATAACACCCTTTTTTAAAATCTATTGCATTGAGTTCTTCAAAATTACATTCAATTCCGAATAATTTTTCTTTTAATAAATGTGTTTGCAGTTGAGGAATTCCCAGATTGAAACTATAATCATAATATATTTTAGGATCCTCTGATTTAAGATTTAATTTTTTTAAAGATAAATATAATTTCTCTAAATTAATTATTAATCTTCCCCCTAATTCTTTATTTCTTGGATCTAAAAAAACAGGATCTTCTCTATATTTAGTGGTGAAACCTAACAAGTCTTGTGCTCCCTCAAATTCTAAAAATTTAGAATGTGAAAAAGTAGCAACTACAAATTCGTTACTCAAATTTAAAATTTCTACTTTAGATCTTAATTTATAAGAAATCATCTTTTTATATAGATCTTCTGCAATCCTTTTTTCACACTCTAAAAAAAAACCATTTTTATGCTTTACAACTATGAAGTCATATAAAAACTTACCCTGAGGTGTTAACAATGAGGCATAACAACTGTTTTTATCATTAACTTTATAAATATCGTTTGTTATTAAATTTTGAAGAAACTCATTTTTGTCAGATCCACTAATGAACAAAACACCTCTGTCTTCTAGAATAAATACAAATTTCTCATTAATCATAATTGATACTTTATATTTTATAATATAATAAGATTTTTGTAATAATGTTAGATTTAAAAATTATAAATGGTAATTGCTTTATTAATGGGAAATTGGAAAAACAAGATATTGGTATTAAACAAGGTAAAATCGTAAATATAGGAAGTTTCGGTGAAGAGTCGAAAGAAACGTTTAACGCGGAAAATTTAACAGTTCTTCCTGGTTGCATTGACACACAAGTACATTTTAGAGAGCCAGGCTCAACAGATACTGAAGACCTTAATTCTGGGAGTAAGGCAGCGGTTATGGGAGGTATAACTTCAGTTTTTGAAATGCCCAATACAAAACCACCTACTACTAATTTTGAGGAATTTGAAAAAAAAATAAATATTGCTAAAAAAATGTACTGTAATCACGCATTTTTTTTTGGAGCTACGGCTGAAAATTATGAGACCTTAGAAAAATTAAAAGATTTAAAAGGGTGTTGTGGAATAAAACTTTTTGCGGGATCTTCAACAGGAAATTTATTAGTGGACAAAGAAGATGATATAGAAAAAGTATTTAAGCATGCATCAAAAGTTGTTGCCGTACATTCAGAAGACGAGGAAATACTTAAAATTAGAAAAAAATTAATTGAAAAAGGCAATGTGAAAACACACCCTGTTTGGAGAAACGAGGAAGTGGCTATGTCTTCAACTAGAAAAATAGTCAAAATAGCAAAAAGATTTAATAAGAGGGCACATATACTTCATATTACTACAAAAGAAGAAATAGATTTTCTGTCTCAAAACAAAGGTAACATAACATTTGAAATAACGCCTCAACACCTAACGTTTTGCGCACCTGATTGTTACGATAAAATTGGTACTTATGCCCAAATGAATCCACCCATTAGAGATAAAACTCATCAAGATCGTCTTTGGTACGCAATAAGAAATAATTACAATGATACAATTGGCTCAGATCACGCGCCGCACTTAAAGGTTAATAAAGATAAAATTTATCCAGACTCACCCTCAGGCATGCCTGGGGTACAAACATTACTACCTGTTATGTTAAATCATATCAATAATGGAAAATTAAAATTAGAACAATTAATAAAATTTATTTGTGAAAACCCTGTTAAAATATTTGGAATTAAAAATAAAGGCTATATAAAAAAAGACTTTGACGCTGATTTTACAATAGTAGATTTAAACAAAAAAATTACAATTGATAATAAAGATATGCAAAGCAAATGTAAATGGACACCATATCATGGAGAAACTTTTAAAGGCTCTCCTATTGCAACAATTATTAACGGTAAAATAAAGATGAAAGATGGAAATATTATCGGAGAACCATCTGGAAAACCTTTAATTTTTGTTTAATAATGAAAAATCCCTTAGTTTCAGTTTTAATAAACAATTATAATAAAGAAAATTTCTGTGAGAAAGCAGTTAAATCAGTTTTAAATCAAAACTATAAAAAAATTGAAATTATTTTTTATGATGATTGCTCTCCCGACTTTTCATTGGTGAAAATTCAAAGATTAAAAAAAAAATTAAAATTAAAAAAATTGATAATAATAAAAAATAAATTAAGAGGGAAAATTGCTTCTTTTAATCAGATTGAAGGAGTGAAGAAATCTTTAAAACAGGCAAAAGGAAAAATTATTTGTTTGTTAGATTCAGATGATTTTTTTAAAAAAAATAAGATTAAATCTATTGTAGAATTTTTTAATAAAAATAAAAAAATTGAAGTTATTTTTGATAGACCCATTTATTACTATGGCAAAAAAAATATGGATCATTGTAAAATTAATTTTAGATCTAGAGAAAATAAGTGGCCTATTTTTTCTCCAACTAGCTGTATAAGTATTCAAAAAAAAAGCTTAGATATTGCTCTAAAAAAAACTTCAATTAATAGGTATCCTCATGTTTGGCTTGATTTTAGAATAGCTTGTTATTTTGCCCTTAAAAATTTGTTTATTGTGAAAAGTGATTTTTTAACTTTTTACAGACAAATAGAAAATAGTGCTGACAAAAACTATATTAAATTTTTCAATCGTAATTGGTGGGAGCGTAGAGATCAATCCTTTGAATTTTTAAAATATATAGATTTAAAAAGGTTTAATAAAAGCAAAAAAACTTTAGATTTTTTTATTACTAAAACTCTTAATAAATTTTTTTATTAGATCTTTTTTTCTAAAATCAAAAATAAATTAGACCTTATTTACCTGCATCCATAATTAATTAACATATTTTTTATTTATTCAAAATATTTGTGAAGTTTATTTAAATTATAAAAGTTTTTTTTATTAATTATGCAAAATATTGAGTCAATAAAGATTTATGTTTTTAGAATACTATTTTAAAATATTATTTTTAATTAATTCCTCTTTAATTTCTGCGAGTATTGCCGGATCATCAATAGTTGCAGGCATTTTATAATCCTCTTTATCAGCAATTTTTCGTATAGTCCCTCTTAAAACTTTACCTGACCTTGTTTTTGGCAGCCTTTTTACAACTATTGCTATTTTAAAAGCCGCAACTGGTCCAACTTTATCTCTTACCATTTTAATACATTCTTTAGAGATAGTTTCATTATCTTTGGTAACACCTGCTTTTAAAGCTATCAATCCAATAGGTAATTGCCCTTTTAACTGGTCCTTAATCCCTATTACCGCACATTCGGCAACCGACTGGTGTTCTGATAATACCTCTTCAATTTGTCCAGTAGATAATCTGTGTCCCGCTACATTAATTATATCGTCTGTCCTTGACATAATCCAAATATACCCGTCTTCATCGATATGTCCTGCATCATAGGTCTGATAATATCCTTCATAATTTGACATGTAATTTTCTTTATATCTTTTATCTGCATTCCATAATGTTGGAAAAGTTCCTGGCGGTAAAGGTAATCTTACAACTATATCCCCCATTTCATTTGGTTTTGCTAAAGATTGATCTGGCTTAATAATTTTTACATCATAACCTGGAACAGCTTTACAGGCCGAACCATATTTTGTCTTTTGCATTTCAATTCCTGTACAATTCGAACTAATTGCCCAACTTGTTTCAGTTTGCCACCAATGATCAATAACAGGAACTTTTAGAAGGTTCTCAGCCCATTTTATAGTATCAGGATCTGCTCTCTCACCAGCTAGAAATAAAGACTCAAAAGAGCTTAAGTCATATTTAGAAAAAAATTTACCTTCCGGATCTTCTTTTTTAATGGCTCTAAAAGCAGTTGGTGCTGTAAATAAAGATTTAATTTTGTATTCAGATATTACTCTCCAAAATACACCTGCATCTGGAGTTCCCACTGGTTTCCCTTCAAAAAGAACAGTCGTGCATCCTTTAAACAATGGAGCGTATACAATATAAGAGTGACCAACAATCCAACCAATATCACTTGCTGACCACCACACGTCATCTGTATCTATATTATATATATTTTTCATAGTCCATTTTAAAGCAACTATGTGACCCCCAATATCTCTTACAATTCCTTTTGGCACGCCAGTTGTACCAGATGTATATAAAATATATGCAAATTCATTTGCACTCATCTCTACACAATCTGTATCTTTGGCATTTGATAAGGACTCTTCCCAACTTATTTCTAATGGCGCATTAAGTTTAATTTCATGACCTTGTCTTTGAAAAAAAATTACCTTTTCTACTTTATGTCTAGCTAGTTTTAGTGCTCCATCAACAAGAGGTCTGTATTCTACAGTTCGACCTGGTTCAAAACCGCATGAAGCAGTTACTAATACTTTTGCTTTGCTATCATCTATTCTGCTTGCAAGCTCATTTGATGCAAAACCACCAAAAACAACCGAGTGAATAGCTCCAATTCTACCGCAAGCTAGCATCGCAACAACCGCTTCAGGAACCATTGGCATATAAATGATAACTCTATCTCCTTTTTTCACTCCTTGATTTGACAACGCACCTGCAAACTTAGATACTTTTTCTTTTAATTGTTTAAAAGAGAATTTTGCTTTGTTGCCTGTTATAGGACTGTCATAAATTAAGGCTGTTTTATCACCTTTACCTTCATCAATATGGATATCTAAAGCGTTGTAACAACTATTTGTAACTCCATCTTCAAACCACCTATAAAAAGGGGGGTTAGACTTGTTTAATATTTTTGTAGGCTTCTTAAACCAGAAGATATCATCTGAAATTTCTCTCCAAAATTCCTCGGGTTTGCTAATAGATTTTTGGTATAAGTCCTTAAAATCCATTTTTATTAAAATTGATTCATAATTAGTTAAAATTGAGCTTTATGTATCTATAAGTTGTATTAAATTTCAAAAACCTAGCAAAATCAACAAAAATAGCTTCAAATTTATACTTCTAATACCCTTTTATATTTGATATTTAGACCCCAACTTTGGCTTTGAATAAAAGCCGTAGTTTAAATTTAAACTAAAAAAAACTAACTAAAGAGGGAGTTTTTTATGAAAACAATGAAAATGTTAGCTTTAGTGCTAGTTCTTTTCGGAGCTACTACGGCAGCTAACTCTGCAACAGCCTTTTTAGCTACAGATGATTTCGTAGGTATTTCGTTTTGGCTAATTTCAATGGGTATGTTGGCAGCTACAGCATTTTTCTTTATGGAGCAAGCAAACGTAGGTGCTCAGTGGAGAAAATCAGTAAACGTAGCTGGATTAGTAACAGGTATTGCATTTATCCACTATATGTACATGAGAGCGGTTTGGGTTGAAACAGGTGATACTCCAACTGTTTACAGATACATCGATTGGTTAATTACTGTACCACTACAGTTAGTAGAATTTTATCTAATTCTATCTGCAGTGAAGAAAGTGCCAACAGGCATATTCTGGAGAATTTTAATCGGTTCTTTGGTAATGTTAATTGGTGGTTATCTTGGAGAAGCAGGAATGATAAATGCTACTCTTGGTTTTGTAATCGGAATGGCTGGATGGATTTACATTTTATATGAAATCTTTTCTGGTGAAGCAGGTAAAGTTGCTGCTAAATCTGGTAACAAATCATTAGTAACAGCATTCAGCGCTTTAAGAATGATCGTTACTGTAGGTTGGGCTATTTACCCACTAGGTTATATCTTCGGATACTTAACAGGTGGAGTAGACGCTAACTCATTAAACGTAATTTACAACTTAGCAGACTTCGTTAATAAGATCGCTTTTGGTATTATTATCTGGTCTTGTGCAGTTGCAAACTCTGGAAGAAGAGCATAATAAGCTTCAACCGAGTTGAAATTTTAAATAGGGCAAGTAGAAATACTTGCCCTATTTTTTTTTTTACCTATATATAAATAAATGACAAAAATTACTTACATAGAGCATAATGGTAAAGAACATACTATAGATGTACAAAATGGATTAACAGTTATGGAAGGAGCTGTACAGAATGATATTCCCGGAATAGACGCCGATTGTGGAGGTAGTATGGCTTGCGCTACTTGTCATGTTTATGTCAAAGATGACTGGTATGATAAGTTAGATGAAAAAAGTGAAGGAGAAGACGATATGATAGATCAGGCTTATGAACCAAAAAAAAATAGTAGACTTAGTTGTCAAATAACAGTCTCTGATAAAATAGAGGGTCTAGTAGTTTACTTACCTGAGAAACAAGTTTAATGATAAAAACAGATGCTTTAATAATAGGAGCGGGTCCAACAGGATTATTTACAGCACATCAATTAAAAATAATTGGGCTAGATTGTCAGATTGTTGACAACCTAGATAAAATAGGTGGTCAGTGTATAGAACTTTATCCAGATAAACCTATTTACGATATTCCCGCAATACCCGAATGCACTGGAGAAGAACTAACACAAAATTTAATTAAACAACTTGAGCATTTCAAAATAAAATTTCATTTAAATGAACGAGTTGATGAAGTAAAAAAAGATAACAATAATTGGGAAGTTAAAACTAGTAATGGCACAAAATTTAGTACTCCCAATGTTATTATCGCTGGTGGTGTAGGTTCTTTTGAGCCAAGAAAATTTTCTTTAAAAGAGTGTGAACAGTTTGAAAATAAATCTATATTTTATTCTGTAAAAGACAAAAAAATATTTGAGGGAAAAATTGTTACTATTTTTGGTGGTGGGGATAGTGCGCTTGATTGGGCAGTAGAACTTTCTAAAACCTCAAAAGTTAACTTAATTCATAGAAGAGATGAGTTTAGAGGTGCCAATGCTACAGTTGATAAAGTTCATGAATTAGCAAAATCAGGCAAAATAAATTTGTTCACCAAGTATCAATTAAGTGGAATAAAGGGATCAAGCAATTTAGAAAGTGTAGAAATTACACACGAAAACAAAGAAGTTAAAACTTTTAAAACAGATTACATACTTGGGTTTTTTGGATTGATTATGCAGCTTGGGCCAATTTCAAACTGGGGACTAAATCTTAATAAAAAAACGATTGAAGTTGATACAGAAAAATTTGAAACAAATCAGAAAGGTATATACGCTGTTGGTGATATATGTACTTACCCTGGTAAATTAAAACTTATTTTATCGGGTTTTCATGAAGGTGCTTTAGCTGCAAGAGCTTGTTTTAAATTAGCAAGACCAAATGAAAAATATAGATTTGAATTCACTACATCTTCTAAAACTATAAAAGATAGACTTGGTGTAAAAAGTGATTGAGTTATATACCGCCAATACTCCCAACGGCAAAAAAATATCGATTATGCTAGAGGAAATTGGATATGAATATAATGTAAATACAATTGATTTAAATAAAGGTGATCAGTTTAATCCTGAGTTTAAAAAGATTAGTCCATTTAGCAAAATACCAGTTATTAAAGATCAAGATAATAATGAGGTAATTTTTGAATCTGGAGCTATCCTTATATATCTTGCTGAAAAGAGCGGAAAATATTTTGATGATAAAAATATTATTACACAATGGTTGATGGCTCAAATGGGATATGTTGGACCAATTCTTGGACAACATCATCAATTTCATCATTATAACCCAGGTAAAAGTGATTTTGGTGAGCAAAGATATTTCAAAATATCAACTTCAATTTATAAAAATTTGGATGAAAGATTATCAGTTTCCAAGTACCTTGCAGGAGAAAAATACACAATAGCGGATATTGCAACCTTCCCATGGATTGCAAGACATGATTGGCACGATATAGGACTTAAAAATTACAAAAATCTTTGTAGATGGTATTTAGAAATTTCTGAAAGAAATGCTGTTATAAAGGGGTACGATTATTTGAATAAGGGAGAAAAAATTCCAAAACCTTAAATATCATCTGCGTAAACTTTTTCCTCTTTTTCGTGTTTTTCCTGAGCAGCAATTGATAAAGTTGCAACTGGTCTAGCTATAAGTCTTTTAATTCCTATTGGTTCTCCAGTCTCCTCACAAAACCCGTAAGTTCCATCTTTAATCTTTCTTAAAGCCGAGTCTATTTTTGATATTAGTTTTATTTGCCTATTGATTGCTCTCATCTCAACATTTTTATCAGTATAAGAGCTAGCTTGATCCACAATATCTGCAGATGTACTGTTATCATCCATAGAACTATTATACAAAGCTTCATTGTTTGATCTAACCAAATCCTTCTTCCAAGCTAATAGTTTATTTTTGAAAAACACTTTATGTTTTTCACACATATACTTTTCTGATTCTTTTGGAACGTAAGTTTTAGAAATTCTAACCATTATCTAATTTAAAACGCTCGGAGTATATTCAGCAAATAGGTAGTGTCAAGCAAGGTTTAATTGTATAAATTCAAATAAATGGTGATTTATAAAAAGCAAATAAAAATTTATTTTTATATATTTTTGACAATCCATTTAATTTTATGGACTTTGATTCCATCTTTAACAAATAATAATCTTCCGCTTGATACAATTGAAGCTTTAGCCTGGGGAAGTAATTTAGATTGGGGTTTTAATAAGCATCCTCCGATGAGCGCATTTATGGTAGAAATTTTTTATAGTATTTTTGGATCTAATGACTGGGCATATTACTTACTTAGCCAAATTTTTATTATTTTTTCATTTTTTGTAATTTTTCAATTCAGTAAAGAAATCTTAAATAATGAAATTCTAGCCCTTATATCTGTTTTATTATTGGAGGGTATTTATTTCTATAATTTCACAACCCCCGAATTTAATGTGAATGTTTGTCAAATTCCTTTTTGGGTTTTAACAGTTTATTATTCATGGAAAGTCTTTAATCAAAAAATACCTAAATTAAAAGATTGTATTATTGTTGGAATTTTTGCTGTTGGTGGGTTTTTATCTAAATATCTATTTATTTATTTACTAATAGCAATTGATATACTTTTTATTTATTTGATATTTTTTAAGAAAGAAAAAAAATTTCATTTTAATTATTTAATTTCTGTTGAAGTTTTTTTAGTTTTATTAATCCCACATATTATATGGTTATTTAATAATGATTTTATTACATTAACTTATGGACTAGCGAGATCTAGCGCAGACAGTTCGACTTTTTTAAATCATCTTATTTACCCAGCAATATTTATATTCAAACAAATTGGAATATTAGTTCCATTTTTTGTTATGTTATATTTTCTCATAAAAAAAATTAAAATTAGTTATAATTTAAAGGATAGAAAGCTTTTATTTTTATTAGCAATAAATCTTTTACCAATTTTTTTAATCCTTTTTACATCTATGATAATGGGTTCGAAAATACGAACAATGTGGATGACACCTTTTTATTTATTTTTTGGAACTTTATTGGTTTATATTTCCCAAAAATATATTGTAAAACAAAATTATAAAAGTTTTGCAATATCATTTCTAATTTTATTCCTTCTATCCCCAATTACATATGCTTACGTTTCAATAACCGAAACTAATAAAAGGACTGATTATCCCGGGAAAGAAATTGCAAATAAAGTTCAATTGAGATGGGATAAAGAATTTAAAGAACCAATAAACGTTGTTTTAGGAAATGAGTGGAATGCAGGAAATTTATCTTATCATTTAAAAACCAGACCAGTTTGGGATGGTGAGGTTGATCAAAATAAGTTAGACACTTATAATATTTATATTTGCATTGATAGTATATGCCTAGGTAATAGATGAACGAATTTTTAGAAAAAAATAAAAAATTAATATTAATAATTTTTATAATTGCTGTGATAGAATTTTCGGGACACGGAATATTTGCATCCTTGATAAGATTTTTGAGTTCAATCAATTCAATATGAAAATTAAAATATTAATACCCCTTTATAACGACTGGCAGTCTCTACTTAAGCTTCTTGAAAATATCAACCATCATGTAAGTGATATAAATCATATTATCTCTATTGTGGTTGTAAACGATGGGTCAAATGAAAAAGCACCTGATAATTTTCCCAATTATTCAAAAATAAATTCTATTAAAATTATAAATTTAAAAGAAAACGTTGGTCATGCTAGGTCCATCGCAACTGGTCTAAAATTTATTATGGAAAATGATAATTTTGATTACGTTATACCTATGGACTCAGATGGTGAAGATAGACCAGATGAAATAAAAGATTTAATAAAAAAAATTGAACCTCAGTCTGATTTGCCAATAGTTTGCGAAAGGGTTAAAAGATCAGAGGGATTTTTTTTTAAATTTTGTTACTTTTTACACAAATTGATTACATTTACATTTACGGGAAGATCTATTAAATTTGGAAACTTCACATGCCTTCCAAAAGAATTAGTGAAAAGCATGACCAATGAAAAGGCCACATGGAGTAGTTTTTCAGGGGCTTTATCAAAAATTTCAAAACTTAAAATTGGAACACCTTCAGAAAGAGGCACTAGATACTTTGGACCGTCTAAAATGAGCTTTAAAAACCTTATTGTACATTCTTTATCAATAATAGCTGTTTTTAAAGTTAATGTTTTAATTAGATCAATATTATTTTTTTTTATATATCTATTCTTAATTTATGAAAAAATTTCAGTTATTACTTTAATTCCTATTTTGCTGATAGTTATATTCAATTTATTGGTTATCTTAATTTCTAAAAGGGAAAATTTAGAAAAATATAGAAACTCAAATCAGAATATTTTTGATGTAAAAGTTATTAAATAATACTAAAATTTTAAAATGGAGAATATTAATTTGGAGTCTGTAAAATCTTTTGTAGATACACTTTGGGTAATAAACTGTGCCATTTTAGTTTTTATTATGCAAGCTGGTTTTATGTGTATGGAAACCGGTCTATCCCGATATAAAAATAGCATAAATGTAGCCTTGAAAAATGCGGCTGATTTCGGGGTCTCCGTTGTAATTTTTTGGATATTTGGTTTCGGATTAATGTTTGGTAAAAGCTACAACGGTCTATTCGGTACTGACTTGTTTTTCTTTAAGACAGATGTTGCAGAGTATATGACATACTTTGTATTTCAAGCAATGTTTGTTGCTACAGCTGCAACTATTATATCTGGCGCTGTTGCAGAGCGTATGAAATTCAATGGTTACATAATTATAACTATATTAGCTACAGGAATAATTTATCCTATAGTTGGTCATTGGACTTGGTCATCAAGTTATTTAAATAATATGGACGTAGAGAGACAATTACTAGACATTACTGGTCAGATAAATACCACAGGTTGGTTGAGCACTAAAGGGTTTGTAGATTTCGCTGGGAGTACAATTGTCCATTCAGTTGGAGGATGGATTGCACTTTCTGCTGTTATAATATTAGGACCTAGAATTGGTAAATACTCAAAAGCAAACAAAGGTAAATTTACGGGATCTAGTTTTCCTTTGGCAGTTCTTGGTACATTAATTCTTTGGTTTGGATGGTTTGGATTTAATGGAGGAAGCAATGGCGCAATGGATGAAGCAGTTCCTCTTATATTGATCAACACTTTCTTATCAGCTTCTTTTGGTTTGCTTACAGGTTTAGGAATATCTTTTTTATTATTTAAAAAACCAGACCCGTATTATGTCATACTTGGCCCTCTTGCTGGATTAGTTGCAATCACGGCGGGCTGTAATTCAATGACATCTATTGTTTCAATATTTGTTGGAATAATTGGAGCAGTGGTAGCAATAATTGTAAATGAATTATTAAACAAATACGAAATCGATGATGTTGTGGGGGCAATCCCGGTTCATCTTGCAGCGGGTGTTTGGGGAACTTTAGCAGTTGGTTTTTTTAGTGATTTAGAAATACTTGGTACAGATTTAAGTAGACTAGAACAAATAAAAATTCAATTTATAGGAGTTGTTGCAATAGGCTTATTTGCTTTTGTAGGATCTTTTACCATCTTAAAAATTTTAAATATTTTTTATCCATTGAGAGTAAGTCCTATTCAAGAAGAATTAGGTCTTAATATTGCAGAACATAATGCAACATCAGTAGAGCATGATTTAATTTCTATATTAGATAAACAATCAGAGACTGGTGATTTGACAATTAGAGGGCCACAAGATCCTTTTACTGCAGGAGGTGTTATTGGATTATATTATAATAAACTAATGAGCAAATTAGAAACTAGTGAAATTGAGAAAAAAAAATGGCGTGATAGAATAACTGGAGAAGTTAAGCTTGCAGTTAAAGTACAAGAAAATTTCTTACCTAAAAGAAATTTAGACAATTACCCCGTACATGGTATAAATCTTGCGGCAAGAGAAGTCTCTGGAGATTTTTTTAGTTTTTATCCTCATAACGAAAGTGTCTATTTCATAATCGCAGATGTAGCTGGAAAAGGAATTCATGCAGGCATGGTTATGGCAAAAGCCTCAACTTTGTTTGAGATAATGTCTCGTGATAAGGTTGATGTAGATGAAATGGCCTTTCATATGAATAATGACTTACACTTAACTAAAACTGGCGGGATGTTTGTTACCTCAATTATTGGAAATTATAATATTATGACTGATGAAATTTCATGGGTAAATGCAGGCCATCAACCAGCTATTATAAGAGATAACAAAGGTAATTTTCAGGAATTTGAGAGCAAATCTCCTCCTTTAGGAGTTATTAAACAAGGTACAAAATCTAATTACTTTGTTAATAAATCTAAATTAAATGGACACAGATTTTACGCTTTCACTGATGGTTTATCTGAAAGTTTAGATAAAAATAATAAAGAGATTGGTATTGAAGGGTCCAAAGAAGTTATCAATAGAAACTTTAATAAAAACCCTGATGATGAATTAAATCTTATCGCCAAAGAAATCGCTGCTAACGCAAATAATAAAAATCTTAGTGACGACCTTACTCTTATTGTTATTGGTAAATAAAAACTTTTACTATCTATTAGCCTATTCTAATTTTTGGCATGCAGTAGAAATCCGCAGTATCTATTTTTGATGAATACTCTCTTCTCATATTCCATTTTTTGTGAACCCCGGCACTTGCAAGGCTTAAAGTAGATCTACCATATCGATAGTTAGTATTATCAATTGATCTCATTAAACTATTTATTTTTTCATCTCTGTCGGATGAAAATAAATTTTTTCTTTCAGTATCATTTGATAAGCCTGTTAGCATCACTCCCGCTTTTTGATAACGATAACCATTTTTAAAAATATTTTCTAGAATAGAAACGGCTGCTTTCACTATCTCAATACTGTTGTTTGTTGCAATTGGAAAATCTATCGTTTTAGAATTCGAGTAATAACCAAAGTTTCTTTGAAAAGGACTTGTTCTAACAAATACAGTTATTGATTTTGCAACCAAAGATTCTGATCTTACTTTCTCTGAAGCATTCAAACAATAATTCGCAACCGCTTCTTTCAATTCTTGAAAACTTTCAACCCTTTTACCAAAAGAACGTGATACCACACAGCTTTTTCTTTTTGAAGCTGTCTTTTCAAGATCTATACATGGTATACCTCTTAGTTCCATTGCTGTCCTTGAACTTAAAACATTTGAAGATTTTTTTATCCAGGTATTAGATTTATTTTTTAATTGTTTAGCATTGTAAATTCCGTTTTTTTGATAAAATTTAGTTAACTGTCTACCAACTCCCCATACATCATTTATTTCTATTTTTTCTAGTATTGGATCTAGATTTTCAATACCAATCAAACTTGTAACACCTGATTGTTTTTTCTTTGCAATATGATTTGCAACCTTACTCAGAGTTTTAGTTTTTGCTATTCCAATACTAGTTGGTATGCCAGTCCATTGTAATACCGTATCTCTTATCTCTCTACCAACATTTACTATTTCATCATCTGGAAAATTTGATAAATCCATAAATGCCTCATCTATTGAGTATACCTCTATGTCAGAATTAAATCTTTTTAATGTTCTCATTACTCTTCTTGATAAATCTCCATATAAAGAATAGTTTGAAGAAAAAACCTGTACATTATTTTTAACAATTACATCCTTTGCTTTAAAATACGGTTCACCCATTTTTATTCCAAGGGCTTTTGCTTCATTAGATCTTGAAATAATACAGCCGTCATTATTAGATAAAACAACAACAGGTTTTTTTCTTATTTTAGGATTGAACAATCTTTCACAAGACACATAGAAAGAATTACAATCTACTAGTGCTATTTTTTTAGTAAACCGAGTGGATGACATAAGTTACAACTCCCCAAATAAAAATATCTTCTTCTTCATTAATTAAAATTCGATCTTTAAAGTTTTTAGATCCTGAAGTGAGAAACTTTTTATCTCTTTCTTGAACAAAACTTTTAACAACTAATTCATCGTGAACATTTGCAATTACAGTTGAAAAATTTTTTGGTTTTAAACTTTTATCAACTACCAATATATCTCCATCATTAATACCAACATCAGTCATGGATTTGCCTTGTACTCTAATTACAAAAGTTGCCGGAACATTTCTTATTAGATGAACATTGAGGTCTATATCTTCTTCTATATAGTCTGTAGCAGGAGATGGAAAACCAGCCCCAGCTTTATGTAAATAATAAGGTATTGTAATCTTCATAAATGTTCTTATTTTGTTCTTTTTAAATTTATAGCCTAATAATTAAATGTAGTCAAATAGGTTGTATTTTGAGTCTGAAATTGAATCAAAAGTGAATCAAAAGGTGAACATTGAAACTAGATATTGTTGTGTTGTGGATAACTTTTACAACAGATAGACTTAGCAAGATGAGAAAATTAACCTGTCATTGCGGTCAAATAGAAATTGAGATTGATATAAAAGATAATTTTGAAGACTTATATAGATGTAATTGCTCAATGTGCATTAGGAAAGGAGCAATTACTGCAATTGTAAACAAAGAAGATTTAAAAGTAGTCAAAGGTATGGATAAATTAAAATGTTATCAATTCAAAACAAAGGTAGCAAAACATTACTTTTGCTCTAATTGTGGAATTCAAACTCACAGTTTAAGAAGAAGAGATCCAAATACATATGGTATTAATGTTGCATGTATCAATGACATCTCTACAAAAGAGCTGTTTGATTTTAAAGTTAGAGTAAACGATGGAAGAAATCATATAATGGATAGACAATAATTATGAAAAAAAAATTGACATGTCATTGTGGAGAATTTGAAGCAGAAGTAACAATCCCTGAAAATGGTATTGAAAAAGTTATGAGATGTAATTGTACTTTATGTAAGAGAAAGGGTTATGTAATTGGGGTTTTAGGTGAAAATGACTTTAAAATTATAAAAGGCGAGAAATTGTTAAAACTTTATCAGTACTATACTAAGGCTGCAAAACATTATTTCTGTTCAAAATGCGGAATTCATACTCACAATAGACCAAGAATAAATCCTAAAATATTTGGTATCAATGTAGCGTGTGTTGAAGGCATAGATCCGTTTGAATTAAAAAATATTGGACTTAATGATGGAGAAAACCATCCGCTAGATCAAAAGAAGTAATGCTTAATCATTTAGATTGTTATCAAAAGGTAAAGAAAAAGTGTTTTAGCTTTATCACTTCGCAGGAAACTAAAAAAGAAAAATTTAAAAATAAAGAAAAAATGATTAAAAGTTATTTAATACCAATTTGTTTTTGGATTAATAAAAACAAACCACTAAATAAAACATTTATTATAGGACTTGCTGGCGGTCAAGGGACCGGCAAGACTACCATATCTTCCTTAATAAGATTAATATTAACAAATTATTTTAGATTAAAAGTATTTAAGGTTTCTATTGATGATTTTTACAAAACTAGAAAAGAAAGACTAAAATTGTCTAAATCAAAACATCCTTTACTTTTGACAAGAGGTGTACCTGGAACACATGATGTCGATATGATGAATAAACTTTTTCATAATATAAAAAAAAAGAAATTTAATAGTATGTTTATACCAAAATTTGATAAATCAATAGATGATCGGTGTAATAAAAAACTTTGGTATAAGATAAAGAAAAAACCTGATGTGTTGATTTTAGAGGGATGGTGTGTTGGAGCAAAACCAGAGAAAAAAATTACTTTAAATAAGCCGATTAATAAATTAGAAAAAAATTTAGATAATAAAAAAAAGTGGAGATTGCACGTTAATAATCAATTGAAAAATAAATATTCCAAGTTATTTAATCAAATACATAGTTTATTGTATTTAAAGGCTAAAAACTTTAATGTTCTAAAACATTGGAGAATTAAACAAGAAAAAAAACTTAAATTAAAAAATAAAAATAAAAAAAATAATAAAGTCATGAATAATTCAGAAGTTTTAAACTTTATGATGACTTATCAAAGAATTACACAAAATATGTTTAAAATTGCGCCAAAACATTCCTCTATTGTTATTGACTTAAATGATAGGCATCAAATAAAAGGAGTAAAATTTAAAAATGTATAAAAAAATATTTATAGTTTTGTTTTATTGCTTAATTTTCAATCAATCAAATGCTGATGACTTAATGAAAGCATTATCGGATGCATATTATAAAAATCCAGAGCTTAATGCTGAAAGAGAAAATATTTTAGTTTCTAAAGAGGATCTTAAAATATCTAGAAGTGAATTTTTACCTTCAATTACAATAACAGGTTCGAAAAGTGAACAAACCACAGATAAATTAACAGATAGAACTGGAGCTAATACAGCTATTACAGATGTAGATACTGAAACTCAAAAAATAAAAATAGAACAAACTTTATTCCAAGGACTTGGAGGTAAGGCTGACCTAGATAAAAGTAAGATTGGAATAGATCTGGCAGAGGCAAATTTACTAAAAAAAGAACAAGAAATTATATTAACAGCAGCACAAGCTTATAGTGGACTTACTTTTGCAAAAAAAAAATTGGATATTAATGAAGAAAATTTAAGTTTGCTTGAGAGACAAGTTGAAACAGATCAAAATAGATTAGAAAATGGATTAATCACACTTGCTGATTTAGCACAATCAGAATCTTCACTTGCAGGTGCGCAGGCTCAATTTATTAATTCAAAAAATGATCTAGTAACAGCAAAATTAACTTATGAAAAAATTATTGGCCCTTTAGATGATATTGATTTAATTAACGGTAGTATAAATTTAAATTTTAATGTTCCTGAAAGCTTAAATAAGGCTATTGAATTATCTATTGGAAATAATCCAGATTTAATAATTGCAAAATTAGAATATGAACAATCTCAACAGGATGTTAAAATAGCTATATCTGAATTTTCACCAACCGCTAAATTATCAGCTGAGTCTAGTAAATCTAATGATTTAAGTTCAACAGTAGACGAGAGAGATCAAGAAACTCTTAAAGCAGAAATAACTTGGCCTTTGTTTAAAGGTGGAAAAAATTCGGCCTCTTTAGAAAGAAGTAAAAGATTAAATAATAGAAAAAAACTTCTTTTAGATAATGCTCTAAGAACAAATGAAACAAATGTTGCAAGTGCATGGTCTAGTTTTCAATCATCTGAGAGTGCTTTAACATCTGTTAGATCTCAAGTTAATGCAGCAGAAATTGCGAACGAAGGTATAACAGTTGAATATGAGACAGGTCTTGGAAGAACTACTCTAGATGTTATTCAATCAAATACAATCTTACTTACATCAAGAATTAACTTAGCTAATTCAGAGAGAAACTTTTTCCTATCTCAGCTGGAACTATTAAAGTCTGTTGGACTTTTAAATGCTAAATATCTTAATATAATTAAATAGTTAACTAAAATCAAAGAACTGTTCTAAGAAGCTCAATTTTTTTCTTCTAAAATAAAACTTTACTAACATAACTGGATATTCATTTAATGGTTCATTATGAATAAAAAATAACTCCCAACCATCATTATCCATTTTATTTAACAACATCTCCTCTGATATACAAATTTTATCAATGTCTACAACTTTATATTCAAATGAACTCATAAATCTTCAAACATCGTTAAAGGAGGAGTGCGCATCTCCTCCTATAACTTCTTTAGTTTACTCCTTTACCATTTTGAAAGTTATATGGTGGCAACATTCCTTTTTCGTTTACATATTGATTAATCAAGAAAGTTTCCCAACTCTTTCTGTCAGAGTCTGAAAAACTATCCATTCTACAATATTGAACTTCATCGAAAGGTATGTCCTGCCTTTTATAGTCAGATAATCTTTTTCTTAAATTTGAACTTTCACCAATTCTATTAATTTGCCCATTATGGCAAAGATAATAAAGGGCTGAAAATTCTCCCAATTTAGAAAAATCTCTAACCTTTAGATAAGGCCTAGGTGCAACGGTAAAAAACCACTTGTTATTACTTAGGTCTTTCTTTAGGAACCTACGCCTTTCTTTTCTACTTTGTTTTACCAGGGCCTTAGCGTGTGGTAGCTGATTTAGCACTGTACCAATTTGCGTCACGCTCGCTCCTATCTGTTTAAGACCCATTTTAACAGGGGCATTTTGAACAGACTCGTAGTCATTGTTAAATTCAACATAAATCTCAGTTGCCTCTGAAGGAATAACTGTATCCTTAATTGAGATATAACAACTTCTAAATTTGTTGATTTCTAACTTTTCAACTGCACTGGCACTAAAGTAGATACTACCACTTCTTAAAGTCACCGAAGGCGAATTGAGCATAAAATGGCTCAGACGCGATAGCCTTTTTAGTTTGGTTATTTGTGTCATTGAGCGACCCTCCTTGCGTTGTTTCCTGTTTTAAGAGTAGCTGAAAAAGTAACAACTACTTCTCCATCATACACTTTATCGTCAGAGATAATCTTATCGACCACAGGATCTTTCATTTCGACAAGATCTTTGTCATAACCACCTAGGTATTGATTTGACTTCAATTTAACGAAGTCTACAAAACTATAGAAGTTATCTGCTCTCCATTTTTCATTGGTCTCAACTGTTCTCCATTTCGCTCTAAGCGAAGTAAAAACAATTATGTCACCATTGATCATTGTTTTAACTGTTGATAGATCATCTATTTGTCTATCAGCAATTATTTCTCTTCCCCTTTTTTTGGGCAAGGGTATCCCTTTGTCTTTCGACATTTTTTGCACTCCTTGGCTGCAGACGCGGACTTATGGACTTGATTTGTTGTAAATGTTTGATAAAAGTATCATGTACACATTATTCTGGTAGGTGTCCTGCCAGCTGTCTGCAGCCTGTGTAGACCTACCGGAATTTTTAAATATTTTAAACATTGTTAGTCTTTCTCCTTATTTGTATATAATGGTGTAATATCGAAATTTGATTTAATTAAAATATTTGGTTCTACTTTTCCAGTTTGTAAAATAAGTTTTGCCATACAGTTTGCCTTTATAATGTCACCTGAAACCTGATTTGGTAACTTATCTATAAAATCAAAAGCCTTATCTTCTTGTAATACTAATTTTTTAAGTTCTTCTTTGCTAAAAGGCATGTTGTATACTGCCTTCATAAAATTAAAATTTGGATCTCCAAAATATATTATTAAGTAATTTTTAGAAATAATTTCAGATTCGATTTTTTTTATATTAGATTTTTGATAAGTGTAAGGAATCCACTTAATATCATTCTCATTTTCTAAATTGCCTCCAAAACCGCCTTCTTGTAGAGGTTCACCGTTTATATTAAACTCAATGGTATCAACTGGCAATATTCCACAAAATATTCCCAAAGGATTCTTGCCTAAACTAAAATTATATAAGCAACTATTTGCACTCCAAATAGTTTCTAAAACTTTTTCTTCTTTACTAAAGTCTTGTAGATCTTCCTCAATTTCTGAGTTGCTATTGTTACTTGCAAAAAATTTATCTTGTAAATAATTAGTGATAATACTAAATAAAATTTTTATCGAGTCTTGGTGTGCAGGATTTATAAAAGATAAATTTAATGTTTTCTTTTTGTCTGCTCTATCTAAATATTTAAATAATTGCTCAGCATCATCTATTTTACGCAGAAAGAAAAAAGTTTTGTTTCTTTTTAAAGTTTCTTCGTAAAGTTCTTGGACACTAATTTCAAAATCTATCTTTTGATCTGCTGCTTCTTTAGCAAAAGCATAGGCCACATCCTCATATTTCTTTTTTTCAAATTTTCTTCTTTCTTTTTCCATCTCAACATAACTTTTGTCACCTAATTTCTTTACTCCATGTTTTAAGAAGAACTTACCCATGTTATTCAGCGGCAAATTTAATTGTTCCCTAAATTTTTTTAGCATCTTTCCACGGGCCTTAAATTTTTCGTCTTTTAAATAAACTGCGTTCATACATTTCTTCTACCACTGCCTGATCCTAAATCAAGAAAAAATTGGAAATATTTGATTATTTTTTCTAATATTTACTCTAAGTTGTATTTGTATTCAATTTACTCATATTTTAACGAGATAATTAAATACTTGCAAATAAGAACAAAAGTAGTACATAATAATTTATGATTCGTATGTTAACAATTAATAATAAAGAGGCATTAAATGACAAAAAATAACTTAAAAGTAGTTAAATCAGCAAAAGATAAAGATTTGGAAAATAAAGAGAAAAATAAAGCTTTAGAAGCAGCTATTAGCCAGATTACAGATAACTTTGGAAAAGGCTCTGTAATGAAGCTTGGCCAAAAGAAAGCAATGGATATAGAGTCTATTTCTACAGGCTCACTAAGCTTGGATTTAGCACTAGGTATTGGTGGATTACCGAAAGGAAGAATTGTTGAAATTTATGGTCCAGAGTCTTCTGGAAAAACAACACTTGCTCTTCAAGTAATCGCTGAAGCTCAAAAATCTGGTGGAATATGTGCATTCGTTGATGCAGAACATGCTTTAGATCCAGTCTATGCAAAAAAATTAGGTGTAAATACAGAGGAACTATTAATCTCCCAACCAGATGCAGGTGAGCAAGCACTAGAGATAGCAGATACACTTGTTAAATCAGGTTCTATTTCTGTAATAGTGATCGATTCAGTTGCAGCATTAACACCCAAAGCTGAAATTGAAGGGGACATGGGCGATCATCACGTAGGTCTTCAATCAAGATTAATGAGTCAGGCTTTAAGAAAATTAACTAGCTCAATATCAAACACAAATACAATGATGATTTTCATTAACCAAATCAGAATGAAAATAGGTGTTATGTTTGGAAGTCCTGAAACTACATCAGGTGGAAATGCATTAAAGTTTTATTCATCTGTAAGAATGGATATTAGAAGAATTGGTGCAATAAAAGATAAAGATGTAATCATTGGTAACTCTACAAGAGTTAAGGTTGTTAAAAATAAAGTGTCACCACCATTTAAAGTAGTTGAATTTGATCTAATGTATGGAAAAGGAATTAGTAAAGTAGGTGAATTGATCGACCTTGGTGCTAAAGCAGAGATCGTAGAAAAATCTGGGGCTTGGTATGCATACAAAGGTGAAAAGATTGGTCAAGGTAGAGAGAACGCTAAAATTTACCTAGAGCAAAATCCAAATGTTGCCGCTGAAATTGAGATGGCAATTAGAGAAAAAGCAGGTGTGATCACTAAAAAGATTGAAGGTAATCCACTTGATCAGGAGAAAGTAAAAGCAAATCAAAAAGAAGAAGAAGCTCCTGCCAAAAAGAATTAGCTAAATAGTCATTATTAGTAATAAAAGGCGTCTTAACAGACGCCTTTTTTCCCTTTAACGTTATAGACATCATTTAAAAAAACTGTATTTTAAAAAGATATGGCTCAGAAAACTTTAAATGAAATAAGAAACACTTTTCTCAAATATTTTGAGAAAAATGATCATACAATAGTTGAGTCTAGTAATCTTGTACCTAATAACGATCCTACATTGATGTTTGCAAACTCTGGAATGGTTCAATTTAAAAATGTTTTTACAGGTTTAGAAAAAAGAGATTATAAAAGAGCAACTACTTCACAAAAATGTGTAAGAGCTGGCGGTAAACATAATGATTTAGAAAATGTTGGTTACACTCCAAGGCATCATACATTCTTCGAGATGCTTGGTAACTTTTCTTTTGGAGATTACTTTAAAGAGAAAGCAATCCATCTTGCATGGAATTTAATAATAAAAGATTTTGGATTAGATAAAAACAGGCTCTATTTCACAGTTTTTAGTGAAGACGATGAAGCGTTTAATCTTTGGAAAAAAATTACAGGATTTGGTGATGATAGAATAATTAAAATACCAACTTCAGATAACTTTTGGTCAATGGGAGAAACTGGACCTTGTGGTCCCTGTTCAGAAATATTTTACGATCATGGAGATCATTTAAAAGGAGGTTTGCCTGGCACAAAAGATCAAGACGGAGATCGATATATCGAAATTTGGAATCTAGTATTTATGCAGTACGAACAAGTCTCGAAAGATAAAAGAATTGATTTACCGAAACCATCAGTTGATACTGGGATGGGTTTGGAAAGAATAGCAGCATTGCTTCAAGGAACACATGACAATTATGAAACAGATCATTTTAAAAAAATAATAGGCTCTATCTCTGAAGAATTAAAAGTTAAGCCTGACAAAAATAATTTATCGAGCTTTAGAGTGATTGCAGATCACTTAAGAGCAAGTTCTTTTTTATTAGCAGAAGGGGTTTTACCTTCAAATGAAGGTAGAGGTTATGTTTTAAGAAGAATTATGAGAAGAGGTATGAGGCATAGTCACTTACTCGGATCAAAAAAGCCTGTCTTTTTTAATATATTTGAAACATTGATGGATGAAATGTCAGGTAATTATCCAGAGTTGAAAAGAGCTAGCTCATTAATTAAAGAAACTTTAAGAATGGAAGAGGAAAAGTTTTTGGTTCTACTTGATAGAGGTATCAAAATTTTGGATGAAGAGATCACAAAAGTCGATAAAAAATTATCAGGTGAAGTAGCGTTTAAGCTTTATGATACGTATGGTTTTCCACTAGACTTAACAGAAGATATTTTAAAAAACAAATCTTTAACATTAGATCACGAAAAATTTGATAATTTAATGAAAGAAAGCAAAGAGCTTGCTAAAAAAAATTGGAAAGGGTCTGGTGATACATCCATAGAAGAAATTTGGTTCACTATTAAAGATAAAACTGAGCCAACAGAATTTTTAGGTTACGAGACAAATACATCAGAAGGAATAATAAAATTTATTATAAAAGATAACAAAGAGGTAAATTCTTTATCTGAAGGTGAGGAAGGACATATAATTTTAAACCAAACACCTTTTTATGGTGAGTCAGGTGGACAACTTGGTGATACTGGTACAATTAAATGTGGTGACAATAATTTTATTGTAAATGATGTACAAAAAAAATTTGGAGATTTATTTATTCACTCTGGTAAAGTAAAAAAAGGGAAAATTAATTTAAATGACAGTGTTGAATTAAATATAGACTTTGAAAGAAGAAAAAATATTAGGGCATATCATTCTGCAACTCATCTACTCCATGAATCTTTAAGAAGAACTTTAGGTAAGCATGTAATGCAAAAAGGATCTTTAGTTGCACCAGATAGACTTAGATTTGATTTTAGTCATATGAAACCGATATCCGAAAATGAATTAGATAAGATTAATACAATTGTTAATCAGATTGTTGATAATAAAAGCGAGGTGATTACAAGACTAATGACACCTAAGGAAGGCATGGAACATGGTGCTTTGGCACTCTTTGGAGAAAAATATGGAGAAGAAGTAAGAGTAGTTTTTATGGGTGAGGAAAGTAATAAATATTTTTCAACAGAGTTATGTGGAGGTACACATGTGAGAAATACAAGTGAGGTTGGAAAATTTAAAGTTGTAAGTCAATCTGCAATAGCATCAGGTGTGAGAAGAGTAGAAGCATTACGAGATAAACAATTAGAAAAATATTTAAAAGAAAAAGAAAAAAACTTAAATGTTGCTATACAAAAAGATCAAGATCAAATTAATGATTTGTCAGATGAAATTAAAAAATTGGGTGGTATTCCTAATATAGGTTCTACTGATAAAAAAATAATTATAAAAGAATTAAATAAACAATTAGAAGTCCTGAATATTAAAAATGTTCTTAGTGATAAGAATAAAAATATTATTAAAGATGAGAATATAAATAATATAAAAGTTAGATTCCAAAAAATTAATGATCTTTCTCCGAAAGATCTAAGAAAATTAGTCGATGAAGGTAAAAATTATTTAAAAGAGGGAATAGTTGTAGTGTGTGCAAACAAAGATGATAAAGTAGGATTAGCTATCGGTGTTACAGATAGTCTAACAAAAAATTATGATGCTGTTGAACTTGTAAAAGCAGGTTCTGAAATTATAGGTGGTAAAGGCGGGGGAGGTCGAAAAGATTTTGCTCAAGCTGGAGGAAATAAAAAAGACCAAATTGATGAAGCATTTAATAAAATTAAAACTTTAATCAAATAAAAGTTAAATAATTTCTTACAACTAAATATGCCACTGTTCCAAAAATTAAGTAAGGACCAAAAGGTATTTGTGAACTCAAACTTTTGGATTTATTAATTAAACTTGGTAAAGCAATTAGCAAAGCACTTAAAGAAGATAAAAAGATTACATACGGAATTGAGTACCATCCAAACCAAAAACCAATTGCAGCTAAAAGTTTTGCATCACCTAATCCCATTCCTTCCTTCTTTCTAATTTTCAGATACAAAGTAATAATACCCCAAATTAAAATATAACCGAACACTCCACCGATTAAAGAGTCCAAATAATTAGGAAACAAACTTAAATTAATATTTGGATCAAATGATTTCAAGAAACCTATAATCATTAAAGGGAATGTTAATTCATTTGGTATTATAAAATGGTCTAGATCAATAAAAAAAATAATAACAAAAAAGATTGTTAAGATAATCAATAGCAATGTCGTTATTGATATCCCATATAAATAGAAAATACTTAAAAAACCTAAAGCAGTAACTAATTCAACAAGGAAATAACGAAAATCTATTTTAATTTTACCGCACCTGCAATTACCTTTAAGAACCAAATATGAAATTAAAGGAATGTTGTCATACCAATTAATTTTTTTTTTACAGGATCTACACTTAGATCTATCGCTTACAATATTTTCCTTTTTAGGCAGTCTATAAATGCATACATTGCAAAAAGATCCCCACAGCGAACCTAAAATAAAAACGACAAAGTAAATGAACAACACAAACTATAATTTTATATTTGCTGCAATTTCTACAATTCCATCGATGCAATATTGAACTAACATGAAAGCATCATAGATGTGTAGGTAAAAATTGTTTGAATATATGATTAATTCCATTATTTAAAAATTATCAAAAAAGTTATAAATTGCCAATATAATTATGATTTTTGGTGCGAAAAAAATAGAGGTAAATAGGGTTGAGGATAACTCAAGGCAGGATCTTGCTTTAATAACTCAAATGAATCAAGAGTTAGCAGGATCATTAGATCTTAAGGAAACATTACAAAACGCTTTAGAAACAATTATAAAAAGAATTAACGCACAAGCTGCTAATATATTTTTAATAGAGGAAAAGAGACAAGTGTTTCAGTGTATTGCATCTAAGTATCAAGCTTACTTAGAGGACTTTGAGATACCATTAACTCAAGGTGTAATGGGTAGAGCAGCATTGGGTAAAAAATGTATTAGAGTTGGAGATGTAAGGAAAGATGTAAGAGAGATAGCAGAATTTTATTTTGATTTAGATAATAAAACAAATTTCACTACTTATTCAGTTTTGTGTTCACCACTTTTAGTATCTGGCGAATGTATTGGTGTTATTCATTGTTTAAATAAAAAAACTAATACAAAATTATTTGAAGAGAATGATAGAAAATTATTAGAGACTCTATCTGGACCAGCGGCTCTCGCAATTAAAAATGCTAAGACTGCAAAAGAACTAATCGATAAGAATAGAATGCAAAAAGAAATTGAAATCGTTGGTGAGATACAAAAAACTTTATTGTCTGAAAATAAAAATGATGATTTTCCGATAGCAGGAATTAATATCCCAGCTAAAGTTGTATCAGGAGACTTTTATAATTTTTCTGACTTAGGTAATAACAAATATGGTTTTGGTGTAGCGGATGTTTCTGGAAAAGGAATTAAATCATCATTGCTAATGTCAAAGGCATCGAGTCTTTATAGATGTTTAAGTAAAACAATTTTTTCTTCTTCGAGTCTTTTAAAAATTTTGAACGATGAGATTTGCGAAACAACAACAAGAGGGATGTTCGTTACAATGATAGTAGGTGTATATGACAAAAATAAAAATGAATTACTTTTATCTAACGCAGGTCATGAACCTCCATTAATATTTTCAAAAGATGGAAACTTTAAAACAATAGATGAAGCTGGTCCACCGCTCGGCATCGCTCCTAATTTTAAATTTACAGAACAAATAATTTCTTTTAAAGAAAGTTCAATGTATATATTTACAGACGGTATAACAGAAATGAAAAATAATAATGGAGAAATGTTAGGACAAGAAGGTTTCCAAGATTATATAAAAAAATATCAAAGCACACCTAACAATAAACGATTACAAAAAATGATAGAAGATTTAATTAGCTCTGGAAGAATACAAAAAGATGATTTAACAATAGTTACAGTAGACGGATAATAATTATGATCTCTCTACCAAAAGTTATGATAACTTTTGCAATTGTTTTATCATCGATATTATTTTGGGCTACTTCAAATGTTTGTAGATACAATTTTACAATTGAAAAAAAAACCAATCAACTAAACATTCTTGTTCAAGAAATTGATCCATCAATACCAATGGCTAAAGTTTATTATTTTAAAGAACTTAATTGTAACAACGTGGATTTAACTTGGGATTACGAAAGAGTAATTAAAAATTTACAAACTATCTCAGTTTTGATTTACCAAGAGTTTTCTACTGACATAAGAGGGGACCCAAACTAAAAAATAAAAAATATTCATCTTTTTTTTCAAAAATTTCTAATTAAAGTTGAATTTTATTTTTTTTTTAGGATTTAAATCAATTTCAACTAAAAATTTAGTAAAAATAATACAACTTTTGATAATAATATTATTAAAACTGATTTTAATTTTAAGATTTGTTTGCTGACATGAATACTCTAACACAAAAAAATTAAACTCTAACACAAAATACTAAATAAATTCAAAAATCAAAATAATTGTTGATTTTATTGTGTTTTTAAATGAAAAATAAAAATCATTAAACTCTAACACAATTGATAATTTATGATTGTGTTAGAGAAATAATAAATTGTGTTAGAGATTTATAAAATTTGCTCATTTTTAATTTTGAAGCTTCAAAAAGAAATAAGTAAAAAAAATGTTGATTTTACTAGCTTTTTTAAAAATAAGCTCAGAATGAACAATAAATTATAAAATTTGTGTTAGACATTTTTCAAATTTGTGTTAGAGTTTATCTAAATTGTGTTAGAGATTCGAAAAATTTATTTTTCGATTGGAAAATTTATGAGCGAAGATAATAAAGACGACGTTATAAAAAATGATAATGAAGTAAGTGAAGCTGATACTCAATCAAAAGTTGATGAAAATAATACAACTCAAGAGATAAATCAGCCTCCTGCTGAACAAAATATTGAAAATCAACCAAATGTTGAAAACAATGAAAAACCAGATGTAAGTTCAGCCAATAATTTAACTCAATCCCCAGAAAATGATAATAAAGAACCCGAAAATAAAAATGAACACCAGGTAATACACAAAAAAGATGGTCGACTACATATATATGTAAGACAAGACAAGTATAAGGGTGAACTTAAATCAAAAAATTGGGTTGGTAGACTTTATATTGATGGAAAACAAAAAATTTCTTCATCAGGTACTCAAAATCTAGATGAAGCTATACCTATTTTAGAAAAATGGTTTGACGACATCCACGCAGAAAGTGAGAGATTAAAAAAACAAAGTGAACAAAGTCAAATTTCATCGAATAATGAACAACAAGCAAATTTAAAACAAGAAGAAGAAACAAAAGTCTCTTCTCTAAATGAAACGACCCCAACAACTACACAAACAGAAGTTACCGAACCACAAACAAGCCAGCCGATTGTTAATCAAAATGTCGAAAATAAAAATGAGGAAAAAAATATTTTAAATAATAATGTTAATGAAGAAAATAAAAAAGAGCCTTCATCTACAAAAGAAAAATTTTCAAATTTATTCGGTAAATTAAAAAATATTAAATTAAAAAAACCATCATTAGACGGAATAAAACTTCCTAAATCACCGTCAATAAAAAAGAATAATTCTCTTACAAAAGCATTAGATTTTTTAAAATCAAAAATTGGAAAATCTTCCATACAAGGTGAGGAAATAGTTGGAGTTGAATTAAATAATAAAAGTATAAGATTAGCTCAAATTAATGCTGATAAGTCAAATCAGTGGGTTTTAGAAAAATTTTATACTCATAAAATTGATATTCCTGATGAAAGTTCTGTTTTAGAGAATGCAGAAAAAATAACTACAGAATTAACATTAGCTATTCAAAAATCTAAAACAATCACTTCCAATGTTGCTATTTCTATACCAGTTACCAGTGCAATTATAAGAGTAGTAACTGCACCTTTGATGAAAGATGAAGAGTTACAAAAAGCTATTGAAACGAATTCTCTTTGGGAAAACTTAGTTCAATTGACTGACAACTTAGATGATTATTCTATATTTCATCAAGTTATTAATCGAAATCAAAAAGACAACACAATGGACATTTTATTTGTTGCTTCTAAATTAGCAGATATAAATAATTATGTTTCGATTGTAAAAGCTGCTGGATTAAATCCAGTTATAATTGATGTTAAATGTTTTGCATTAAAATCTGCTGTTGACCAAATTAATCAAATCTCAAATAAGTCAGAGGATGCGAATTTAACAGCAGTTTTAGAATTTGGATTAGATGAAAATTATTTAATGATTTTATATGATAATAATCCAATAATAACAGATATTTTCTTAAGAGGACAGGATAGAAAAATACTTCAAGGCTCACAAGATTCTGAAGAGAAAGCTGCTTTGGTTAGAAGATATGTCACTCAAGTAAAACAAGCAGTTCAAGATTTCGAGACAAAATATGAGAAAAGAATAAGAAATTTAAAAGTGGTTTCAGACTTAGATAATGTTGAAGAATATTTATCCTTTTTCAGACAAAGCCTTTTAAATGTAGGTTTTAATTTATTTGATCCTGTAGAAGGATTAAAAGTGCCACAACAATTTCAAAAAGAATTAGATTTACCTAACAGATCATATTTAACTACATCAATCGGACTTGCATTTAGAAAGCTAGATGTCTTTGGCTATTATAAATTCGTAACTGCTGCAAAAAATATTAACTTATTACCTAATAGAAAAAGCATGTTCCAACAGAAAAAAATGAAAGCAATTTCTGGTTTTGCTTTCAAGGGATTGGCAGCTGTAATAGGTGGAATATATTTAATTTTATTTACTTTATCTTTTTGGAACATTCATTCTTATAATAAAAAACTAAAAAATTACACGCAAGTTCAGCAGACCCATTCTGAAAAAATGGTCGAGTTAAAAAAAATATCTAAGCAACTAAATCTCATGCAAACAACTTTAAAATTAAGCAACAGTCTTAAATCTAATAAAGAATTAAGTTATAGAGTTCTTGCTCAGATAGCATCAAGTGTCCCAACTAGAGTAAGATTTGATCAGGTGGAATATAATGGAACTAATTTAGTGACGATCCAAGGAATAGCAGCAAGCGACCAAGATATATTAAAGTTTATTGAAAACTTAGGAAGTAAAAAACTGATTGATCAGGCATCACTTTCCTCTATGAGATTACCTCAGAGAGTTCAAGGAGGCGCAACAATGAAAGGATTTAGAATTTTTGTAAAAGTTAAAAATATATAGTTATGAATTTAAATATTGATTTAAAAAACATTGATTTAAAAAACATTAAGCTTGAGGATATTCAGGCGAAATTAAAGAATGTTGATAAAAAAACCTGGATCAAACTTGGTATTTCTGTTGGTGCTGTCGTATTCTTTTTAATTATTTTTTATGGAGTTTTAAATCCAATTGTTAATAAAAAGAAAGCACAATTGGACGATATGAATTTAAAAATAGAGGAAACTAATAAGTTTATTAATGATATTAATGTTGCTAATGCAAAGATTAAAAAATTAAAACCTAGGTATGAACAATATTCAACATTATTTCACACAAGGGCTGAGGTGGAAGGTTTATATCAAACTTTAAGTGAATTTGCTGGTGCAAATAATCTAGTAATTTCAAAAATTGAAAAAAGGCAAATTCAACAAGTTACAAAGGCGGCTGCTATAGCTAAAGCAACAGGTAAAAAGGCAAAAACAAACAATGCAAAAACTAAAGCTAAAAAAGCAAATGTTGCTTATTTTACTATTCCTGTAGATTTTGAAATAACAGGCAATTTTATCGGTTATATCAAGTTTAAGAGACAGTTATCACTATCACAAAAGATGTTAAACTTTGACAAAGAGAGCATCAAAGTGGTAAAAGGAGATTCAACCGGGGCGATAAAAGTAAATGGAACATTAACAATAGTAGGTTTAACAGATGAATTTTTTTAAAATAATTTTAATCCTGTTAATTTATTCACTTTATTCAAATTTGGTGCAAGCCGATAGTCATGACAAAGACAAAAACATTATAGAAAAAGCAAAAGAAATTAATAAAAAAGTTAAAGCTGAACAAGCAATTCAAAGTGCAAATATAAGTTCTGAGGTAGGTAATGAAGAACCTTTACCCTTAAACGACCCATTTGTTGGTGATGGCTCTTTAGGAGGTGGAAATTCAATTAAACTAATAGCAGCAACCGACGAAGATCGAAAAGATCTAAGTGTTTTTAATTATAAACTTGTTGGTGTTGTTGAGGGGGGTGAAAATATGTTTGCATCATTAATAGATGAAAATGGTGATGTATTAACTTTAGCGCTATTTGAGGAATTAACACCAGGTGTAAGATTAATAGCACTTGATACTAAAGAAATTGTTTTTGAAAGAGAAAAAGACTCTTTAGTAGTTATAAATTTTAAAAACCAAATAATAGAGAGAAATAAATAATAATGAGAACAAATTATTATAAAATTATAATCAGTTTGATTTTCGTTACATTTTTAGTGACAGGTTGTGCACAACCAGGAAAAAAAGTTAAAGGTTTTAAACATAATACACCTCTTATTAAAACAGACGTAAAAGAATTTGGAAAAGCAGAACTTGAAAAAGATGCAAAAATGGGACCTGTTCCAGTTGAAGCAGACGTTATTAAATTACAAAAAAGAAAAAAAATATCATCGGTTAAAGAGAGGAATTATCTATTAATCTCAGAAGATTATCCAAAATTAAAACAAAATATTACCTTTAAGTTTCAAAACATGGACTATGAAGAAGCGATGAACTTAATGGCTAAAATTGGTGGAATTAATATTCTTGTTGGCGAGGATGTTGCAGGTTCAGTTACTGCAGAGTTAATAAATGTTCCATGGGATAAAGCTTTTAACGCGTTACTCGATATGAAAAATTATGCAGCGGATATAGATGTAAACAGTAATATTATAAGAGTTGCAACACCGGCAACGCTTACATCACAAGAAAGTTATAAATCTGCAAGAGCTCAGGCTGTTAAGAAAAAAGTAGAACTAGAAGACTCTGTTGAGCCCATCGTCTCAGAAATTTTTAGATTGTATTATATTTCACCAACAGAAGCTAAAAAAACAATAACGGAATTATTTACATCAACCTCAGCATCAGGAGCATTTGTTCCAATACAAGTCACAGAAGAACCAACAACAAGATCAATTATTGTAAGAGGGAAAGAAAAAGATTTAGATGTTGTAGACAAAGTTGTTCGAGAAATTGATGTTCGAACAAAACAAGTTTTAATGGAAGCATTTATAGTTGAGGCAACTTCTAGTTTCGAACGTGCTTTAGGAACAAAATTAGGGGGAGCTTATACAAGAAATAGAGAAAGAGTTGGAGGAAGCATAGGCACATCAACCGTTGGTGAAACAGAGGGCGGCGGAGGAGCTATCTCAGCTGATACAGCTGCGATAGGTTCATCTAATGATACTTTATTTCAATCAGGTGCTGTAGGAGCTGCAACTAGCGGCATTGGAATCTTAAGAAGAACAGGTTCAGCAGTCTTAAAAGTTCAATTAGATGCATTAGAAACTGAGGGAATAAGTAAAACAATTTCAAATCCAAAATTATTTTCTTTAGATAACCAAACAGCACAAATTAAACAAGGTGTTCAAATTCAATTACCTGGAAGTGGTGATAGTGCACCTCAGTTAGTTGATGCTGCTTTAATCTTAAAAATAAAACCAAGTATTATTGGTGATGGGAACGTGCTTTTGGAAATACAAGTTAATAACGACACTCCAGATAGAACTAATCCAGGTGCAGTTGGTATAAATAAAATGGAAATTACCACAAAGTTATTAGTAGCTGATGGCGATATTGTTGTAATTGGTGGTATTAAAAAGAATGACGTTGCTAGTTCAAAAGATGCTGTTCCAGGAGTTTCTAAAGTGCCTATTTTAGGAAAAATGTTTCAAGGTAACCAAAAATCAGATAAACTAAATGAATTGTTGGTGTTTATAGCGCCGAGAATTTTATAATTTTTTATGCTTAAAATTAGTAGAGAAAGTGAAATTAATTTAATCAACGTATTGATTGATAATGATGTTATTTCAGGAAAAGATTTAATTAATATTAAGAAAAAAAGCTCTGAAGGCAATAAATCACAAATTGAGGCTGTTTTTGATCTTAAACTTACTGATGAACAAAAAATATTAGATATTTTAGTTAAGGAACAGAATCTAGATATAATTGATTTAAAAAAAGTACAAGTCTCTCCGGATATAAAGACAGTATTACCTTCGAATTACATAAAGGTAAATTTTGTTGCTCCATTTAAAATGGATAAAAAAACACTTCATATTGCAATCCCAGATAGTTCTAAGTTAGCTCTAATGAGAAATTTAAAAGCGATTACAAAAAAAAATATAGAGTTGCACGCAGCACCTTTAAGCCAAATTTCTGAGTTTATAGAAAAAATATCTAGTGAGAGCGGTGAAGTTACTACAGCAACAATAAGAGAAGAAAATAGAGAAAAGCAAAAAACTTTTGATTCAGATTTAGGTGACGCCGGTGAAGTATTAGAAAAAGCACCAGAGGAAGATGTAGAAGCAATAGAAAATGAATCTGAGGTAATTAAGTTTAGTACAGCGGTAGTTGCCGAAGCAATTAAGAAGGGCGTCAGCGATATTCATATCGAGCCTTATAGGTTTACATCTAGAGTAAGATATCGACTTGATGGAATGTTACAAGAACAAGAACAATATAAACAATTTTTACATGATAATTATGGTGCAGTTGTAACTCGTTTTAAAATCATGGGTAAACTAGATATTGCAGAACGTAGACTACCACAGGACGGTGCAATTAATTTTAAAATAGAAGGGAAGGTGGTTGACCTTCGTTTATCTATTTTGCCAACAGCAAGTAATGAGAGAATTGTAATGCGTATCTTGAATAAAGATGCCGGAGACATAACTCTTGAACAATTAAATTTTGAAGAACAAGATTTAAAAAGTCTGAGAAAATCAATTCACTCCACACAAGGTCTTATATTAGTTACTGGACCAACTGGATCAGGAAAATCAACTACTCTTTATAGTATTCTGAAAGAAGTGAGCAAACCTCACTTAAATATTTTAACCGCAGAAGATCCTGTTGAATATGAATTAGATGGTGTTGGACAGGTTCAAATTAAAGATCATATTGGTTTAACATTTGCCTCAGCACTAAGATCTTTTTTAAGACAAGACCCAGAAATAATTTTAGTTGGAGAGATGCGGGATAAGGAAACTGTTGATATAGGATTGAAAGCAGCACTTACAGGTCACTTAGTTTTTAGTACCCTTCACACTAATGATGCACCAAGTACGATTACAAGATTGCAAAACATGGGAACGCCTGATTATCTAATTAGTGCTGCAACTCAACTAGTTGTTGCTCAAAGACTTGCTAGAAAAAATTGTAAAAATTGTAAAATTCCAGATGACGATGTAAATCCTAAAGTATTACAAGATTTAGGATTTAGTGCAGAGCAAGCATCAAGAGTTAAAGCAATCAAAGGAAAAGGGTGTGAAACTTGTAGTAATACTGGATACAAAGGTAGACAAGGAATTTATGAAATATTAGTTGTTTCAAAACCTTTAAAAGAAGCAATTTTGAGAAAAGCCACTACACCTGAACTAAGACAGATTGCTGTAAAAGAAGGTTTTCAAACAATGCAAGATATGGGAAAAAGATTAATTGCTAGTGGAGATCTAAATTTTAGAGAATATGAAAGAGTTCTCTCAAACGAATAAAATAATTAATTTGTTATGGATACTTTTGCATATAAAGGAATTTCTGACGGTAAGTATGTAGAAGGTGAAATTGAGGCCATTAATTCCGATGAGGCTTCTCACAAACTCAAAGAACAAAAAATAATAATCACTAATTTAGTTAGAGCTGCCAAAGGTAAAAAAAAAGATGAAAAAAAAGGTGAAAAGAAGAAAAGTAGTTTTTCTTTATTTGGCAAAAAGAAAGCAAAAGTTGAAGATGTTTTGATTTTTTCCAAGCAATTTGCAACTATGGTTAAGGCAGGATTGCCAATTCTTCAAGTTTTAACAATGTTGAGAGATCAGCTTGAAAGCCCTGCAATGAAAGAGGTTGTAGAGGATATTAGAAAAAGTTTGGAGGGTGGAGTTACTCTCTCAAAGTGTTTCGAGAAATATCCTGAACTGTTTGATAATATATATGTCAATCTAATTAAAGCAGGTGAAGCCAGCGGTAAGCTGGATGTTTTCTTATTAAAGATTGTAGATTCTCTTGAAAAAAAAGAAAATATTAAGAAAAAAATTAAAGGTGCACTAATGTATCCAGGTATTATGTTCACAGTCGCAATTACCGTTAGTGCCTTCATGTTAATAAAAGTAGTTCCAGTTTTTGCTAAAATGTATGATGGAATGGGGATAGAGCTACCTGCAGCAACTGCAACAATCATGGCAATGAGTGATTTTTTAAGAGGAGCGGGAGGGATGATACTGCTCTTAAGTATTATAACTTTTGTAATCACTTTTAGGTATTTAACTGCAAGAAATGAAAAGTTAAAATACGCTTGGCATAAGCAAGTTTTAAAACTTCCTATATTCGGCGACATGATATTAAAATCTATGTTGGCAAGAATTTCCTTAATTATGGGAAATTTAAGTGCAGCAGGTGTGAACTTGTTAGAAAGTATAGAAATCGCAAAATCTGTAAGTAACAATGTTGTTGTATTAGAGTCTTTAGAAAATGTTAAGAAAGGTGTTTTCTCAGGAGATACTTTGACAAAATTATTTTTGAGAGATCCACTTTTTCCTCCAACATTTAGTCAATTAATATCTGTAGGCGAACAAACAGGACAACTTGATGAAATGTTTGGATCAGTTGCGAAATATTATGAAGCAGAATTTGATACTGTAGTTGAAAATTTATCTGCTTTAATTGAACCAATTATGATTGTCTTTATGGGTTTAATGATTGGTGGATTAATGATTGCAATGTACTCTCCAATATTTAACGTAGGTGCTTTAATTGGTTAAAAATTATAATTGTTTAGTTAAAACCAAATGATTGATCCAAGGTTTTTTTCCATCCTTAAATTCTACAGCATCCATTATTTCTTGAATAAAAAATGTGCCTAAGCCCCCAGGCTTAACATTGTCTATTTCTCTGTGTTTTACTTTCTTTGGATCTACTGGAGTACCTCTATCATAAAATGCAATTTGGAGTTTGTTATTTTCACAACTGATTTCTACCACCATTAATTCATTTGGTTTAGCGGCATTTTTAAAAGCATGCTTCACAATATTTTGTGCAGCCTCAGCAATAGCTAATACTAACTCATCTTTTAATTCTTGTTGAATATGAAGTTTTTCAAAAACATCCCTACAAAAAGTTCTTACCTCTCTTAAACTAGATGTGTCTACTAAAAATGCTTTTTTTTCTGTATGATCTTGGTGAGCAATTTCACTCATAAAATTTTATTCTAGGTTTAGTATTTGTTCTAATTTTGCCATCATAATAACTTTAAGAACAGACTTGCTCACATCTTTGATTATTACTTTTGTACTTTTTTCTAACGCCTTTTGATGACTTTCAATTAATACAGATATTCCTGAAGAGTCCATGTATTGCACATTACTTAAATTTAAATGAACTTCTTTCCCAGCATCGATATGAGGAAAAATTACTTCTTTTGCTTTTTCCGTTACATCCATGTCTATCTCACCATCAAGATGGATAGTTGCTATATTTCCTTCTTCAGTAACTTTGTAACTCATAAAAATTTCCTCGCCATTGCTAAAACTTTTTCAACTGGTTTACTAACTTCAACCAATTCAAATTTTGTATTTTTTTGTTCAGATAATTTTTTACTTTCGATTAATACAGAAATTCCAGATGAATCCATGTAATCAACTTTACTTAAATTTAAATGCACCTCATGTCCTGCTTCAATTAAAGGTAAGATTGTTTGCCTTGCTTTATCTGCCACATCCATATCAATTTCTCCCGTTAAGTGAACTATTCTTGAGTTTCCTTCCTCTTCAATTTTATATGACATATTTTATGATTAGTTTAACAAATTTTTAATAATGCTCAATATGATCAGATAAAACAATTTTTATCCAGAAAAAAAATTTTTGACTATAAAATAAAGAAATTAAAGGGTTTTAAAGTATTTACATATAGAAAAAATATTTATAAAAATTACATTATATTAATATTAATAAATAAAGAGGTTTAAATGAAAAATACTAAAGGTTTTACTCTTATTGAATTGCTAGTTGTTGTTGCAATCATTGGAATTCTTGCTGCTGTAGGAACAGTTGCTTACACAGGTTACACTGGTGCAGCAAAAAAGAATTCTTCTAAAACTATGCATTCAAATGCTGTGAAGTTTCTGACCGCAGAAATCACAAAATGTGATTTAAATCCAAGTGGAGAATCAATGGGAACAGCTTGCTCAGGTCTAACTACAGCTGCTCTATGGGCTGCTGCTTATGACGGTTTTACTTCTGATAAAAATCCTCACGATAGTGGCGACGGTGTCACAGTGGGTGAAGCTGGGGATGAAGAAGGTCAGTTATATCTAACCGCAACGGAGGCAGATACTGCTACTGGGGCTGCAGCATTCATTACTATAAAAATGAAAACAGCTAAGACTGGTGGTGAGGATCTTTCCGCTAAAGTAACAATTGAATAAAAAAATTTTGATGACTAGAAGCTCTGGCTTTACTTTAATAGAGCTTCTAGTTGTTGTCGCCATTATTGGAATACTTTCAGCTGTGGGGACACTTGCTTACACTGGATATGTTAGTGGTGCTAAAAAAAGTTCAGCAGAAAATTATCTTCAACAAATTTCTTTAGCTCAAACAGAAGAATATTCAAGCACAGGTGAATATTTCATAAGTGCCTCAGGAACAGCAAGTGCTTGTACCGCAGGCGCAGATTCTTCAAGCGAATTAGAAACTAATTTATTCTCAGGAGAAAATGTTTTACCTGATGATATAGATTTTCAATTCTGTGTTTATGGGACTGGGGCAACATACACCGCGGTCGCAGATGATAGTGACGGTTGCGTTATTTCACTAAATAGAAATGGATCACCGTCCAGATCAGGTTGTAATTAGCAGTGCTTCAACTTAAAAGTTGATTTTGTAAAACAAATATTTTATCTAAAATCGGTTATGAAAAAAATATTTTTGATAATAGCTTCTTTGTTTTTTTTAACAGGGTGCAGTCAGTATTCTGCAATGCTAGCTCCAAGCTTTACTCTAGTTGAAACAGGTAGCGTACTTCAAGCTTCATCTGCTTATGGCAGATCATACGGTTTAAGTATTGTAAAACAAAATGTTTCAGAAGAATTAAGCGTTGAAAGAATATGTGAAACTCATCATAGTTCAGATTTATCTAAAATTTTCTTTGAGACGCAAGATAGAGATAATTGTATCTTTGATCCAATGAGTATTTATAGATAGTAAAATTTTAAAATTTTTTTTAGCCAAAATTTAATAACAGTCTCTAATTTTCCTTGTCTTTAATAGCTTTTTAAAAATTGATATTTTAAACAATTTATCTATTCTGCTGGTTTATGAAATTTTGTGTTTCTAAATACATCTGGAAAAATATTTTTATAAACTTTTTAGTTTTATTCATTTTTATACTTCCATCTTTCTCGGTAGAGAAAAATATTACCTACATGCAAATCTTACAGAAACCGAGAGATTTAGATTTGAATTTAAAATATGCGCAACAACAAGGTAAAATGGGAAACTTTAAACAAACCATTTCAACTCTTGAGAGATTAACAATGTTATATCCAGACAATATTGAAATTAAATTATATTTATTATCAGTGTTGGTACAAATTGACTCTCCAGATAAAGCAAGAAGTTTGATTGAGGAAATGAAACTTAGAACTGATCTTGAGTCAGAAGATCTAGAAACATTACAAGAGATAGAGCAAGATTTAAAAGATAAAGAACCGGGTTTATGGAATTTTAATGCAGATATTAGCATTGCAAGTTTAATTAGCAATAATGTTAATAGTGTATCTAAAACAAGAAAACAAAGTGAGTCAGATGAAGTTGCAGAATTTACCTCGCCAATGTTTGATAAGACTAGTAGTGGAGGAATAAGTTTTTCAGCTACCAGACCAATTGGTGAAGAGTCTTCTTTCTTAGCAAACATTTCCCACACAACATCCAATCAACATCAAGAACATGATGATGATTTTCAATCTTATGGATTAACTCTTGGTTTAGATACAGTATTGGGCGGTCAAAGCTTAAGTCCATATTTTACTATAAGCAAATCTGATTATCATACAGATGCAGACAGTTTTTCTACAGGGATGGGCATAGGTGGTTTTTTTACAGTTGGTGAGAGACATTCATTTAGTTACGGTTATGCATTTTCAGATTCAAAAGGAAACCATAATTCATCTGATGACACTGCACAAGAAACAAATTCTATTGGTCATGGTTATACATTAAATCATGATTATATTTTAACTGAAATTATATCTACTTCAATTGGTTTAGGTTACAGTGATACTGATGCAAGAGTAGATGCTGGAAATGATTATGAAACTTATGATTTTAGTTTAGGAATAAATTTAGCATTTCCCTGGGCCTATATTGCAATCACTAACGGTATGAGTTTCAATGATTATAAAAAAAGAGACACGAGCGTTACCTCAGATAGAGTTAGGTCAGATTTTGCAAATACATTTGACATTATGTTAACTAAAGCCATTGGAGATATCTTTCCTGTAATAGATCCAAACAGAAATTTATTTATAAACTTATCTTATGAAAAAGTAATTTCAGAGGGAAATGCTTTAAATTATGATTATCATGCAGATTCTTATTCATTTAGCTTAACAAAATCATTTTGAAAAAAAAATTATCGGATAAGGCGAAAAATGCTTAAAAACTTAACAATTTTCCTGATCAAACTGAGCTAAAAACAGTTTATTTTTGAGAAAAAAATGTTATTTTTTGCGAAATGAAAAAATTACTATCAGCAATATTATGCTCTTTAATGTTTATGAGTTTTAACTCATACGCGGAAGAGACACTTACAATTGAAAAACAACTTGTAGGTATTGTTGGAGCAATTTCAGGAACAGTTAAAACTGAAACAAGAGAATTAAAAGAAGGTGACAAAATCTATTTAAATGAAACAATTTATTCTGCACAAGGCTCAGGAACGCAAATATTACTTTTAGATCAATCAACTTTTACAGTTGGAGAAGATTCTGAGGTTGTAATGGATACTTTTATATATGATCCAAAAACTAATGACGGTAAAATTGTTGCGAGCGTTAAGCAGGGAAGTCTAAAAGTTATATCCGGTTTAATCAGTCAAAAAGATCCAGATGCTTTAACAGTTACTGTTCCCGAAGGGACTCTTGGATCACGAGGTACAGAATTTCAAACTATAGTATCAAAAGGTAAAACAGATACTTTATTAATTGGTCCAGGTAAAAACAACACTTTAGGTATGAGACCAGGAGCAGTTTTAGCAAGTAACAAATTTGGAAAAACTTTATTAGACAATCCTTACAGCGTTACTTCAATGAGCAAAGGTAAAGCACCAGACAAAGCTAGAAAAATTACAAGATCTCAACTTAAAAAGTTTAATAAAAAGATGAGAGCTTTAAGTAAAAGCAAAGGTGATAAAGGCGAAAAGAAAATTGCAAGAAAAGCTGCAAGAAAAGAATTAAAGAAAGAATTAAAATCTTTAGGTTTTGAAAAAGAGGAAATTAAATCAATAATTAAAGAAAATATTAAAAAAGATAAAGAGAAAAAAGTTGCATTAAAAACAGAAAAAAAAGCAGAAAAAAAGAAAAAGAAAAAAGCTAAAGCAGAAGCTAAAAAAGAAGGCAAAAAGAAAAAAGGCAAAGTAAAAGAAGGCAAAAAAGGTAAAAAGAAAAAAGCAAAAGCAGAAGGTAAAAAAGGCAAAAAGAAAAAAGCTAAAGCAGAAGGTAAAAAAGGCAAAAAGAAAAAAGCTAAAGCTGAAAAGAAAAAACCTGCTAAGAAGAAAGCTGTGAAGAAAAAAGCAGCTCCTAAGAAAAAAGCTGCTAAGAAAAAAGCAGCACCTAAAAAGAAAAAAGCTGTTAAGAAAAAAGCTAAACCTAAGAAAAAAGCTGCTAAGAAAAAACCAAAACCTAAAAAGAAAAAAGCCGTTAAGAAGAAACCAAAACCTAAAAAGAAAAAGAAAATCAAAAAGGTAGCTAAAAAGAAAAAAGCAGCTAAGAAAAAAAGAGCTAAAAAGAAAAGAAATAAAAAGAAGAAGAGATAATTAGCTTAATCTCATAAAGATTTACATTATACAATTAAGATATACACTCTTTAATGTGCGTTCTTTTATTGAAAAAAATCTAAATTATTTAATATTTTCATTTATTTTATTAGTTCTAATTTCATTAAAAATTATTAATCCCTCCATAATTAAATCAATCTCCTATTTAAGCTTTGATTTATATCAAAAAGTATTTGTTGAAAAAAAGGGAGATACTGATGTTGTCATCATAGATATTGATGAAACAAGCTTAGGCAAATTTGGTCAGTTTCCGTGGAGTAGATCTGTTTTTGCAAAAATTATAGATCAAGTTGAAACCTCAAATCCAAAAGCAATTGGTTTCGATATTTTTTTTACTGAAAAAGATAAACAATCCCCAGATGAAATAATAAAATCTTATGGCTTAATTCCGTCTGATATTGTTGATCTTCAAAAATTAAAAGGACACGATGATGTATTTGCTGATAAATTAAAAGGTGCAAAAACAGTTACCGCTGTTTTAGGTAGCAACGTTCCATCCCATTCAAATTATGATCGTAAAGCAAAAGCTAGATTTTTATCTAAAGGCGGTGATCCAAAACAATTTACTTATTCTTATCCATATTCAATTGGTTCATTAGAAAAATTAGAAAAAGAAGTTAAAGGATTAGGATCAATCTCTTTTTTAGATCAATTAGATGGAATAATTAGATCACTCCCATTAATTGTAAGATTTAATAATAAGATATATCCAACTATGGGTTTAGAAATGGTTCGAGTTGGAGCAAATCAAAAAAATATTTATATTGAATTAAATGAAGTTGGAATAAATAGAATAAGTGCAAGACCCTATAAAGTAGATTCTGATCCTAATGGAATTATTTGGATTAAATATAAGCAACCTCAAAAAAAACAATATATATCTGCTGGAGACGTATTTGATGGAAAATTTCAAACAGATTTTTTTAAAGATAAATATGTTTTAATTGGTGCATCAGCCCAAGGATTATTCGACTTAGTTAAAACTCCACTTGGAATTACAATTCCTGGAGTTGAAGTACACGCAAATGTTATAGAAAATATATTAGATCAATCTTATTTAGTTAGAAACCCAAACACTTATATTTTTGAGTTATTATTTTCTATAATAATTGCACTTTTAACTTTTATTTTATCTCAAAAGATTAAACCAAAATACAGTTTGTCTGTTTTCTTTGGTAATTTGTTATTCATTATTATAATAGGGTTTTCTATTTATAAATATAGATCTGAACTTGTTGATATAAGTTATCCAATATTTATTTTAACGATTACTTTTTTAACGGGGTTATATTTTAGATTTATAGAAGAAAATAAACTGGCACTTGCAAACTTACAAAAAGAAGCAAAGCTTTTAAAAGAAAGAGAACTTGCTGCAGGAGTACAGAAAAGTTTATTCCCAGATATTTCAAAATTTGAAAACTTTATTTTTGCTAAAAATGTTCCTGCAAGGGATGTATCAGGAGATTACTTTGATGTTGTAAGATCAACACCTGAAGAGTATTTTTTCACGCTAGCCGACGTATCTGGAAAAGGAGTTAAAGCAGGTATGTACATGGCAAAAGCATCATCAATATTTAGAACACTTACCAATTTAAAGTTTCCTTTAGAAAAAGTTGTCTTTGGTGTAAACAATGAACTGGTTGAAGCTAAATTTAAAGGTATGTTTGTAACTGCTGTATTTGGAAAGCTAAACATTAAAACAGGAGAACTAGTGTTTATAAATGCAGGTCATGAAAGTATACTAACTTTTGATAAGGGTAAAAATTATGAATATATAAAGTCTGATATGCCGCCTATTGGGATTGTTAAATATTTCACAGAGTCGATGGTAAAATCAAATACTATTAATCTAAAAGATAAAACATTTGTGGTCTATACGGATGGTGTGACAGAAGGATACTTAAAAAATGGTGAGGAATTAGGGGCAGAAGGAGTTCAAAATATCATAAACAGTATTGAAAATATTAACCCAAAAAATATAGTACTCGGTATAGAAAAAGAGCTCAATTGGGGGGCAGAAAAATTAAGGGACGATATCACCTGTATGGCAATAAATATTAATAATACTGAACTAATTAAAAAATAAATCTTAACATCATGAAAATTATTAGAAAATTTAAATTAAAAAATCTTATTTTCTTTTTATTTTTACTATTATATAGCACAAATCTTTACGCAGAAATTACTCGAACATTTGTTACTGCTGTTAGACCGGGAACAACTGGATTTACAAATGCGGATGGCAATGTAAGTGTTAGAGATGCTTTGGAAAATCCATTTGGAGTTTTTGTAAGTCCAGACGGTAAGACTGTCTTTAATGCAAACAATAACACTTCTAGCAACCACAGATGTATAACCCAATTGGAACTTTCAACGCCTTTTGAACTTTCAACTGCTACACTTGTCGATGAATCAAATATTTTAAATACAGTTGCACTTCGATCAGGTGGAAGAGATGATTGTCATGACGTTTATGTAAGCCCGAATGGTAAACATATGTCTGTAACAAATGAACAAGGTGCTATTTATGATTTTAATCTACCAACCCCTTTTAATTTAAGAGGAGCCACTATAAAAGCTGGTTATCTTAATCCCTTTGTTAATGCACCTATAAGAGGTGATGATATTTGGTTTAGTCATGATGGATCAAAAATGTTTGTCATAGATACAGCTGGCGATAACCTTAAAGAATATACAACTGTATCACCTTTTACCTCCAATGGCGTTACATTAATAAATACAGTCGATTTAACAAGTGAAGCTGCTATTGATGGAACAGAAACTGCTCATGATTTTTTTTTCAATGATACAGGGCAAACATTAATGATATTAGTAAACGATAATGGAGATGGTGAACACAACGATACAATTTTCCAATTTAGCTTAAGTGTACCATTCGATACAACTACTCTAACTTTAGTAGGTTCTAGTGTTATAAGTGGATACGATGGAACTGAAGATAATTCTGATGCGGTAGCTATTTCTTTTGGTAAAGATGGTACGAGGTTATATATTATGAATTTAAACGCTGGCCCAAATGTAGGCGGAAAAGTTGATACACTATCTCAATTCAATTTAAAATGTTCTTATGGAATAGTTAAATGTGTTTCTGATACAAGAGTATCTATCGTTTCTCAAGTAGAATTAGCAAAACAAAATATCAGCTTAAACGTTAATACTATTTTTAAAAGATTTGAGTGGATTAAGAGAAATCGTGATGATGAAAATTTATCTGCTCACAATTTTAACATTAATTATCATGATCCTTTGATACAAACTTTAGCAAATAAATTTGAACCATCTATTAAAAACAATGTTGCAACTTTTATAAGTAAACATAAATCAAAAGATAAAAAATCTAAGTGGTCTAGCTGGAGTTTAGCTGATATATCCTTAAGAATTTTTGGAGAAGATGGTGCTGCTAAAGCAAAAGACATTAATACTAGAGGATTAACGATAGGAGCTGATAGAAAATTTGGAGATAATAAATTTTTAGGATGGGCAATAAGGTATAGTGATGGTAGCGCTGACACTAAAATTTCTAAACAAGATTTAGTCATGGAGTCTTTAACACTAAATCTTTATGGAATTTCACCTTCTAAGGACAATCAATACATTAATGCTGTTATAGGCTTAAGTCATTTAAGATTTGATCATAGGTATATGGGCAATCTTTCAGGTGAAAGAAAAGGAAAACAAGCTTTTGCGTCAATAAATTATAGAACTAAAGATAAGTATGGAATATTAAACGTAACCCCAACAGGTAAACTCACATACGGAGTGACAAGGCTATCTGAGTTTACTGATTTTATAGGTAAAGCATCTGGGCTTTCATCAGAAGATGTAATTTATAAAGAAGATACTTTTGTTAACGGAGAATTTGCGGGTGGATTTTTATTTGAAACTGACATCATTGAAACTGATCAAGGAACAATACAGCCAATGGGAGGCATAGAAATATTGTACGATTTAACTAATGATATTGATTATAAATATGTGCTTCAAGGTAAGACTCATGTAAATAAGGAGACAATTCACTCACCATTTTCAAGACAAAATTTAAAAACATCATTTGGTTTTGAGGCAGTACATCTAAATGGCTTTACAGTGTCTGCAGATTATCAAAGATTAATTCGTTTAAATGACACTAAAAAAGCTCCAGAGTACCAAACGGAAACTTTCATTTTAAAATTCAGTCGTTCAAAAGAGGAGGATAATCAATTTGCTTTAAATTATGATCCGATCAATGCTCATCAAACCAATTTGAGCTATTCAAAAAATATTCATGGTTTAGACTTTAAAATTAACTCAAATCAAAGCTTAGAGAACAGTTCTGAGTATTTTACCAACCTAGAAGTATCTGGAAAATTTTAAGAAATTAAGATAATATTATTACAATGTTTGAAAAATTAGAAGAACTAGCAAAAAATAATAAAAAAATTTCAGATTTTCATATTAGAAGTGGTTGGCCTTTAGCATATAGGCAAACAGGTGAAATTCATAAAGTTCAAGATGTAATGGTTAAGGCACAAGATTTACAAGATCTAATATCAACTAATTGCAATGAAGTAGAAATGAAAAAATTTAATGAAACACATGAATTAGACTCGTCTGTTACACTAAGTGGATTGAGATTTAGGGCAAACTTTTATAAAACTATTAATGGTCCAGCAGCAGTATTAAGAAGGGTAGAGAGCGTTATACCAGAAATGGGCCAATTTGATTTACCGCCAGCTCTTTATGATATTATTGATATGCATAAAGGTTTAGTACTAGTCACAGGACCAACCGGATCAGGAAAATCTACAACACTTGCTGCAATTGTAAATGAAATAAATAAAACTAGAACAGCAAATATTATTACAGTTGAAGACCCTGTTGAATTTATTCATAAAGATATAAAAAGTATTGTCTCTCATAGAGAAGTTGGAAAACAAACACAAACTTTTGCAAGTGCATTAAAAGCTGCATTACGAGAAGATCCAGATGTTATTTTAGTAGGTGAGATGAGAGATTTAGAAACTGTTGGGCTTGCATTGACAGCTGCAGAGACAGGTCACTTAGTATTTGGAACATTACACACAAGTGGTGCACCAAATACAATAAATAGAATTATTGATGTCTTCCCGCCGGAACAACAAGCTCAAATAAGAGCACAGATTTCAACATCATTAAAGATGGTTGTTACACAAAGACTTTTAAAAACCAAAGACGGTCAAGGACGTTGTGGTGCTTTTGAGGTGATGAAGTGTACAGCTCCAATTCAAAACTTAATAAGAGAAGCAAAAATTCATCAAATCCCAAGCATTATGCAAACTGCTGTCAAAGACGGTATGATTACCATGGCTAAGTCTTTAGAGGAATTAGCCAAAGCAGGAAAAATAGATGCAAGTGCCGGAAAAGAACATTAAGGGTTTTAATCTTTTAGAACTTATTGTTGTCATAGTCATAGTTGGTATTTTATCGGCTTCGGCTTATCCTAAATTTCAATCATGGTCTAAAGAAAGAGAAGTTAGGTTAGCAGTTACAAAAATTCAATCTATTATAAAGAATATACATGTTCAAACTGAAAGAGGTACATTTGGTTATGTACAAGTAATATTTGCAAACTCAGGTGACAATCTTACAGTAACCACTAAGGGCATGACAATGGACACACTTGCATCAAAAATAAATGATGGAGATGATCCTTGGAACCAAGATTTCCCTGCTAACGTCACAAGCAGATGCTCATTAGATACTGATTATTGGGATACAGACACAGCGGACGCAGATGCAAGTATTAGAAATTTTGTTACCTCAGTAAGCTTTGAAGATGTTACGACTACTTTTATTGAAGGTGGCGGAACAGGCGGAACAGGCACAGATGATGGCGAGACTGCTATGGATATGGTAGGATCTTCAGGAAGTAGCGGCGCAGGAACAGGCGCAGTATGTTTTTCTCGAGGCGGAAAATACTACGAAGCAAATGGACCACTCTTAAGCGATGCTTCATTGCCTCGTGGTTTTATTTATATTTGCAGAAGAGAAAGTTCTGGATACACTTGTCCTGTAACTTTTGGTTCGGATGAAAACGAAAAAGAGGAACCTTCACCAAAATCAATCAAATATCTTAATACCGTTGAGTGGTCAAGATTTGGTAACTTTTCAAAAAGTCAATGGAGTGGTACAAACTGGTTTAGTAGATGAATTTAAACAAAAAAAATATTTTAGGACTTTCACTTCTTGAAGCACTTGTATCTACTGCAATAATAGGCATCGGTTTTGTAGCTATTTTACAAATGACAAATTATTCTGTGCAATCAATGCAAACATCCGGAGAGAGAACTAAAGCAAATTTTATGACAAATTTAGTTGCTGAAGATGTTATAGGAAGTCGAAAATCTTCAACGGATTCTCACTCAAATTTCTCAAATTATCTGATGGCTAATCAATTTAATGCTGACGTATGTAGTGCAACTACCGGGTCTGGCTCTGCTGATACAGGTAAAATTTATGGAACAACTGAGGAGAACACTCATGCTATGAAAATGAGAAAATGGCAAGCTCTATTAAATAACAAAAATTATTTAAGATGTAAGGGAACTAGTGAAACAAGAAATTTTAGAGTTTATAAGATTTGCAGGTTTCCAGTTTCTGGCTGTTTGCAAAACACAAGTATCCAGGACGAGGAGCTTTATATTGGCAGAGTTCAAATAAACTTAAACGAGGGAAGAAAAAGAAAATATTTATATTTTCAATCAGATTATAAAGTTTTAGGTAAAAATAAAGATTGATTATGCATAATAAACAAAAATATTCTAAAAACATTAAGGGATTAACACTTGTTGAAATTTTAATTGGTATTGTAATTACTACAATAATAATGGCAGCTATGTTTACAACTTATAGCATTGTTAACCAAACCTATAACCAAGTAAGCGAAAAAGCAAAAATTAGTAGATCTAGCAGAGACCTAGTCTCAATGTTGATGAGGGACATAAGAATGGCAGGCTTTAGATATTATGCGGGTACTCAAACAATTGCAAAATTTGCAGCTGATACAGATGCAGAGGGATGTGCTGAACCAGGTATGGCTCTACCTAAAATAAGTTATTTAGCTTTTGATAATGGTTTTCTTGATGAAGATGATAGTCATAATCCACTAGTAATTAGAAAAAATAAACTTGGATTTGATAATTCTACAACAAATACTGATCATAAAATTTTTGGTGACGATTTATGCTGCGATCAAATTCAGATTGTTTATGAGGACTTTAATCAAAATCATTTATTGCAACCTTATAAAAGATATAGAATTACATACTTTGCAGATAGCATTGTTGAACCAAATGATAGTAGATACGCAGTTTATAAAACTATTGAAAGCTGGTCTCAAGCTCGCGAAGAAGGCAAAACACCTTGTGTCTTTCCTGCAAAAGGTTCTTGGGAAAAAAATTGTCCTGAGTGTGTTGATAGAGAATTGATTAGAGATCATGTTGAAGACATGGAGTTTATTCCTTTTGACAACAAAGGATTGATAATTCAAGACACCAGTGGAAATTATCCTGCTCCAGAATTAACTGGGATAAGAGATCGGTTGTTTGATATTAATGGTGTTGATGTCAGACTTACCTTTAGATCTAAAGAAAACTTTTTTAAAAAAGAAGCACCAGATAGCAAAAAAAGATTTATTACTGGATTAGACGACAGAACAAAAGGATTTACTGACAGGTATTTAAGAGATTCAGTTATCGTTACAGTTAATACAAGAAATATTGGTGGAGATTTGTTTAAATGAAACATAAAAACGAAAAAGGTTTTACTTTAATTTTGTCTTTAGTCTTGCTTTTAGTGATGTCTTTAATGGGCGGCGGATTAGTGGTAGTTTCATCTTCTGATCATCAAAGTAATAATAGTAGCGATGAATACCAGCAAGCTTTTTATATTGCAGAGCATGCACTTCTAGAGGCGGAAAAATCATTAGTTAATAAAATGATGGGTCCAATGCTTGATACAAATCCTCCAAGTAGAAATGAAGACATAAGATCAATACCAACAAATGTATCAGACGATATTTCTAATTTAGATCAAACTACTCCTTGTTATAGAAGTTTTAGAAATTTAAGTCGTGCAGATGATTTTGAAGTAGTTGAGCATATACAAGATGTTAATTTTTTTGATGTGATAGAACCAATTTTTGCAACTTCACCAGATTTTGGTACACCCGTTGAAATTGAAAGAGAGAGAGCTAGAATGGAAAGATTTAGATATGAATATTTCTCAGTTAATGCTGGATCATCTACTTATAAATCTTCAGGAATGAGTCTAAAGAAGACCTCAACCACAACACAAAGGCAAGGAACAGCTTATAGAATATATGCTTGTGGAATATTAGGTAACGCCTCGAATCCTGAGATATTAATTCCATTAGAAACAATAGCTATCATCTCACATTGAACAGTTTTATTAATAAATTTTATATAATCTATGTTGAAAAAATTTTTTCAATAATTTAAATTTATCTTGTGAAAAAAATATCTTTTTATTTAATATTTATATTTTTTACAATTAATAGTTCATTTGCTTGCCAACTATTAAATGTACCAATTGGTTCAAATGTAAAAAGTGCTTCATCAACATTTGATTTTTTAGCAGATTATAATCAAGATGTATTTGGGGAAAATAATTCTGCGCTGTATGAAGATTATGCTGCAGATTTTTGCGATGGCTCAGATTTAAAGGAAACAGACTTAGAAGTTATAGTTTATCAATCAAAAATAGCGGGTATTAATTTAGTAAACGCAGACCAAGATAATAATAATTTAATTTATGAATTCACGAAAAATTTTATCAATGACCCAGGTCAAAATGTTACAAATAAAACATGGACAGGATATGTAAGCTTAGATGTTGGAAATTTAATTATTACTTACAGTAAAACAAATGTTGGAAATCAAAAATTTGAATATTTAGAAATAACTAATGCTGAAATGTTTGATTATACCGTAGATGAAAATATGATTAATACATCGAGTTAAAAAATGAAACTTTTAAAATTTATATTTATTATTTTATTAATTACTTCAAGCAATAATTTGTATGCTAAACCAGTTCCACCTGGAGCTGGAGACGGCGAGGTTGCTGCGAATATATTATTTCTTGTTGATAGTTCAGCAAGCATGAATACATGGATAGGTAATGATGGATTAGGACCAGCACCTAAAGCTGTTTACGACTCTGAAGATAGAATTTTAATTAATCAAAACGGCAGAAGAGCAAGAGGTGTTGTAAGATATACAGCAGCAGGTGCTTTTGATACTACTTTCACGCCTATACGAAGAACTCCAGCAGCAGGCTGTACAAATATATATGATGCAGGCGCAAATACTACAAGGAGTAGAAATATTAGAAGGAACGCTGGATTACATTTTGTTGAGAACCTTACCACTCGAGACATTAGCAATCAAAATATGTTTTTCGTCATAAATAGAGAGAGACGTGACAGGAATATGATTTACGGTTTTACTGAAGATGGATCTGAATGCATATTTGCACTTGGTAACCAAACTAGAGGAGCCTGGGTTTATGACATAGATGTGAAAATTATTGGTGGAACTCCTTACCTTTTTTCTGGAGGAAGAATAAGACGAGGTGGTTTCTTTCAATCTTGTAATCTAACCACAATGGCTTGTAATTTACAAACTTTCGGCAGAGGTCTTTTGAGTTCAATGCAAAGAATGTCAGTAAACAATGAAGGTACTATTGTTTACATAACTGATAGGAGAGATGGAAGTATTCAAGGACGAAGTTTAGCGGCAGCAAATGGTGCTTTGGCATTAGGTGCAGAAGTTAGAAGAATTGATCGAGCCGAGTCTCCAGATCTAACTAGTACAATGGCATACGCTACAACAGTTGCTGTTTCACCAGACGACAGCAATATTCTTTATGTTGGCTCACATATAAATCATTCACTTCAAAAATTAGAATTAAGTGGTACAGGAGCAGACACTACATATAATGTAATTACAAGTGTTGGTACAGGACTAAATTCAACACTCGCAAACACAGGGGTTGCAGGCGAAATTGATGCTGACGATGTTAGATTTTCAAGAGTATGGGGTGTGAGTGTAACAAATACATTTGGAGATAGTAATAATGAAACAAGAATTTTGTCAGCTACTAGTAGAGGTTATGTCGATGTATTCGATGGGTCCAAATTTGTTGAAGCTCAAAGAAATGACACTTGGCAAGATCAAATGGGAGGACCAAGAATAAGAAGGTGGGATGGAGTAAAACAAGCAATTAATGCAATTGTCAATGATACAACTTTAACTACAGGAGCTCATTTTGGATTTGGTCACTGGAATGCAGGTGAAAGTGGTGGAGGAAAAAACTCTGCTAGAGGTGGAGCTTATTGTCATAGAAATTCTAATTGTTCATATTATAATGGGTGGACGGGAGACCATCCAACTGGAACAAGCACACTTTGTAATAGTGACTCTTGTTTAAATGTTGGAATTAGTTCAAGAGGTGCTAGTCAAATTATGAGCGTTCTAGAACCGCTTGGTCTTGCTTGGGGAACCGATTCACAGGCTTTTTCAGACATAGCAGTGCAATATTTTGAAGATGAGACAGCGGGTGGTCAAGTTTTTGATCCAGAATCCTTATGTCAACTTAACTATATAATTGTTATCGGTGATGGTGCAATGAGAAATACTGGCGTTCGAGGCCAAAGAGGAGAAACTGCTAATCGAATAGATGCATTAAGAAAAAAAGGTATCAAAACTTTATTTGTTGCTTATGGCGGAGGTATCAGAGGTGGTTCTATGAATTTATTTGATGACTTAGCAAGAATAGGATCTTGTGCAACTGCTGGAGAAGAAGATTGCGAAGCAACAATAATCGCAGACACTCCTGAACAATTAAAAACTGAATTAACTAGTAAAATTAGACAAATAATTGCGGATAAACTTGCATTTACAGCGCCATCAATTACTGCAACAATTCAAGAGGGGGGGTCACTATATCAAGCACAATTTGCATACGAACAATATGGTGAATGGCAAGGAACTTTATTAAGAAAAAAACTTAACTCTGATGGAACAGTTGACCATGAACTAAGTACCCCAGGAAACTGGAGTGCTGCTAAAGAGATAAAAGGTCAAGCATCAGAAACCGGAACAGACGATGATAGAAATTTATGGACTGCGATGCCTGGTAAATCTTATATAGGTAATTGGGATAATTTTCATCCTGATTTTATGTCATCAATAAAGAGTTTGATGGATGAATTAGGATATGAAGTACCTGATTATCATCATGCTTCCTCATCGTGCGCATCGGTTGGAGTAAATGGTAATGATGATGATATTACAGGTTTAGTTAATTTTATGAGAGGAAGAGATTATTTTGATTATAATGGTGATTGTATTGTAACTCAGGTTAGGGATCACGTTATGGGAGATATCTATCACTCACAATTAATTGAAGTTGGACCACCAGATGCAAGTTTAGATTTTACAAATACAAATGAAGAGGCTTACTATAGAAGTGTAAACGGTTATCAACAGTTCATGGCTGGAAACGCTTCAAGAAAAAATATAATTTATGCTGGATCAAATAGTGGAATTCTTCATGCTATAAATGCTGAAACTGGTAAAGAGGAATGGGGTTTCATACCACCATTTATTGGAGCACTACTTCCGCAGGTGGTAAACAAGGGTTATGATGGAAAAATTGATCAAACAACTGTTGATGGGGTACAAACTGGATCAGGAGGCACAAACCCGATATTTGGTGTTGATGGCTCTCCAGTTGTCCACGACGTACTTATTGAAGGCTGGGACCCAAAAGGCGCTGAACAAGGTAAAGCTTGGCGTACAATATTATTTGTGCCTTATGGTAGAGGTGGCGCTGGTTTTTCAGTTTTAGATATTACACATCCACTAGTTGAAAGTGACAAAGGCCCAATACATATGTTTTCAATATTTAATGACCAAATAAATAAAAGAATTTTGGTAGCAGACAAAGATGGAAATATTGAGTCTAGGCCATATAACTCTGGTTTCTCATCTTATCTTAAATCTGAGGAGGGGTTAGTAGCATCAGACAATCAAACAACAGCAAGAGATGCTGACCCAGATGACTGTAATAGTACTGATGACGATGATACAAATAATTGTACAGAACAAGATAATATAGCACTTTGCACTGTTTTAAATGCTGATGAAGGACAAGCTGGAACTAATATTACAAGTAACACTGAGTTTATGGAAACTGGTACTAGCTCATGTTATATCAGCGATACATTTCATTTTAGTGAAATCACATTAGATTATCCAGAGGGACAAGAGATACCAGATGGCATTTTAAGCGCAAAGGAGATGGTTGATGGAGTTACAGTACCAATAGCAATTGAAAGTGCATCTATGCGAGATGGTCTTTTAAGAGTAGTTTTTGAGGATAAACAAGTGATTAATACTTATCAATCAGAGACAGATAACAGAGCGTCTAATCAATTTAGTATTCAAACATCTTGTAAAGGCGCAACAGGAATTGAGCCAGAATACGATTACACACAATTAGGAGAGACTTGGTCAACTCCAAGAATTGTTAGAATACCATCAACAGACGGAGGTGATATTAATTCAGATCGATATGTCGCCGTTATGGGCGGAGGTATGAGTAAAAATGATAGTTGTGCAGGCTCTGCAGTATTTTTAGTAGATCTTGAAGATAGAGATGAACCAGGTAAAATTTACGGCGCTGAGAAAAACGGTGGACCTATTACTATAGTGGACACTGATCCAGCAGGTATATCAGTTGGCTCTACACAAGAAGCTACACCAAACGGAAGTGATATTTCCAATGCTATTCCTGCAGCTCCAATCGTTATAACTCCAGACACTGCTTTTGGAATTCCGTGGAGAGGTGCTTTAGTTTACGTAAATGATTTAGAGGGTAAAGTCACAAAAATTAATTTAACTAATTCAACAAAAAATGGGGCACGTTTATTTGAACAAACAACTTTATTTAATTTAAGGGCTAATACTAACAATGCTCGATACTCATATTTTGCTATGGATGCCGGAGTTGGAGTTGATAAAGGGCAACTGATGCTTTTTGGATCAACGGGTAATTTTACTGACCTTGGCGGAAGAGAACCAGGGCTAGATAATATAATGTATGGAGTTATAGATAAGGACTATCCTTATTTTGATCACTTAAATGGAGTTACAATTCCATTAGGTTCGGAACCAAATTTTTTAATAAAAGCACATAAGAGCGCAAATGATGCACTGAGTGTAGAAGAAGCAGATGATTGTGAGGATGTTACGGGTAAAATAGATACATCTACTTGTATTGGAACTAAACAAGCTTGGGTAATTAAACTTGGTCAAGATGATCAAGGTAATTTTTATGTTCCTAAAACTTTTAGGAAGGCCTCTGCTTCACCAACATTATTTAAAGGACAAGTTTATTTTCCTATTTACCAACCACCACCAGGTAATCAAAGATGTAGTCAAGGTTCTGCATTTATTTGTGTATCAGATGATGAGTGTGGCTATAATAACTCTGCTAAACTAAAACTTACAACACCAGAAGATGTCAATAATCCAGGTGCTAATGCATGTGCATTCGTTAGAAAAGGTGTCCTATCTGAACTTGTAATTTTTGCTGATAAATTATTTGCAAACGTAGCAGGTCCAACAGGTGATGAAGATACTTTATTCTCAATCTTATCTGTACCTGGTGAAATCATGCAAAATAAAGGTGGCTGGAGAGATAGTAGTTATTAATTTAACTTTTTCTTAAGACTTCCATCAATAGCATCTAAAAATTGGTTTGTTGTTAGATACTTTTGATTTTTATCAATTAAGATCGCTAGGTCTTTTGTCATTGAACCTGTTTCAACGCAATTAATACATACGTCTTCTAAAGTTTTAGAAAATTTAATTAGCTCATCATTTGTGTCTAACTTACCTCTATGAGCAAGACCCCTTGTCCAAGCAAATATTGAAGCAATAGGATTGGTTGAAGTTTCTTTACCTTGTTGATGCATTCTGTAATGTCTGGTAACAGTTCCATGCGCAGCTTCTGCTTCCATTGTTCTTCCGTCTGGGGCCAACAACACACTTGTCATTAATCCTAATGAACCATAGCCTTGTGCAACCGTATCTGATTGAACATCTCCGTCATAATTTTTACATGCCCATATATACTTACCACTCCACTTCATTGCACACGCTACCATATCATCAATAAGTCTATGTTCATAAGTTAAATTATGTTTATCAAAATCAGACTTGAATTCTTTTTCAAATACTGCATGGAATATATCTTTAAATCTTCCATCGTAAGTTTTTAAAATAGTATTCTTTGTAGATAAATAAACAGGCCATTTTTTTATTAACCCATAATTAAAACATGATCTTGCAAAGTCTTCGATTGATTTATCTAAATTATACATTGAAAGCGCAACTCCAGGTCCAGGAAAATTAAATACCTCATAACTTTTATTATCTTTTCCATCTTCTGATGTCCATTTTACCTCTAATTTTCCTTTACCAGGAACCTTGAAATCTGTTGCTCTGTACTGATCACCAAAAGCATGTCTTCCTATAATAACTGGATCTGTCCATGATGGAACTAATCTTGGAACATTTTTACAAATTATTGGCTCTCTAAATACAGTTCCTCCAATGATATTTCTTATTGTTCCATTAGGAGATCTCCACATTTTTTTTAAATTAAATTCTTTTACACGTGCCTCATCTGGTGTGATTGTTGCGCATTTAATCCCAACCCCATTTTTTTTAATCGCATTAGCACAATCAATTGTAATTTGGTCAGAGGTATCATCTCTGCTCTTCATCCCAAGATCGTAGTATTCAATTCCGAGGTCCAGATATGGAAGGATCAATTTCTTCTTAATAAATTCCCATATAACCCTTGTCATTTCATCACCATCCAACTCTACTATTGGGTTTTTGACCTTAATTTTGCTCATATTTACTTATAAATCTTATTAATTGAATTTTTGCTTTTTATATACATATTAATCAGAAATTAGCAAAAAAAAGTATTATGTTTGATAAAATATTTCCTAAATTACACAACGAAGGCTATAAATTTTTAGTTATTTTTGGCCTAGCAACTCTCGTGTTATATTTGATTAATGGATTTCTTGGTTTAATTGGAATAGTTCTCACTATTTGGGTATATTATTTTTTTAGGGATCCAGACAGAATTTCAATTAATGATGAAGATTATTTAGTTAGCCCTGCAGATGGAGTTGTTCTGCAAGTCATGGAAACTAACGGTCCAAAGGAACTAAATTTAGAGAACAAAAAATTTACTAAAGTGAGCATATTTATGAACGTTTTTGATTGTCACGTTAACAGAACTCCATGTAGCGGTGTAATAGAAGACATATTATATGTTGCTGGAAAATTTTTAAATGCCTCTCTAGATAAAGCTAGTGAGGACAATGAAAGAAACTATTACAAAATTAAAAATAGTTTTGGAGAAGAAATTGTAGTAGTGCAGATAGCAGGATTAGTTGCAAGAAGAATAGTCACTGAAACTTCTAAAGGTGAAAAACTTGAACAAGGCTCAAGAATTGGCATGATAAGATTTGGTAGTAGAGCAGAATTATATTTCGAAAATTACAAGCCACTTGTAAAAGTTGATCAAAAAACTATAGCAGGTGAAACATTAATAGCTAAAAGATAGCAAATGCAAGAAACAAACAAAAAGTTTAAATTAGTTTCTAATAAAAAAACAAGAACTATTTTGCCTAACATGTTTACATTGGTAGGTGTTTGCATAGGTCTAACATCTATAAAATTCGCATTTGATGAAAAATTTGGATTAGCAATCATTTGTATTATTGTTGCAGGTTTAATAGATGGTTTAGATGGTAGAATAGCAAGGTTGATAAAAGGAACTTCTCAAGTAGGAAAAGAATTAGATTCTTTAACAGATGTGATAAGTTTTGGAGTTGCTCCAGCTTTTATAATGTATTTTTGGCAACTAAATACTCTTGGTAGAGTTGGATGGTTAATTTGTTTAGTTTATGTAATATGTGTTGCGTTAAGACTTGCAAGATTTAATGTAAATTCTGAAACACAATCATCTTGGAAAGATAATTTTTTTGAGGGCGTTCCATCACCTGCTGGAGGTATTTTAGTCTTGATGCCATTAATTTATAGCAAAAGTGAAATACAATTTTTAAACATTGATTTTACATATTTCACACTAATTTTATTTATACTAATCTCAATATTATTAATAAGTAAATTACCAACTTATTCTTTTAAAAAAATTGCAGTGCCGAGAAGACTAACTATATTTCTTCTGTTTGGCGTTGTTTTATTTTTTGGATTACTTCTAATCTATACTTATAATGTAATTGTAATATCTAGCTTACTATATTTAGCATTGATTCCTTTTAGTGTTTTTCATTTTCAGAATTTAAATAAAAAATTTGTAAATGAAAATATTGATAACGAGGAACACGAAGATATTCTTTAATGAAAGAAAATACTATTGTTTCTCTAGCTGATGAAAAATACTTTAACTTGCTAGAGGAATTAATTGATTCTGTTAAAAGTTTCCCAGATAGTAAGAATACAGCAATATGTGTGCTTGATGCAGGTCTAAACCAGGATCAGATAGATAAAATTAAAAACAAAGTTGATGAAATAAAAAAAGCAGAATGGGATATTGAAGTTTCATCCCTTAAAGTCAAAGGTAAGGAGTGGTTAAAAAGCCAAGTTTCAAGAGCTTTTCTTCCTAAATATTTCCCTAATTATAAAAAATATTTATGGATAGATTGTGATGCATGGGTAAATGATTGGAATCCAATAGAACTTTATTTCAAAGCTTGTGAGAAAGGCAAATTAGGTATTACTCAATCAATTGGACCAGGATATAGAGTATTATCTAAAGTAAAATGGTTATTTGGTAAGCTTGCAATCATTAAATCTCAAAATTTTAAACACGCCATATCATCAAAAATAAATATGCAAAAGGCCAGAAAAATTGCATTTGCACCACATATAAATATCGGGGTATTTTCATTAGAAAAAAATTCTTCAGTATGGAATGTTTGGCAAAATAATCTAAAAGAAACCTTAAAACATGGAAGAATATTTGGATCAGAAGGATTGGCAATAAATCTTAGTGTTTATGTTGATAACGTAGAGACAGAGTTCTTACCATTAGGATGTAATTGGATAGCAAGTAATGTATTGCCAAAATTTGATGAAAGTAAAAGAGAATTTGTTGAACCATATTTACCAAACAATAAAATTGGAATTATGCACTTAGCAGCTGGAATATGGAAAGAGGGAAAAGATATGAGATTAGACAAAAGTATTAAAATTGAAATTAAATCCCTAAACGATAATACTGTTTCTAAAAGTTTAAGGTTTGAAAAAGTTGAAAAAAAATAAAATTTCTAAAAACTGGATTAATAAGCAGAGAAGAGATATTTACGTAAGAAAATCAAAGCTAGAAGGTTATAGATCTAGGGCAATATATAAACTTAAAGAAATTGATGATAAATTCAAAATTATAAGAAACGGAATTAAAGTTGTTGATTTAGGATCGGCACCAGGAAGTTGGTCACAATATTTATCTGAAAAATCTAAAAATTCAAAAATATTATCTATTGACTTAAAAGGTATTGAAAAAATTTATAACGTAACTCACTTGATAGGAGATTTTTTAGATGAAAAAAATCAGACAATAATATCTAATTTTTTTGAGGATAAATTAGATCTTATAGTATCCGACATGGCTGTTAATACTACTGGCAACAAGAATTTAGATGCAATTTCTACTGGAGAATTGAGTATTAATGCTATGGAATTTTCCGTTAGAAATTTAAAAAAAAATGGCAGTTTTGTCTCAAAAATATTTATGGGATCCACATTTAATGAAATCGTTGAAAATTGTAAAAAAAACTTCAAAGAAGTTAAAGTTTATAAACCCCCGTCTAGTCGTAAAGACTCTAAAGAAAGCTTTATTATTTGTAAAAAAATTAGATAGACACTTTAAAAATTTATAGAATCATATATAAATTATCATGGATCCTATAAAAGAAGCACTTACCTTCGACGATGTTACTTTAGCGCCGCAATACTCAAAAGTCTTACCATCCGATGTATCCACAGTAACTGTATTATCAAATCAATTAAAACTAGATATCCCAATTCTTTCATCTGCAATGGATACTGTTACAGAGTCAAAGATGGCTATTGCTTTAGCTAAACAAGGAGGTATAGGTGTTATTCATAGAAATTTAACTATATCTCAACAAATTAATGAAATAAAAAAAGTAAAGTCAAAAAGATTAAAAGTTGGTGCTGCTGTAGGAACAAATGAAAGTGAATTAAATAGAATAAAGAATATTCTAAAACTTAACATCGATTTAATCGTAGTAGATACAGCTCATGGACATAGTCAAAAAGTTGCAGATACAATTTTAAAAATTAAAAAAATTAAACCAAAAAAAACCACTTTATGTGCAGGCAATATAGCCACTGCAGAGGCAGCAAGATATTTGTGTAAGTTAGGGGTTGATGTTATAAAAGTTGGTATTGGACCTGGTTCAATATGCACAACAAGACTAGTTGCAGGTATTGGTGTTCCACAGTTGAGTGCGCTACTAGATGTTAAGAAGGGACTTAACAAAAAAGTAAAAATGATTTCTGATGGTGGTATTAAATTTTCTGGCGACATTGCAAAAGCTTTAGCAGCAGGAGCTGATGCAGTAATGGTTGGCTCAATGCTTGCGGGTACGTCTGAGGCACCAGGAAAAATTATAAAAAAGAAAGGCAAATTATTTAAAGTTTTTAGAGGAATGGGCTCTGTGGGAGCTATGAATAAAGGTTCTGCCGATAGATATTTTCAAAAAAAACAAAAGGATAAATCTAAGTATGTACCAGAAGGAGTTGAAGGTTTGATTAAATATAAAGGAGATGTAAGCAAGACTATTAACAAACTGGTAGGAGGTCTTAGATCTTCAATGGGATATTTGGGTGCTGAGCAAATAAAATATCTAAACAAAAAAGCTAAATTTGTTAAAATTACGAAAGCTGGATTTTATGAAAGTATGGTACATAGTATAGACGAAGTAAAAAAGAATAGTGAATATTTATGAAATTAATTTATAAACTTATTTTAATAATTTTCATCAGCATAAATTATTGTATTACAGCAAGTGCGGCTGACAATTTATTTGAAAAAGCAAAAAAAAAATTTGAAAAAAAAGATTACGAAAAGTCGAAGTTTTTATTTCAAAGAAACATTGTATTTAATCCAAAAAATGCTGAATCTTATCTTTATTTAGCAAAAATATTTAATAATGAGGAAAATCAAGAGGAGGAAGAAAAAAATTTAGACACCACTCTTCTTTTAGAGCCAAACAATGAAGAAGCAATTTATATGTTGATTAATATTCAATTAGATAGATCTAATTTTGAAAAAGCAAACACATTGGTGAAAAGATTCACAAGTGTGTGCAAAAAAATGTGCAATAAAAAAACAGAAATAAGTAAGTCTCTTCAAGATTTTGAAGCAAATAATGAAAAGACTAACTAAGCTTAAAAAAATTCTTATAATTGATTTTGGCTCACAATTTACTCAATTAATTGCAAGAAGAATTAGAGAACTCGGTGTTTTTTCAGAAATTATAAGTCATAAGAATTTAAAAAATATAGATCAAAATGAATTATTTGGTCTGATTCTTTCTGGTGGTCCATTAAACGTTTACCAAAATAAGAAAATAAAATTAAATAAAAATATTTTTACATTTGATTGTCCAATATTAGGTATTTGTTTTGGTCATCAAATTATATCTAAATTCTACGGAGGACACGTAAAAAGTTCTAAAACAAGGGAATTTGGTTTAGCAAAGATTCGAAAAACAAAAAATTCTATTTTAACAAAGAATTTTTTTGATAAAAAAAATCTAAATAATGTTTGGATGAGTCATGCTGATCATGTAACAAAAATCCCAAAAAATTTTAAAAAAATTGCCTCAACAAAAGATTCTAAATATACAATTATTGAAAATTCTAAATTAAAAAGATTTGGTGTTCAGTTTCATCCAGAGGTAACTCATACAACAAAGGGAAAGATCTTGCTTAAAAATTTTTTATTTAAAATTTGTAAAGCAAAAAAAAATTGGTCTTCAAAGCATCAAAAAAACAATCTAATAAAAAAAGTTAAGAATCAGGTTGGAAAAGATAAAGTTATATGCGCTTTGTCTGGAGGAGTAGATAGCAGTGTTGTAGCACAACTACTAAATAAGTCTGTTGGCAAACAACTAAAATGTATTTTTGTAAATACTGGCCTTTTAAGAAAAAATGAGGAAAAACAAGTAGTTGATACTTTTAAGAAAAAACTAAAAATTGATTTAATATATGTTAATGCAGAAAAACTATTTTTAAGTAAACTGAGAAATGTTGAGGATCCTGAAAAAAAAAGAAAAATTATTGGTAATTTATTTATTAAAATATTTGAAAAATATGCCAAAAAGATAAAAAATGTTAAATTTTTAGCTCAGGGAACTTTATATCCAGATCTTATTGAGAGCAAATCTGTAACTGGTTCACAAACATCAAAAATTAAGTCACATCACAATGTTGGGGGTTTACCAAAAAAAATGAAATTAAAGTTAGTTGAACCTTTAAGACTTTTGTTCAAAGATGAAGTAAGAAAATTAGGATTAGAACTAAAACTTTCTAAACAAATTATTTCACGGCATCCTTTTCCAGGACCAGGTCTAGCAATACGGATGCCAGGACAGATAACAAAAGAAAAAATTAAGATTTTAAAAGAAGCTGATCATTATTTCATAAATGAGTTAAAAAAAGAAAATTTATACAATAAAATTTGGCAGGCCTATGCTGCATTATTGCCAGTAAAAACTGTTGGCGTTATGGGTGATAATAGAACTTACGATTATATTTGTCTTTTAAGAGCTATAACCTCATCAGATGGAATGACAGCAGACTACTTTGATTTTTCAAAAAAATTTATGCAAAATGTGTCTAATAAAATAATCAATAATATTAAAGGTATAAATAGAGTTGTTTACGATGTAACCTCAAAACCTCCAAGCACAATTGAATTAGAATAATAGTGAATTTTATAAATAAAATACCTGGTCCCTTTTTAGTATTTTTAGGTGCATGCAGCCTTAGTTTTGGAGGACTTATTGTAAAATCATTTGAAGGCGCAACACTTTGGCAAATTTTATTTTGGAGATCCTTATTTTTTATATTAATTGTGACTATATTTTTACTTTTAACTTACAAAACAAAAGTTTTCTATGCTTTTAAAAAATCAGGCTTACCTGGTTTAATTGGTGGAATTGTTTTATCGTCTGGATTTTGTGGATATGTGTTTGCTATGTATAATACAACTGTAGCGAATACTAATTTCATAATTCAAACTCAAATTTTATTTTTAGCAATATTTGGTTATATTTTTCTGAAAGAGAAAATTTCTAAGATAACTCTAATTTCAATATTTTTAGCAATTGCAGGTGTAATATTAATGGTTGGCTCTTCATTATCCCCAGGCCAGATGACAGGAAATCTTGCTGCTTTTATAATGCCAATATCTTTTGCTATTTTAATTTTAATTATTCGCAAGTATCCACACGTAGACATGATACCGTTACAATTGATAGCAGGTATTGTTGCAATGGTTGTTGGTTATTTAATAGCAGGTAAAATTAATATTTCATATCATGATATTTTCTTAGGCTTTTTAGCAGGTTTTTTTCAATTAGGTTTTGGTTTTATATTTATCACGATAGGTGCAAGAAACACCCCATCTGCAATAGTAGGAATAATCATGATTACTGAGGCTGTTTTAGGTCCGTTATGGGCATGGATGTTTGCTAACGAAAATCCTCCAATGACTGTTTTAATAGGAGGAAGTGTAATTATTTTTGCGGTTTTGTTGCAATTCTTATTAGTAAAAAAAAAAGACAGTTTACAAGTAGTTAAAAATTGACTTCCTAAAATATAAAATCTAAACTTGTATCATGGTTAAAGTTCTCGATAATCTGTTAAGTCCGGAAGAGTTTAAAAAATTAAATGATGTTCTAATGGGTCCTGAATTCCCATGGTATTTCTTGCCTGATAAAGTTGAGTCTGGAGATGGAAATTTTCAGTTTTGCCATAATTTTATATTATCAGGTAAGGTTGTGTCTAAATTTGTAACTATTTTGGATCCTTTTTTAAGCAAACTAAACATGAAAAAAGTTATAAGAATTAAAGCTAATAAAACATTTAAAAAAAAAGAAAATATTGAATCTCAAATGCATATAGATGTTACAAGGAAAGATAAAGAAAAATTTAAGACCGCAGTTTTTTATTGTAATACTAATAATGGCTCCACTAAGTTTGAAAATGGTAAAAAAGTTGAAAGCAAGGCAAATAGAGCAGTAGTATTTGATGGTAGAACTCTACATTGCGGGGTAGACTGCACAGATTCGCTCAGACGGGTTGTAATAAACTTTAATTACATAGACGAATAAGACTAGCCATAACTAGTTTTGCCTTTAATAACCTGATTTAATCAGATTTTATAACATATTTATTTATGTATCTTTTTATAAATTATTATGTTAATAATATATATACGGGAGAGACTACGTATTTGTAGCGCCGAAGGAGCAACCACCCCGGAAACTCTCAGGCAAAAGGACCGTACATATTAACTCTGGAAAGAGATAAATTCTCGCCGAAGGAGCCAAAATCTCTCAGGCACACCGACAGAGGGGGTTTTGAAGAGTTAATATGAATGTAAAAAAAACTGCACTGTACGAATTACATAAAAAGCACAACGCTAAATTCGTTGAGTTTGCTGGCTATAGTATGCCTATTCAATACTCTGAAGGAATTGTAAAAGAACATAATACTACAAGAAATAAGTCTGGAATTTTTGATGTTTCCCATATGGGGCAGTTATTCATTAAATACAGTGATGAGATAACAGATAAGCTTCAAGAAATCTTACCAACCGACCTTAAAAATTTAAAAATTAATCAAAGCAAGTATTCGTTTTTAATGAAAGAGAATGGGGGAATATATGATGATCTTATTATCACAAGGATGAAAGATCAGTACATGATTATTTTAAATGCTGCGTGTAAACAAAACGATCTTCAGATTATTAAAAATAAATTAAATGATCAAAGTTTGGATATGAAAAATGATTTATCTCTAATAGCAATACAAGGCCCAGAGTCTAAAACAATTCTTGAAAATGTAGTTTTAAATGTATCAAAATTAAAATTCATGAATGGAGGAAACTTTTCTTTTAAAAATAATGAAATTTTTATAACAAGATCTGGATATACAGGTGAAGATGGCTTTGAAATATCATTATCTGATAAAGTTGCAATCTCTTTTGTAGAAGAATTAATTTTAAAAGGGTCAACTTTAATCGGTTTAGGTGCAAGAGATACTTTAAGATTAGAGGCAGGTTTGTGCTTATACGGTCATGATATAAATGAAAACACCAGTCCAGTTGAAGCAAATTTAAAGTGGGCTATTTCAAAAAACAGAATCAATGATAATTTTACAGGATCACAAAAAATAAAAAAACAAATAGAAGAAGGCGTATCAAAATTAAGAGTCGGTATAAAACCAGAGACTAGAGTTATAGCAAGAGAGTCAACAAAAATTTTTGATGAAAAAGACAATGAGATTGGAAAAGTTACAAGCGGAACATTTGGACCAAGTGTCAACGCATCTATCGCGATGGGTTACATTTCAAATTCTCACTCTAAAACAGATACAAAAGTTTTCTTAGAAGTAAGAGGAAAAAAAGTACCTGCCAATGTTTGTGATTTACCGTTTTATAAAAAAAGTTATGTGAAAGGAGAAGCTAATGTCTGATACAAAATTTTCAAAAGAACATGAATGGATTACACTAGATGGGGAGGTTGGAACTATTGGAATTACAAAACATGCAACTGAAATGTTAGGCGACATAGTTTTTGCTGAATTACCTGAGAAAGGATCTAATGTTGAAAAAGATGGAACTGCAGGGGTGGTAGAGTCCACAAAAGCTGCTAGCGATGTATATACTCCAGTAAGTGGCGAAGTTTTAGAGATTAATCAATCGATTGTTGACGATCCATCAAAAATCAATGCTGACCCAGAAGGTGGAGCATGGTTTTTTAAATTAAAGTTAAAAGATAAATCAGAACTTGATACTCTTATGAATAAAGAAGAGTACGATAAATTTGCAAAGGAGACATCAGCATAATGTTACCAAATTCAGAAAAAGATTTTTTAAAGAGACACATTGGACCTTCTAAAGAAGATCAATCAAAAATGTTAAAAGAATTAAATTATAAATCACTAGATGATTTAATTGACAGCACAGTACCAGAAAAAATAAAGTTTAGAGGAGAATTAAATATTGGTGAATCAAATTCAGAATATGAAGCTTTAAGAAAATTAAGAGCAATATCAAAAAAAAATCAAGTTTACTCAAATTTTATTGGTATGGGTTATTATGGAACTTATACACCTTATGTAATTTTAAGAAATATATTAGAAAATCCAGGTTGGTATACTTCATATACGCCTTATCAGCCAGAAGTAGCTCAAGGAAGACTTGAGATGTTATTAAATTTTCAACAAATGATCGTTGACTTTACAGGAATGGATATCGCTAATGCCTCTTTATTAGACGAGAGTACAGCAGCAGCGGAGGCTATGGGCCTAAGTCACAGATTGAACAAAAAAGATAGTAATTTAGTTTTTGTATCTGAGGATTGTCATCCACAAACAATAAATGTAATTCAAACTAGAGCTGAACCGTTGGGTTTAAAAGTATTGGTTGGTAAAGAAGATGACGTTTTAGACCAGTTAAAAGAAGATTTAGTTTGTGGAATTTTACAATATCCTGGAACTTTAGGAGATATCAAAGACCCAAGTGAAGCAATTAGCAAAATTCATAAAAAGAATGGTAAGGCTGTATTAGCTTGTGATTTGTTAGCATTAGCAAAATTAAAAACACCAAGAGAACTTGGTGCTGATATAGCAGTTGGAAGCTCACAAAGATTTGGTATTCCAATGGGATATGGCGGTCCACATGCAGCTTTTTTTGCAACAAAAGATGAGTACAAAAGATCAATGCCGGGAAGAATTGTCGGTGTGTCAGTTGATAGACACGGTAATAAGGCATATAGATTGTCCTTACAAACTAGAGAGCAACATATCAGAAGAGACAAGGCGACAAGTAACATTTGTACTGCTCAAGCTCTATTAGCAATTGTATCAGCAGCATATTCTATTTATCACGGCCCAGATGGAATTAAGAACATTTCTGAAAGAGTGTCACAATTAGCAAAAAGTTTTGCTGATAAAATAAAACAGTCTGGATATGAACTTTATTCCAATCATTTTTTTGATACTGTTACAATTATTACTAAAGAAAAAACTGATCAAATTTATAAAAATGCTTTAAATCAAAAAGTTAATATACGTAAAGTAAATTCTGAAATGCTCGCAGTTTCTTTTGATGAAAGAAAAAATGTTTATAGAGTAAATCAACTATTAAAAATCTTTAACGCAGCTGAATCAATCAAAAAAGAGGATCCTTCAGTAAGTTTACCTAATCTTCCAAAAAACTTATTGAGAACTTCAAAATATTTAGAACATCCAGTTTTCAACTCATATCATTCTGAAACTGAGATGCTGAGATATTTAAAAAGATTAGAAGATAAGGATATAGCATTGAATAGAACAATGATTGCACTTGGTTCATGTACAATGAAGTTAAATGCTGCAGCAGAGATGATACCAATTTCGTGGAAAGAGTTTGCAGAACCTCATCCATTTGTACCAATTGAACAAATGGAAGGATTTAGAGATCTATTTACCGATCTGAAAAATTGGTTGCGTTCCATAACTGGTTTTTCAGGTGTTTCTCTTCAACCTAATGCAGGTGCTCAAGGCGAATATGCGGGATTAATGGTTATCCGAAAGTATCATTTAGATAGAGATGAGGCTAATAGAAACATATGTTTAATTCCAAGTTCAGCACACGGTACTAATCCAGCAAGTGCACAAATGGCTGGAATGAAAGTTGTTGTTGTTAATTGTGATAAAGAAGGAAATGTTGATTTTGATGACTTAAAGAAAAAAGCAGAACAACATTCTGAAAACCTTGGGGCATTAATGGTAACTTACCCATCCACTCATGGAGTATTTGAAGAAAAAATATCAGATATTTGTGAGTTAGTTCATAAACATGGTGGTCAGGTTTATATGGATGGTGCAAATCTAAATGCATTAGTGGGAATTGCTAAACCAGGAAATTTTGGTCCAGACGTTTGTCATATTAACTTACATAAAACGTTTTGTATTCCTCATGGTGGTGGAGGACCTGGAATGGGACCCATTGCTTGTAAAAGACATTTACAAGTTTATTTACCCAACCACCCAGTCATAAAAGATTGTGGACCAACATCTGGAATTGGAGCAGTTTCTGCAGCGCCTTGGGGAAGTTCAAGTATTTTATCAATTTCTTGGATGTATATTAAAATGATGGGATCAGCAGGATTAAAGCTTGCTACTCAAGTTGCGATACTGAATGCAAATTATATAGCTCACAGATTAAAAGATCATTTTCCCATTTTGTACAAAGGGTCAAATGGTAATGTGGCACATGAATGTATTATTGATATTAGAAATATTAAATCAGATACAGGAGTAACCGAGGAAGATATTGCGAAACGATTAATTGATTATGGTTTTCATGCACCAACAATGTCTTGGCCTGTTGCTGGCACTATGATGATAGAACCAACTGAGAGTGAAAATTTGAGAGAGATAAATAGATTCTGTGATACACTTATTAAGATCAAATCTGAAATTGATAATATAAAATCTGGTAAATTTGATAAAATAGACAATCCTATAAAGAATGCGCCTCACACAGATTTGGAGCTTTCATCTGATAACTGGAGCCATAAATATACACGTGAAGAGGCAGCTTACCCATCTAAATATTTGAAAAGCAATAAATTTTGGCCACCTGTTGCTAGAGTAGATAACGTATATGGAGATAAAAATATATTCTGTACTTGTCCAAGTATGGATGAATTTAAAGAAGACGCAGCTTAAAATTAATGAAAGTTGCAGTTATTGGTTCAGGTATTTCAGGACTTAGTGCTGCGTATTTTTTATCAAAAAAATATAAAGTTGATCTATTTGAAAAAGAAGATCGTTTTGGAGGACACTCTCACACAATTGATATTAAATTAAATGAAAATATAGATAAAATTCGTGCAGATATTGGTTTTATTGTTTTTAATAAAAAAACTTATCCAAATTTAATTAATTTTTTTAAAGAAATAGACGTGGACATAGAAAAAAGCAATATGAGCTTATCATTTATGTCTAAAGACATAGATTTAGAATATTGTGGAAAAGGATTAAAAGGAATTTTCTCGCATAAAAAAAACTTACTTAATTATAATTTTTTTAAAATGTTTTTAGAAATATTAAAATTTTATAAAAAAAGTTCTAAATTAAACAAATTTAATGAAGATATAAGTCTTGGTGAATATTTAGTTAATGAAAAACATTCCGAATATTTTATTAATTACCATTTAATTCCTATGGTATCCGCAATTTGGTCAATGCCACCCTATGATGCAAAAAAAATGCCAATTAAATTTTTTATGAAGTTTTTTCAAAATCATGGTCTATTTAATTTACGTAAAAGACCGCAATGGTACACAGTAAAAAACAGAAGCAGACAATATGTAAATAAAGTAATAGAAAAAATTAGCGGTGAACATTTTAAAAATTACAAAATTGAGAAAATTAAAAGAATTTCAAATTTTGTGCGAATTTTTTATGGTTCAGAAAATGAATATTTTGATTACGATAAAGTTATTATTGCCACTCATGCTGATGAAGCAAAAAAAATGATAGAGGACAAATCTGAAGAAGAAACTAAAATTTTAGGGAGTTTTCAATATAAAAAAAATTTAGCCATAATTCACTCAGATGAAGTAGTTATGCCTCAAAAAAGATTTAATTGGTCTGCGTGGAATACATCAATTTCTAAAAAAAATAGTTCTGTAACTTATTGGTTAAATTTACTTCAAAATTTCAAAATAAATAAAAATATCTTTTTAACTCTGAATCCTTTTGAAAAAATTAATACAGATAAGATAATAAAGAAAGTTGAATTTACTCACCCTTATTACGATCATAATACACTAAAAAATCAGAAAAATTTACATTTGATACAAAATAAAAAAAATATATTATTTTGTGGTAGTTACTTTGGTAATGGATTTCATGAAGATGGTATTAAATCTACATTAGAAATGATTAAATTTTTGAATGATTAATAATTCTTGCATTTATATTGGTAGCGTAATTCATAAAAGATTTAAACCTAAGAAACATTTTTTTAAATATAGCGTTTTCTCTCTTTTCTTAGATCTCGATGAAATAAATGAACTTGATCAGAAAATTCCTTTTTTTTCATACAATAAATTTAATATTTTAAGTTTTTTTGATAAAGACCATGGTTATAGAGACGGCTCATCAATCAAAGATTGGTTAATTCATGTATTGCAAAAAAAAAATATTTCTACAATAAATATTAAAATTAAAATATTATGCTATCCAAGAATATTCGGGTATGTTTTTAATCCATTAAGTATTTTTTTTATCTACGATGCAGACTCAAACCCAATAGCAATATTATACGAAGTTAAAAATACTTTTGGTGAACAACATACTTATGTCTTTAAAATTGATATAAAAAATAAACAGATCTTTAATAATTGTAAAAAGAAATTTTATGTATCACCTTTTATGGATTTAGAATCAAAATATTTTTTTAAAGTTCTGATTCCTAATGAAAGACTCTCGGTGATTATCGATCAGAGAGACAAAGAGGGAAAACTATTATTTGCCTCACAAGATGGCGAAAGAGTAAAATTAAGCTCAAAAAATCTGCTTATATCCTATCTAAAACATCCTTTGATGACCCTCAAAATAATTTCAGCAATACATTATGAGGCATTAAAACTTTGGATCAAAGGCATTAAATTGGTTAAAAAGAACTTAAAAATTAAAAACAATACTAGTTACGAAAATTAATGATTAATAATTTTTCAAAAAAAATTGCTTTTTCAGCTTTAAAAATGATTAAGTACGGAAAGATTATTGTAACGGATTATGATCAAAGCAAACATGTATTTGGTAACGATGAAAATTTAATTGTTTTTGTAAAAATTAATAGATCAGATTTTTTTAAAAAAATAATATCAAAAGGTAGCATTGGCATGGCAGAGGCTTACATGAATAACGAATTTGAAACTGACAACTTATCAAAGCTGATAGAATTAACTGCTAAAAATATTGAAATTGTTCATAAGTTTTCAGGTATTTTAGACCTATCTTTTATTAATTATTTAAAAAATATTTTTAATAAAAATACGAAATCAAATAGTAAAAAAAATATCTCGAAACATTATGATTTAGGAAATGAGTTTTTTTCCCTTTGGTTAGACGATACTTTGACTTACTCTAGTGCTATTTTTGAAAATGATAAGTTAGATTTAGAAAAAGCACAAATAAATAAATATAAAAAACTAACTTCACTTATTAAGCCTAAAATTGGTGACAAAGTTTTAGAGATAGGTTGTGGATGGGGTGGTTTTGCAGAATTCATAGGAAAAAATTATGATGTCAAACTAGATTGTATAACAATTTCAAAAAAACAATTCGATTACGCTAAAAATAGAATTTATAAAATAGGTCTCAACGAAAAAATCAATATTAAAATGCAGGATTATAGAGATGTAAAAAATAAATATAATTCAATTGCTTCAATTGAAATGATTGAAGCAGTAGGACAAGATTATCTTAAAAATTATTTTCAAAGTATTAAAAAGTATTTAAAAGATGATGGCAAAGCTGCAATTCAGGCAATTACGATCGATGAGAAGTTATTCAATAGATATAAAAAAAAAGAGGATTTTATTCAAAAATACATTTTTCCAGGAGGATTTCTTCCATCAAAAAACTCCTTAATTGAATACGCAAAAAAAACTGGTCTAGAGTTTACTCAATGTAATTCTTATGGAGCACACTATAGCAATACACTTAAAATTTGGAGAGAAAAATTTTTTAAAAGTTGGGAACATATATCTAAGCAAGGTTTTGATAACACATTTAAGAGAATGTGGAATTTCTATTTATCTTATTGTGAAGCTGGCTTTAGATCAAAAAATATTGACTTAATACAGTTCTCTTTGCTTAAAAACAAATAATATGAAATTAATAAAATCAATTCTATTGATTATTGCCTTGTCCTTAGTTACAAGCTGTTCAAATAATATGAAGCCAGAAGATTTTAAAAATACTGAGCCTACTTTACTAATCGAAGAATATTTTAATGGTAAAGTGAAGGCATGGGGCATCCTCCAAGATAGAAGTGGAAAGGTGACACGTCAATTCAAAGCAGATCTAATCGGTTCCTTTAATGACAATATCATAACTTTAGATGAAGACTTTTATTGGACTGATGGTGAAAAACAAAAAAGAACTTGGAAAATAAAAAAAATAGATAATAACAATTATATAGGAACCGCACCAGATGTTGTTGGAGAAGCAACTGGTGTGCAATATGGATCAGCATTTAAATTTAAATATGATTTATTAGTTCCATTCAAAAATAAAAACATCAAAGTCTCATTTGACGATTGGATATTTAAACAAGATGAAAAAGTTGCAATAAATAGAGCGACTCTAACTAAATTTGGTTTTAAAGTTGGTGAGTTGACAGTCTTTTTTGTGAGGGACTAATCAACAATCCTTTTCATACCTTTTTCAATTATTTTAAAATACAATCCATTTGGAATTACTTTTAGGACCTTCATTATAGATGTGAATGATTTTGGAAAATGAATTTCAAATCCCTTATTTTTTGTTAAGCCCTTATACATTTGATCTGCAGCAAACTCTGGAGACTTAATCATTGGCATTGGAAAATCATTTTTATCAGTCATAGGTGTTTTTATAAAACCGGGACTTACAAGAGAAACACGAACATTAAATCTTTTTAGATCAAAGTATAGACTTTCTGCAAAACTACTTAAGGCAGATTTAGACGCACAATATGCGCCTGCAGCAGGCAAACCCCTGTAACCTGCTACTGAAGACACTATAGATATATGACCTGATTTTCTATTTTTATAATAATCGTACACAGAGTTTATTGAGTGTATGGTACCAAAAAAATTAACTTCCATGATTTTCTTAACTTTCTCAAGATTCAAACTTTTCTCTGATTTTGGATCATGAATACCTGTACAGAATACAGATATATCAATCTCCCCAATTTTATTTTTAATATTTTCGAAAACATTTTTACACTTTTCACTATCTGTAACGTCTAAAGGAAATGGCATTATATTCTCATTACTTTGAGATATTTCATTTAACAAATTTTCTCTTCTTGCTGAAATTGCTACTTTCCAACCTTCTTTTGCAAATTTTAAAGCTAGTGCTTTACCAATCCCACTACTAGCTCCAGTTATCCATATTGATTTATTTTTCATATAAAAATGATGTATAATATGAATATGTTAAAAAATAAATTTATATCTTTTATTATATTTGCAATAATTACTTATTCTGCGTCATTTATAGGAAGTATAGCGACAATTTCTTACAAAGAACCATGGTATTCAACACTAAATAAATCTGTTTTGACACCTCCCGATTGGGTATTTGCTCCGGTTTGGACCACATTATATCTTTTTATGGCTATAGCCATTTGGTCAGTTTGGCATAAAAATTATAATATAAATTTAGTTTTAATTTATTTAATTCATTTATGTTTTAATACAACTTGGAGTATAGTTTTTTTTGTTTTCCACAACATTGAATTAGCTTTATTTAATTTAATAGTAATATTAACATTTATAGTAATATTAACTTTCAAATATAAAAAAATAAATAATTTAAGTTTTTATCTAATGATTCCGTATTTACTTTGGAGCTGTTATGCATTAATTCTTAATTTTACTTTGGTTTTATTAAATTAATATGGATGACATAGTAGTAGTTGGTGGTGGAATAATTGGAGCGTCCACAGCTTATTTTCTCTCAAAGGAAGGCAGAAAAGTAAAAGTAATTGAAAAAGATCCAACTTACAAAAAAGCCTCATTTCCATTATCTTTAGGTGGTTTTAGAAGACAATTTTTTCAAAAAGAGAACATCATGTTAGGAAAGTTTTCGAGAGAATTTTTGTTAAATGTTCCTAGTGATCTAAAAACTAAAAATAACCCAAGCCCAACAGTAAGTATGGTCCCAAATGGCTATCTTTTACTTTTTGGACCAGAACATGCTCAAGAACAGTATTTAGCTTTAGAAAATCATAAAGCTTGTGAGGCTGGTACAAAAAATATTAAAGGTTCAGAATTAAAACAAGTATTTCCATATATAAGTGAAGAGGGTATAGAAACAGCAACTTACTCCGATACAAAAATTGAGGGTTGGATAGACCCATATTTATTTCATAATGCTTTGAAAAATAAAGCTATAGAGTTAGGCGCAGAATTTACTAAAGGAGATGTAAAAAGTTTAAAAGAAATTAAAGCAAATGCAATAGTATCAGCTGCAGGTTGTTGGACTAATGAACTTTTAAATGATATTCCAGTTTTTCCTCAAAAGCATACTGTTTTTAGATTTAAATGCCCTAAACATATTCCTGAAATGCCATTAACGGGTGATTTAACAACAGGAGTATATTGGAGACCCGAAGGTAAAGAATATTTAGCCGGATCACCGAAGCCTGTATGGGATGCTGAAGATTTGGAACCAGAATGGAATGATTTTGAAGAATTAGTTTGGCCAGGTTTAGCAAAAAGAATTTCAGTTTTTGAAGAAATTAAAATGACTGGCGCTTGGGCCGGTTACTATGATTGTAATAAACTGGATAATAATGCAGTAGTCGGAAAACACCCAGGGTATAAGAATGTATATATGGCATCTGGATTTACTGGAAGAGGTTTAATGCAAGCACCTGGTATTGGTAGAGCTTTGACAGAATTGATTACAACAGGGTCTTATCAAACAATCGATTTAGGTTGTTTTTCTGTTGAGAGAGTATTAAAACAAGAGGAGAGAGTAGAACCTTACGTTTTATAATTATTTATTCTCCAATTTTTCTTACAAATAATCCTAATATTCCATTAAATAATGATACCAGTAAAATAATAAATTGACCTTTAAAAGAATAAAAGTCAAAAGATGGATAAAAACTTATAGCAACACTAAAAAATAAATAAGTTAAAATAAAAGGTTTTAAAAATTTTCTTATTTTCAAATTTATTTTTTCTTGTATTTAGCAGCCTCCTCCGAACCACTTGTTGCTGAGCCTTTACTATATGAGTGTGCGCCCATTCCAGCTAATTGCCCATCTTTTACAATTAAATACTGATCTCTGATTGGTTTTTTATCAAAAAAACATTCTAGAATTTCTCTTACACCATCTGCATATCTTGCTTGAGCTGATAATGATGTCCCAGATGTGTGGGGAGTCATTCCATGATTAGGCATACTTCTCCAAACGTGATCATTTGGAGCTGGTTGTGGAAACCAGACATCACCAGCATAGCCACTTAGTTGGCCTGATTTTAGAGCTTCTGCAATATCGTCTTTATTACAAATTTTTCCTCTTGCAGTATTCACGATATAAGCGCCCCTCTTCATTTTGCTGATCAAATCTTTATTAAAAAGATTTTCAGTTTCAGGATGTAGCGGACAATTAATTGTAACTACATCACAAACTTTAACCATTGACTCAACTGAATCATGAAATGTTAAATTTAATTCCTTTTCAACGCTGTCTGGTAATTTATGTCTATCAAAATAGTGTAAATGAACATCGAACGGCTTCATTTTTCTTAATGCATCTAGTCCAATTCTTCCAGCTGCTACTGTTCCTATATGCATTCCTTCAACATCATAACTTCTGTGGACTGCATCAGCTATATTCCAACCCCCTTCGTTTACTATTCTGTGTTGGTTATGATAATCTCTAACCATTGAAACAATCATCATTACTATGTGTTCTGCCACAGATCTTGAATTACAAAAAGTAACTTCAACAACATCAATTTTGTTATCCATAGCAGCTTGTAAATCAACATGATCTGATCCTATACCCGCGGTTATTGCCATCTTTAAATTCTTCGCTTTTTTAATTCTCTCTGCGGTTAAGTAATAAGGAAAAAACGGCTGCGAGATAACTATATCTGCATCAACTATATGTTTGTCAGCTTCACATCCATCGCCATCTTTACTATTTGTAACAATAAATTCGTGACCATTGCTCTCTAAAAATTTTCTAAGTCCTAATTCTCCTGACACACATCCTAGTAATTGACCAGGAGTAAAATCTCTACCTTTTGGGGTAGGTAAACTCATTCCATCAGGATATTTTTCTAATTTTGGTAAATCTGATAAAGGATAAGACTTCGGCATTCCCCCTTTTGGGTCATCATATAATACACATAATATTTTCATTTTTTCTCCTTAAATTTTTAAGAACGTCATTTTGACAGATTTAGTCTATCATGAAAAAGGATACTCAAGCAAACAAATTATTTTTTGGATATTTTTTCTTAAGGATAAATCTGTTTAAAATAATTCCAAACACAATGATGATAATTGAACCGACCATAATGGGGTTTAAAAGGTAATCAAAAGAAACAGATCCAAGAATTACTATTATGGGATTTCCACCTGCAGGTGGATGAGGAACATTAAAAAGTATCATGAGACCAACTCCAAATCCTACAGCCAAGGGTAAAATTATGAATAATGGTAATTGAATGAAAGAAACAAAAATTACTCCTACAAACGAAGTTAACAAGTGACCAAAAAAAATATTTTTTGGTTGTGCAAAAGGACTGTCTGGATAACCATAGAGTATAACCATAGTTGAACCAAATGATGCTATTAAAAAGACTCCATAATCAGTCTTATAAGTCAACGCAGACAAAACACCAATTGTAAAAAAAGAAAATAGTCCTGCTAAAAATGATAATTTAATTTTTTCCATAATCAGATTTTAGACCTTTTTTTAAGGTTTCAAAAGGCAATAATAAGCATTCTTTTCTAGAATAATTTTTTTCTGTTAAAATTTTTTTAAAAAAACCCAAACTTTTAATCATTTTATTTTCTTTTGATTTATAAAAGTTAATTGCATCATTGCATAAGTCGAATGCTTTATCAGAGTTCATATTAGTTATTTTCTTACTTAATAAATTTACAGAAGCCTGGCAAAATACACACGATTTACAATCGTAACCAATATCTTTAATTGTTTTATTATTGATTAATAGCTTTATAGTTATCTCATCACCGCAAATTGAATTTTTATTTTTAATCTCATGGGTATATTTTTTAAGTATTTTTTGGTTTTTATTGTCTGAGGCTATTTTTATAATTTGTAAATCCATCTGGCGTTTTAGTTTTCAATTATCAATAGACTATTTTAATAAAAAAGCGAATTAAATTAACCCAAAATGACTTAGATTAGGGGTAATAACTATTAAAAATTAGTTGTTTAAAATATTAATTAATACTAAGAATCTGAAATGTTGGAATTAAAAAACGAAAAAATAGCTATACCAGTAGTTTTATTTGCTGGAATTCTTTGGTCTTTTGGACCCCTAGTAGTAAGATATATCGACCAACCAGAGCTTGTTCCATGGCAGTATTTGTTGGGTAGGGGTATAACAATATTTGTAATACTTAATCTCTATCTTTTTTTCGAAGAAGGAATTGATTTTTATAAAAATTATAAAAGAATTGGTTGGTCTGGTTTGATAGGTGGCACAGGTTTAGGCATAGCAATGATCAGTTTTATTTGGTCAATTACAAGTACCTCAGCAGCAGTTACTTTGTTATGTCTTGCGGCAATGCCATTTATGACAGCCTTTTTAGGCTTTTTGTTCTTAGATGAAAAAATTTCCTTTAATGTATGGGTAGCAATTATATTAGCATCAATAGGAATTATTATTATAGCAATTGGTAATTTTTCTGCCGGCACATTATTTGGATTATTATTTGGTCTTGCCTCGGCACTAGGTTTCTCAGTTTTTTCAGTATCATTAAGATGGAGAAAGCAGACACCAAAATTCACAACAGTTGCAATTGCTGGCTTGATATGCGCAATTGTATCAATGGTTATTTTGGTAGAAACAGATAGTAACCTTTTATCATCTAGCAGAAATCAAGGGCTTTTTTCAGTGCACGGAACTCTAGTATGCATGGGCTTAATTTTATATTCAATTGGATCAAAATCTATTCAAGCTGCTGAGTTAACTCTTCTCTCATTAACTGAAGTCATAGGTGGAATTTTCTGGGTATGGCTGCCTATCTTGGGAATTAATGAAGTTCCATCTAATAATACTATTATAGGTGGTTTCTTAATTTTTATTGCAATAATTTATTACAGTTTAATAATTAAAAATAATAGAAGATTTATTGCTTTAAATTAAAACAAAATGTCTGACAAAAAAATCGTTAATAGTTGGAATGAATGGGATCCTTTAAAACATGTTATCGTAGGTAGAGCAGATGGTTGCTGTATACCAGCACCTGAGCCAGCGTTAGATGCAAAAGTTCCTGAAGACTCTGATATGAAAGGAACTCATGGACCCAGATTAAAAGATACAGTTGATAAAGCTAATCAATTGTTAGATGATTTTTCAGAGATTTTAAAAAAAAGAGGAATAAAAGTGGACAGACCCACACCTCTAAAACATAACCAAAAAGTTTCAACACCTGATTGGGAAGTTGAAAGCATGTTTGGCTGTATGCCAGCAAGAGATATTTTATTGACAGTGGGAAATGAAATTTTAGAAGCAACTATGAGTTATAGATGCAGATGGTTTGAATATTTAAATTATAGACCACTTTTACAAAAATATTTTAATGAGGACAAAAGTATGAAGCATGAAACTGCTCCAAAACCAAGACTAACTGATCTTGATTACAGAAAAGATTATTTGTCTGATAAAATAGGAAATAAAAAAAGATTAGAGTGGACTGAGAAAAAATTTTTTGTCACTACAGAAGAAGAGCCTTTGTTTGATGCAGCAGATATACTAAGATTTGGAAAAGATTTAGTAGTACAACATGGTTTTACAACAAATTTAAAAGGTATCGATTGGTTAAGAAGACATTTTGAAAGTCATAGAGTACACGCAGTAAATTTTCCAGGAGATCCATACCCAATACATATTGATGCAACTTTTACACCTATTAGAGAAGGATTAATTATAAACAATCCTCAAAGAAAACTTCCAAAAGATCAAAGATCACTTTTTGAAAAAAATGGTTGGGAAATTATAGACTCTGCTCAACCTGCGCATAATACACCACCACCACTTTGCTATTCATCAGTTTGGTTATCGATGAATGTGCTTGTATTAGATCCAAAAACTGTTTGTGTCGAAAAAAGTGAGGTTTATCAGTCAGAACAATTAGACAAACTAGGTATGGAGGTAATTCCTATAGATCTTAGAGATGCATATGCTTTTGGCGGTGGACTACACTGTTGTACTGCAGATGTTTATCGAGAAGGTGAATTAAAGGATTATTTTCCCAATCAATAATATTAATTTTTAGTAGTACTTTTTATATCTAAGTCTTTAAGTTGAGTTGAAATTTCATCACTTAAATTCTGATAATCTTGATCTCTAAGTTTTCTTTGCTGTAGATCTAATTGTTTAAGTTTTTCTTCTTTCAATCTTTCTTGATCTTCTTTAATTTTTTGTTCTTTATCGAATTTTTCTTCCCATTCTTTGAGTTTCTGCTCTTCTAACATTTTTTGATCGTTAATTTTTTGCTCTAATTGTTTTTGTTCTCTTCTTTTTCTCCTTAAGTCTCTTAATTCTTTTTGTTTTTGCTCATCTTCTCTAACTTTAAGATCTACATCTTTTCTTTTTTGCTCATCTTGTTTCATTTGTAAATTTTTTTCTACTTTTCTAATTTCAATACGATTAAGTTCAATATTATTTTCTTTTTCTATTAAATTAGTTTCTCTATTTTTTAATTGTTCTTGTTTATTTGTTATATCTATTTCCTTTAAGTTTAATTCTTTTTCTTTTAATCTTAATTCTTCAAACTTCATTGAAATTTTTTCTTCTTGTTTTTTTAATTGGTCTATCTTTTTGTTAATTTCTTTTTTTTCCAAATTTAATTTACTGAATTCTTCTTTTTTGCGTTTTTGTGCTAATTCCTTTTGCTTCTGTTTTTGTTTTTCTTTAAATGTAGTTATTGCGCTTGAAGTTAAAGATGCTAGTTTAGCGATAGCCCCATTATCTAATCTATTTTTGGATCTTTTTTTCATAAAGAGCTTATTAAAGCAAAATAAATGTTTTTTAACAAGAATTTTATAATTTACAGTTCAAAATGAGGTGCAACTCTAAAGCGAAAAATTAATTTTTCATTAAATTCAATTCGTCCTCTTTTTTATTTTCTTCAACTTTTTTTTTAATTACAACACCTTTTCTTTTAAGCATTTTTTCAACTTTTTCTGAGTAAGGTTCATCAATATGCTCGGTTGAAGGATTTAATTCCATTCCAACTGGCGTTATAGTCTGAGGCATAGGAACAAACTGAGAGTCTGGATTATCTAAAGATGGTCTTACTTTCATTCGATGGATACCAAAAAACCCAATCATAGAATGAAATATAATAATAAATATAAAAAAACCATTATTTCCAATCAAATTCATAAAAATTGAACAAAGGAATGGACCACTCATTGCGCCAAAACCAAAAGCAAATTGTAGACTAGCACCTGCTGCTACAAATTTATCTTTAGTAATATAATCATTAGTGTGCGCTAAAATCAGAGAAAACAAAGGCAAACTACAAAACGAAAATAAAACTACAAAAAAATAAAACCAAATTTTTGATGAGCCTAACCCTTGCGGTAAATACATTGTGCCACTAGAAAAAATCAGCAATAATGCAAAAAAAGCTGCACCAAAAGTTGTAAAAACAATTACTTTTCTTCTATCAAATTTATCTGAAATATAACCAATAGGATATTGAGCAATAGCTCCTGAAATTGTTAAAAGAAAAGTAACAATTGAAATTTCAAGAATTGAAAAATTCATTTCAGCTGCATACACAGCAAAAAATAAAAAAACTGCTGAGTGAACAGTGCCCAATAATAATGCACCCACCGTACCAAGTGGTGATGAATTATATAAATCTTTAATAGACATAGTGCTAATTTTTTTAAAAGTTGGTGCCTTTCTTTTAGTCAACAAAATTGGTATCAGCGCTAAAGACATAATCGCAGATATTAAAATAAATGGCTCGAAATTCTCTGGTTTACTAAAATTAAGTAAAAACATTCCTAGCCCCATACTTCCGTATAGAATGATCATATATATCGATAAGACTTTTCCTCTATTTTTATTACTTGCTCTATCGTTTAACCAACTTTCTGCAATTGTATAAATTAAAACCATTGAATATCCTGTAACAACTCTCAATAAAAACCATGAGAGTGGATTTACAAAAATTGAGTGTAATAAAATTGATAAAGAGGCGATAGATGCAAAAGCAGCAAAAACTCTTATGTGTCCAACGCTTGAAATTACAGGTGTAGCAGTTCTAGCTCCAATAAAATAACCAACAAAGTAGCCCGACATCATAAAACCTGTAGAAGCTAAACTAAAATTTTCTATAACAGCTCTTACCCCAAGAAGAGAACTTTGGTACCCATATGACAACATAATCATACTCATACCCAAAAATAGTGCCCAAGAATTTTTTACAATTTTATTCATAAACCGCCTGCTTATTATTTGTGATTTTAGACTAAATCAAGAAATTATTATGTCTAACTTATGATTTTTTTAACTTTAAAAAAGAGTGAACAGCAATTGTAACAATTATAACTATACCACCAAGGATTGTTTCAGTTGTGGGCTGTTCTTTGATTATCAACCAAACCCAAATTGGACCAATTATAGTTTCTAGCAAAAAGAAAAGATTTACCTCTGCTGCAGTTATAAATCTTGGAGCGATAGTGACTAAAATAAATGGTATTGCGACACACATTAAACACATTAAAGGAACAATTATTAAGTCATTTCCAATAAGGGAATAATCGTCAATAAAAATTAGGGCAAAGCATCCTACAAACAATTTTCCGATTACTGCAGACGGAACTAAATTTAATTTTTTCGCAGACCTTATTATTACAGCACCAATAGCTAATCCTAGTGCTGCAATAAAACCAAGTATATCTCCGTAGAAGTTACCAATTTTAATTGAATCATAAAAAATATAAATTACTGAAATAAAAGTCATGATTATAGCTATCCAAGTTTTTTTGTCAGGATTTTCTTTTAAAAAAAAAATACTCAAAATTGCAGATAACATTGGTGCTGTCGCAATCATGACTAAAGTATTTGCGACATTTGTATTTTGAATTGAAACAACAAACGCTATGTTTGTTATTGAAAAAATTATTATATAAGCAATCCCCTTGTAGCCATTTGAAAATAAAATTTTGAAAAATCTACTTTGATAAATTATTATCATACCTATAAAAACGACACCAAAAGGGATAATCCCCCTATAAAAAACCAAACCCCATGTATCAATTGATGATAATCTTATTAATAAAGAGTCAGGAGTGATTAACATCACGGCCACAAAAGCCATCAGTGATCCTTTTTTTTGATTAGATAGATCTTTCATCTAAATATTTATTAATTTCAGAGATATTTTTTATTTTTTGTGAACAAGTTTGATTTTTACAAATTAAAATATACTGCTCATTATTAGATTTTTTGTAAATAAATGTAGATTTTTCGAAGTAATTTAACAGTAAAAAATCTCTAATTTTTTGAAATTCGTCATTAAAACCAAAGAATGTAAAAGTAATATTATTTTCACAAATATCTAAGGTTTTATAATAGCTAAACATTTGCGAGTAGTTTCTGTCTATTAATGAATAAAAAGACTTTGTAAGATTTTCTATTTTATTTTTATAAATATTATTTTCAGTTATGTTAAAAATTTTATTTAATGTTAGAAGAAAAATGCTATTTCCATTAGGAATATTATTATCAATTATATCTATAGGTTTTACGAATAGATCATTCATTTTTTGTGAATTTTTTTGTAAAGTTTTTGTCTCCTCATCATAGAAAAGACTCCATGTTTCTTTTAATATTTCTTCACTCTTATTTAGATATTTTTCATCACTTGTCACTTCGTAAAAACTTACTAAAACTAGTGCAAAATATGCGTAATCTTCCAAAAATACATCTATTTCTCCCTGTTTATCGTAACAATGATAAATCTTATTTTTAAGAGTTTTTTGTAAAATTTCTAAAAGTTCAAATGATTTATCTCTAAGTGATTTATTATTAAGAATAAATGATGAATGTAATAAAGTATATATCCAGAAACAGTTTAAATCAGTTTGACTTTTATCGTCAAAAAAAGGCTTTACTCTTTTTTTTCTTTCCTCAAGAAGCTTCTTTTCACTTTTATTTACGATTTCTAACTCATTTTCATTTAATTCAAAATTGTCATTTTCAATTAAAATATTTGATCCTTCAAAGTTTCCTTCTTTTGTAAATAAATATTTCTTTTTAAATATATCTACATCGTTACCAAGTAGTCCTTTAATTTCCTCATTACTCCAAATATAATATTTACCTTCAATACCCTCACTATCAGCATCATAAGCTGAGCCTAATAAGTTTTTATCGTTAAGGAATTCATTATTTATAAAATTGATTGTTTGGATTAGTTTATCATTCAATTTTTTATCTTGTTTATTAACTAAATAATTATTTAAGGTTCTTACGAACAAAATATTATCATAAAGCATTTTTTCAAAATGAGGAACTATCCATTTTTCATCGACAGTATACCTAGAAATACCACCACCAAGGTGATCGTAAATACCTTTAGATGAAATATTATTCAGTAATTTTCTAACTACATCTAAGAAAGTATTCTTTTTATTTTTGTTGTAAAAATAAAATATCGTATCAAAAATATATAATTGTGGAAACTTTGGTGCTCCTTTAAAGCCACCGTTTTTTTCATCCATGTATTGTAAAATTTTTTCAACAAGTGGCTCAACATCTTGCTTTATAACAGCAGTTTTTAAATTAAACTCTTTAAAAACCAGCTTCATTTGCTCAACCTGATTTATAATTTTTTCCCTGTTCTCTTTATAAACTTTTGAGACATTATTTAGAACTTGAGCAAAACTTGGTCTGCCCTGCATTTCTTTTGGTGGAAAGTACGTTCCTCCAGTAAAAGGCACACCATTTTCGTCTAAAAACATTGATAACGGCCAACCTCCTTGAGCGCCGGTTAATATCCCTAGACTTCTTTGAAATATAAAATCTAAATCTGGCCTCTCCTCTCTATCAACTTTTATATTAATAAAATAATCATTCATTATTTTTGCTATCTCTATGTTTTCGAAACTTTCATGGGCCATTACATGACACCAATGGCAACTAGCATATCCAATACTTAAAAAAATTGGTTTTTTTTCAACTTGTGCTTTTCTTAAACTATCTTTATTCCATGCCAACCAATTAACTGGATTATTTTCATGTTGTTTAAGGTAAGGACTTTTTTCAGATTTTAATTTATTAGACAATTTAATAATGAGAATATGGTTTTCTTGAAAATATATTTCTAACCATAGGTTCAAAATCCTTAAGACTCATGGACTTATAATTTGGATCAAAAGAACATTGATCATATTTTTCACAAAAATCTACTGTTGCTTGATAGTATTTATGGTCTTTGTATTTTTCTCTCTTAAATCGATCAGCACCCAAATGGTGAGCATAATAATACATTTGAAATTCACCATGTTTTTCTATAATCCAATGAGTTTTTTCAGAGACGTATGGTTTCAAAACTGTTGCTGCGTACTCTGAATGATTTAACGGAGCAAGTTCGTCTCCTATATCATGCAACAAACATGCAACTACCATTTCTTCACTTTCTTTATTTTTATAAGCTCTAGTAGCACTTTGCAAAGAATGTTCTAATCTTGAAATTTTGTAACCTTCTAAAGTTGAGGTCATTCTTGATAAAAAACCTAATATTCTATCTGCGGTTTCACCTACATATTCCTTTTCAAGTTTATCTAAAAACATATAGTCTTCTTTAGTACCATTTTTCATCTCTGTAAAATTTACTTTTTTCATAATTTAATTATTAGATGCCGTGCTTAATAATGACAACTGCGTCACTTTATTATCACCAAGTTTATCTATAAGTTTCACCGGATAATCACCTGTGAAATAATGGTCTGTTAGTTGAGGGTAAGATTTATTTCTATTCTCAAATCCCATTGCTTTATATAATCCCTCAATACTTAAAAACTTAAGTGTTTTAGCGTTGATATATTCACATATTTGATTGTTGTTCATATTTGCTGCAAGCAACTCCTTTTTTGTTGGTGTATCGACACCATAAAAATCAGGATATTTAATTTCAGGACAAGCTATCCTAACATGCACCTCTTTAGCACCTGCGTCATACAACATTTTAACAATTTTATGGGATGTTGTTCCTCTAACAAGAGAGTCATCGACTAGGACAATTATTTTATTTTTAATAGTAGTTTTATTTGCATTAAGTTTTAATTTAACTCCTAAACTCCTAATTTTTTGAGCTGGCTCTATAAAAGTTCTACCAACATAATGATTTCTGATTAAACCAAGATCAAATGGTATTTTAGTTAGTTGACTAAAACCTATCGCTGCGGCATTACCTGAATCTGGAACTGGCACTACTAAATCTGCTTTTAATGAGTTTTCTTTTGCAAGCTCAGCTCCAAAATTTTTTCTATATTCATAAGCACATTTACCATTTAACAAACTATCTGGTCTTGAAAAATAAATATATTCAAAAACACAAGGTCTAATTTTTTTAATAGGAAAAGGCTTGATACTAAACAACTTATTATTTTGGATAGATATAATTTCACCATTTTCAACATCTCTAATATATTTAGCCCCAATTATATCTAGCGCACATGTCTCTGATGCAAAGACATAAGAGTTATTTAATTTTCCAATAACCAATGGCCTTATTCCAAAAGGATCTCTTACTCCAATTAAAGTATTTTGTGTCAGCATCACCAAAGAATATCCACCTTGAATTTGAAATAATGCATCTACAATTTTATCTATTGTTTTTACTCTTTTAGATCTTGCAATTAATTGAACAATTGTCTCTGTATCTGATGTTGTATAAAAAATTGCACCATCTTCAACTAACTTCTTTCTGAGTGTAATAGCATTTGTTAGGTTACCGTTGTGAGAAACACCAATTCCCCCAGTGTTAGTGTCTGCAAAAAAAGGCTGTATGTTTCTTAATGTTGTACCCCCAGTAGTACTATATCTATTATGTCCAATTGCATATTTCCCGGGTAATGACTTTAAAACTTTTTCTTTATTGAAATTATCACCGACTAAACCAAATCTTTTTTCTGAATGATATTTTTTTCCATCAAATGATACAATACCACAACCCTCCTGACCCCTGTGTTGTAAAGCATGCAAACCAAGAGCAGTTAGTGTTGATGCATCTTCATTATTGCTTATACCAAAGACACCACACTCTTCTTTTAGTTTTGGATTATAATTCTTGAACTTTTTCTTTAGTATTTTGATAGTCTTTTTCATTTGGAAATTCTTTAATTAAATAATTACTTCCTTTAAGAACATAAGGAAAGGTATAAGAATGGTCAAGATTTATTGGCCACTTTTTATGATTATATATTATGTCTACAGCTGCAAAAATACATACAGATATGATGTAAGCTCTTAAAAATCCAAAGAAAAAACCAAATATTTTGTCCAATGTTCCTATTCCAGAGTAAGTTATAGCTTTACCGATTCCTTTGCTTATCATTAAAATTAAGAATATTAATATGACAAAAATAGATATTCCTAGGATGGTGTCTAAAACATATTCATTGTCAATTATATCTTCTACATAAGGTTTAACTTTTGGAAATAATAATAATGTAAGAACATAAGCCAACAACCATTTACTAACAGACAACAAACTTAAAACGAAACCCTTAGATGTACATTTAATCAGTGATAAGATTATTAAAACTATGAAAATTAAATCAAATATTAAAATTTTATTAAGAATTGCTGTAAATTGATTAAGCATTTTCTTTAATGCCAAAAGGCTTGATTAACAAAATAAGACTAGGTAGCAATGTTAAAACTAAAAACATTGCAAGTAGCATCGCTATACCTGTAAATATTCCAAAGTAAATAGTCGGTATAAAATTTGATAAAACAAGTATTGAAAAACCAAAAACTATTGTGATTGATGTATTTAATATTGCTATCCCAACTGTAGAATGACATTTCTTAACAACTTCATTATAATTATTTTCAGTTTTATATTCTTCAATAAACCTGTAAATATAATGGATACTATTATCAACTGCGATACCAATAGTGATTGCTGCAATAGTTATAGTCATCATATCTAATGGAATATTTAATAATCCAATAAGCCCTAAAATAGCAAAAGCAGCAATAAAATTTGGTATTACTCCAATAAGTGATATTTTTACATTTCTAAATAATATCAAAAACATTAAAAATATTCCAATCATTACTAAACCAAGAGTTAAAATTTGAGATTTGAACAAACTTTGTAATAAATTATTAAATAGTATTAAAACACCCCCTAATCTAAAATCTTTTTCACTTAGACCAACTTCGCTTTTTAATTCATTATTAATTTTATTTATAAGTTGATTCCTTCTTAAATTTTCAGACGAGTCTTTAATCCTTAAATTTATTCGAGCTTCATTTTCTTTAACTGATATATATGGATCAACGATCTCTTTTTTAATTGTTTCTGGAAGTTTGCTATATAAGACTCCCATTTCAAGAGTGCCAAGCTCTTTGTCATTATTCAATTTAGTAGCTATTTCAATAATTGAATAAAAAGATAAAACTTTTCCTACATAATCTAAGCTTTCCAAGTATGTATGAACATTTCTTATTCTATCTATCTTATCTTTGGTGAACCAATATTTGCTTTGGTCAGTTTCACTGTTTTCATCATCCCAATCCTCAAATTCATCCTCCTCCTCTTTTATTAAAGCACCTCCTTCATTATCAAATTTAAGTATTACATTCAGAGGAGTTGTTCCTCCTAATTTATCATCTATTAATTTCATGCCTTTATAAATTTCAGTATCTTTACTAAAATAATTGATAAAACTATTTTCAACTTTTAACTTTGAGATACCAAATATACTTAAAATAATTAGTAACACTGATAATAATGTAATTAATTTAGCGTTTTTTAAGGAAAATTTTGAGAGTACCTGTGTGAATGATGAAAATGATTTTTCTTCAACTCCAACTTCTTTGTGATTAAATAAATTTAAGAGAGTTGGAAGTAGCGTAAACGTTACTACAAATGAGGTTAATAACCCAAATGACATCATAAAACCAAAATCTATAATTGGTTTTATCTCGCTAAAAATTAACGACATAAAAGCGCACATGGTAGTAAGCACAGTGTAGATGATGGGCCAAACCATCTTTTCAGTAGTCAAATTAATAATTTTAATTATTGATAAATCTGGAAATTCTTTCCTTAATTGCAGAAATCTCGTGCTCATATGAATATTCATTGCCATTGTTAATATTAACATTAAAGCAATGAAATTTGATGAAATGACAGTGACTTTCCAATTCATTATACCAAGAAAACCTATCATTATTAGAACAGAAAAAAAACAACTGCTAATTGGAATTATTATCCAGATTAAATTTCTAAAAACATAGAACAAGGTTAGTATGATAAATAGAAATACTCCTAGACCAAAAACTATTATATCGCTTTTGATAAAAGTCATCATATCATCAGCAATCATTGGTATTCCACCTAAATGAATTTTTCCAATATCCTCAAAGGATTTTATGATTTCTCTTATTTCAATTATATTTTGATGCCTCTTTTTTTTAAAGAGTCTTTATATTCTTCAATCTCTTGATTATTCTTGAAAGCATTTAATTGAGGTTTTTCCTTTTGTTTAATATTTACAATAATCCCAGTTGTTTTTGAGTCCTCACTAATAACAAAGTTTCTAAAAACTGGACTATTTAAAATTTCTTGGAATCCTCTTTCTTTATCTACATTTTCATCTTTAAGAGTTCTAAAATTTTTTATTCTATCCATTAAAGGCTCATCAGAACTATCAAGTAAAGGAATGTCTAGAATAGTGATAGTATTATGAACCCAATCTAAACTTTGAATTTTGTACTTAAGACTTAATATATTGTTAATTGTATTTTCAGAAGTAATTTTATCTTTAGGAGTAAGTGTTAATACTAAAAACTCTTTAGCACCAAATTTTTCATTAATTTCTTGTAAATATTTAAGATCCGGATCACCTTCAATCAGCAAAGTTTCCGAAGATGCGTCTAATCTAAAATCTTTAGAATTATAACTAAAAAATATAGCTATAATTATTAATAATAATAAGACTATTTTTGGCTTACTTAGTATAAAATTTTGGTAAATTTTAGAAATCATCAAGTAGTATATATACTACTATATATTAATTATTTACAGCATCTTTAAATTTAGTAAACATTTCTTCAAATTCTAACATTACATTTCCTGTTGGACCATGTCTTTGCTTACCAATAATTAACTCTGCTAGGTGTGATACTTCATTCATTTTAGCTTGCCACTCAGCATGTTCAACAGTGGCAGGTCTAGGTTCTTTTGCTTTTAAATAGTAAGATTCTCTATAAACAAACATAACTACATCAGCGTCTTGTTCAATCGATCCAGACTCTCTCAAATCTGAAAGTAAAGGTTTTTTGTCATCTCTTTGTTCAACCGCTCTAGACAATTGAGAAAGAGCTAAAACAGGAATAGTCAGTTCTTTAGCAAGTGCTTTAAGCCCTTGAGTTATCTCAGATATCTCTTGAACTCTACCCTCTTTTACAGCAGATGAAGCTCTCATTAATTGTATATAGTCTATTACTAACATATCCAAACCATATAGCCTCTTAATTCGTCTTGCTCTATTAGATAAAGCTGCAACGCTAATTGCTGGAGTTTCATCAATATATAAAGGAAGTTCGGAAATATCTTTTGATGTTTCGATAAATTGTTCAAATTGTTCCTCAGAAATTTTCCCCCTTCTAATATCATTTGATTTTATTCTTGATTGCTCTGCTAGTATACGTGTTGATAATTGTTCAGAGGACATCTCTAAAGAAAAAAAAGCTATCGCACCCTTTCTTCCAGATTCTTGTATTTTTTTTGCTGCATGAAATGCAATATTTGTTGCTAATGCTGTTTTTCCCATTGATGGTCTACCTGCAATTATAATTAAATCAGATTTATGCAAACCACCTAACCTATCGTCTAAATCTCTTAATCCAGTTGGCACACCTACTATCCCTTCTTCATTTTTATATGCACTTGAAGCCATGTCTATAGTTTGTTTAACAGCATCATCAAATTTTATTAGTGAAGAGCTAACCGACCCTTTTTCAGCTAGATCGTAAAGAATTTTTTCAGAATTTTCTATTATAGACTGACCACTTATATTTAAATCACTCATTTTAGCGTTATCTATAATATTTTCAGAAATTTTAATTAATTCTCTTCTAACATACATATCATAAATAATTTTTGAGTATTCTATAGATTGCCTTGATGAAGTTGCAAACTTAGTAATTTTAATTAAATATTCTGGAACATTTAAATCATCTTTTTCATTTTCAAAATAACTTTTTAAAGTTATTGGATTTGCTAACATCCCTTTAAAAATTAGATTATTTATAGCAGAATAAATTTTTTGATGTAAAGGATCATAAAAATTATCTTCTGATATTATGGAGCTTATGTCATCAAATATTTCATTAGATATTAAAACTGATCCTATAACTGCTTGCTCAGCCTCTATATTATTTGGTAGTTGGTTAATATCACTTGATACAAGTGTCAAATTTTTACTCACAATTAAACATACATATTTTGCAAGATTATAAAAACTAATTTATTTACTTTTAATCGCTGGGGAAAAAAATGTATAAATTATTTGGCTTGGTCTAATGAATCCACTTTAATTTTAATTTCTGCCTGAACCTCTGGGTGTAGGTCTATTTTCACTTTAAAAGTCCCCAAGGATTTAATTTCTTTTAAAGGTTGTATTAATGATGGTTTTATATCAATTTTTTCGTTTTCGTTAATTAATTTGGAAATTTCAGTAGGCTTAATGGATCCATAAAGATCTTTATTTTCTGTAATTAACTTTTTAATTGTCAAAATTTTGTTATTAATTTTTTCCATTATTTGCTTTGCTAATTTCTTTTTTTCTAAATCCTTCTTACCTAGTTCTACTTTTATTTTTTCAACTTGTTTTATATTCTCTTTAGAAGCATAAAGAGCTTTTTGATTTGCTATTAAATAATTTCTTGCAAAACCTCTTTTTACATTAATTATTTCACCAATTGTCCCAATTTTTTTTAAATTTTCTAACAGTATAATTTTCATATTTAGATCAACGCCAAGTTTCGAGCTCTTTTTATAGAAAGGGATAGCTCTCTCTGTTTTTTTTGTGAAATATTGGTAATTCTTGATGGTAAAATTTTACCATTTTCTGAAACATATCTTTTCAATAATTTGATGTTTTTATAATCTACAATTGGCGCTCCTTTGGATGACAAAGGACAAGTCTTTCTAAATCTATATCTATTAGGTTGAAAAATACTTAATCTTGAAAAGTTGTTAGATTTACTTCTATTTGAATTATTTCTCTTATTTTTCATTAGAGTTATCCTCTTTAGCAAAATAGTTAGTCTTTAAGTCAAATTTCTTTACTTTAACTGTTAGAAATCTCAATAAGTTTTTGTCTAATCTTTCATTTTTTTCAAGTTCTTTTATTAAGTTACCATCACACTTAATTTTAAAGTGGATATAGTTTCCTTTTTTGTTTTTTTTTATCAAGTAAGACAAATTCATGATGCCCCATTCTTGAGTTTGAACTACATCACCTTTATTTTTAGTAATAAAATCTGAATATTTTTGTTTAATTTGTTTAATTTGAGACGCAGAGGTATCTTGTCTAGCTATAATTGTGTGTTCGTAATTACTTGTCATAAAATTAGATGTAAAAAAAGTTGATATACTATTATAATAGTTTTAATACAAGAGTTAATATTATAAATAATACAAATGTTTTCTGTAGTTTTTCCGGGCCAAGGATCACAAAAAATTGGTATGGCCAAAGAATTTTTCGATAAATTTGAAATTGTAAAAAAAATATTTAAGGAAGCAGATAATTTACTTGAACTACCATTATCAAAAATTATTTTCGAAGGTCCAGAGGCTGAATTAAATCTAACTGAAAATACACAACCAGCTATATTTTTAACTAGCTATGCGATCTTTAATGTTGCAATAAAAGAATTTGGATTTAATTTTAAAAAATCTCTTTATATCGCTGGACACTCTTTGGGTGAATATTCTGCTCTGTGTTGTTTTGGCGCAATAACTTTTGAAGATACACTAAAAATATTAAAGAGAAGAGGTAAATTTATGCAAGAGGCTGTTCCAACAAACGATGGATGTATGTTGGCAGTATTATCTAATTTCAAAGCAATTGAGGAAATTATAAAAAAAAATAATCACGAGTGTTACGTTGCAAATGATAATTCACCTCAACAAGTTGTCATAAGTGGTCTAAGAAAAAATATTGATTTACTTTCAGATGATCTGAATAAACTAAAAATTAAAAATATTAAGCTTAAAGTAAGCGCTCCTTTTCACTGCAAACTGATGAATCAAGCTACAGATAACATGAGAGAAAATATTTTAAATTTGAGTGTAGCAGATATCAAAATTCCTATAATTTCCAATTTTTCGTCAAAACCTACTACTTCTGGCACAGAGATAAAAAATTTATTGATTTCTCAGATTGAAGGTAGGGTTAGATGGCTAGAAAGTGTAGAATTTATGATTGATGGAGGAACAAAAAATTTTATAGAAATTGGACCAGGAAAAGTGTTATCTGGGCTCATTAAAAGAATAAATACAAATGTTAATCTTAAATCGATTAACAGTGAGCAGGATATTAGGGGTTTAATATAAATGTTTGATTTTAAAGACAAAAAAGTGATTGTAACTGGAGCAACTGGTGGCATTGGTGACGCAATAGTAAATCGTTTTATTGATCAAGAAGCTAAAGTACTTGCAACTGGAACAAATATAGAAAAACTAAAATTGTTAAAAGATAAACATAACAAAATATTTACAAGTAGATTTGACATATTAAATCACGAAGAAATCGAAAAGTTTGTGGAGCGTTCTAGTGAAATTTTAGAAGGCGGTCCTGATATTCTAATAAATAATGCAGGAATAACTAGGGATAATCTTTCATTAAGAATGTCATATAATGAATGGAAAGAAGTGATAGATATAAACTTAAACTCTACATTTTTACTTTGTAAATTTTCCTTAAAGAAAATGATAAAAAATAAATATGGAAAAATAGTGAACATAACATCTGTAGTAGGTCATACAGGTAATGTTGGTCAAGCTAACTATGCAGCATCAAAATCAGGAATTATAGGACTTTCTAAAAGCTTAGCCTTAGAATACGCAAAAAAAAATATCAATATCAATTGTGTATCTCCAGGATTTATTGAAACTAAAATGACGGACAAAATTGATCAAAAGTTTAAAGACATAATTATTTCAAAAATACCATCAAATAGACTTGGTACACCCGACGATGTAGCTAATGTTACTGCATTTTTATCTTCAGATTTAGCCAATTATATAACTGGAGAAACTATTCATGTTAATGGAGGCATGTATTTAGGTTGACAAAACTTCTATTTTATTTATTAAGAAAAAAAACAAAGGATTCAATATGTCAGATGATATTTCGAGTAAAGTAAAGAAAATAGTAGCAGACCACTTAGGTATAGACGAAGGCAAGGTTACAGATGAAGCAAGTTTCATAGATGACCTTGGTGCGGATAGCTTAGATACAGTTGAATTAGTGATGGCTTTTGAGGAAGAGTTTGGTTCTGAAATCTCAGATAGTGAAGCTGAAAAAATTCTTACTGTTGGTGATGCTATAAAATTTATAGAGAGCAAAAGTAATTAATTTTAAATGTCCTTGAAAAAAAGGGGCGTAATGATAGTGCTTTCATCCCCCTCTGGAGCAGGTAAGACTACTTTAGTAAATCTAATTTCAAAAAATAAAAATTATTTCACATCTATTTCTCATACAACTAGAACACCCAGATCAAATGAGAATAATGGTAAAGATTATTTTTTTGTAGATAAGAATAAATTCCAAGAATTAATAAAACAAAATGAATTTTTAGAGTACGCTAAAGTTTTTAATAATTATTACGGGACCTCAAAAAAAAATATAATTGACAATTTAGAAGCGGGAAAAAATGTTATTTTTGATATTGACTGGCAAGGTACAGAGCAAATTATAGCAAGAAAATTAGATTATAAATTGATAACAATATTTATCTTGCCACCAAGTAAAAGCGTTTTGTATGATAGATTATCAAACAGGGATATGAAGGATAAACTGATTGTCGAGGAAAGAATGAAACAATTTGATAAAGATGTTCTACACTGGAAAAAATATAATTATGTAGTAGTCAATGATGATTTAAAAAAATGTTATGATAAAATTATAGATATTTTAGATTCTGAAATTAACGATAAAAAAAATAAATACGATAAAATTTTTATTGAAAATCATATAAAAAAACTAATTTGATTTATTCTCAAATATTTTTATTATCTCCAGAAACTTTTCAATAGGTATGTTTTGTGGCCTGTCGGTCAATCTAATATTAACTAATTTAGAAACTTCATCGAAATTTTTAAATAGTTTCATAAAATTTTTTTTAACCATTTTTCTCCTTTGACTAAAAAAAATATTTGTTATTTTTTCAATATTTTTTGGATATTTTATATCAATAATATTTTTTTTAGGTGTAAACTCCAGCAAGGAACTTTTAATTTTAGGCCTAGGTGAAAAACATTCTGGATTTATGTCAAACAGTTTTTTGATATGAAACTTCCAATTAGATAAAATAGTTATTCTACTATAATTCTTAGTATTTACTTTTGCTACTATTCTATCTGCAACTTCTTTTTGAAACATTAATATCAATTTTTTAACTTTTATTTTTTTGCTTAAACACCAAAAAGCTAGTATTTGGGTTGATACATTGTATGGTAAATTTCCGTATATTATAAATTTTTCATTACAAAAATCTTCAGATATTTTTAGTATATCATCATTAATAATTTTTACTTTTTTTTTAAACTTATTTTTTAGTAACTTTGTTAAATTAAAATCTTTTTCAACTACTATTATAGTTTTTGGATTTGCTTTAACAATATACTCAGTTAAATTCCCGGTTCCAGGACCTATTTCTAAAACCTTGTCGTTAGAATTAATATTTCCAATCTCTACAATTTTTTTTAAAATATTTTTATCGATAAGAAAATTTTGTCCTAAACTTTTTTTAGCTTTAACGCGCATATTTTTTTAGAAATCTTATAGACTCTAAAAGACTACTAGGATCTGATTTATTTTTACCTAACATTTGAATATTTGGTCCATGGTCAGGAGAAATTCTAATGAATGGTAAACCTATAGTTATATTAATAGCTTTAAAACCATATAAAGTTTTCATCGGTCCAAGTACTTGATCATGATACATCCCAACTATTACGTCAAATCTTTTAGTATTTTCTCTCAAAAAAATAGTATCTGGTGAATATGGACCTTCAACATTAATTCTAATCCTTTTTAAATATTTTATTGCAGGAATAATTTCCTTTTTTTCTTTATTATCTTTATCAAAACTTTCACAATGTGGATTTAGTCCCGTTACTGCAATCTTTGGACTTGTTTTAAGTGTATTCTTATAAAAAAAATTTATTTTTTTTACTTTATCAATTATAAGTTTTTTTTTTACTTTTCCAGAAACTTTTGAAATTGGCAAATGAGTTGTGAGAGGGCAAACACTAAGTTTTTGATTATAAATAAGCATTACAGGATCATCAGAATTAGTTTTTTTAGCCAAGAACTCAGTAATTCCTTTAAATTTTCCTTTTAAAAATGTTTTTTTTGATATTGGTCCATTAATTAGACCTGAACATTTTATCTTATTAATTACCTCTAAAGCTTTTTTAAATGATAGATCAATAAAATTATTTGACTCGGTTGTGATTTTTTTTTTTAAGAATGAAAATTTATTATAATTTATGTTAATAAGATTGATTTTATTTTTATTTAAATTTGTTAAATCTTTATTCAAATAATTAAATTTTGTTTTAAAATTAAATTTTTTAATATTTTTAATCAAAATGTCTTCAGATGAAATTAAAATAATCGGGAGATGTTTTCTTTTTATAGATTTAAGCAATATTTCAATAAAAACACTTTGCGGCTCACCACCTATAATAATAATCGGATTAATACTCATTTATTACAGCCTCATTATAAATTCTTTTATACTGAAGTGTTGAATACATTGTTAGCTGTCTATTCTTTTCAAAATTAACAGCTTTTTTGAATTGTTCTTCTTCGTCAATTTCTAATAATTGATTTTTTTTTTCATTTAGTTTCAATAACATAAAGCCTCCTGGAACTGTAATTGGATCAGTAAACTCTCCAATTTGAACTGTTTCAATAGTTTCTGAAATTTTATTTGTAAGTTGAGATTTGTAAACCCAACCTATTTTTCCACCATTTTTTTTGCTTTCAGAAACACTATAAACTTTTGCTGTTTCTTCAAATCCTATTTTACTAATACTCTCCTTAATTTTATTAAATTTTTTATCAAAATTTTCATTTTCGTTAACTGTAAAAATTATCTCAGATAGCAATAAATTTTCCACTGAATTTTGCTTACTCAACTCATTAATTTTATTTCTTATTTTAGCCTCATCAACTAAGATTGAGTTATTAAATTTTTGCACAATATAATCGTT
>CACKJD010000004.1 GCA_902600485.1 uncultured Pelagibacteraceae bacterium
GGACAAATGCTAGTACTTTATATATTATGTCTTAAAATGGGTAAACTTAATGATGATATTAAGAAAAAAGATTATATTTCCAAAATCAGAAGCTTATTAAATTTATCGAAAAACATAGAACTTTCTCTAAAATCCGATAACGATATTCAAACCATATCAAATAGTTTTACAAATATAAAAGGTTCTATGTTTTTAGGTAGAGGTTATTCATATCCAATTGCACTTGAAGGTGCACTTAAATTGAAAGAATTATCTTATATTCATGCAGAAGGTTATCCAGCTGGTGAAATGAAACATGGTCCTTTAGCTTTAATAGAAGATGGTATGCCAGTTGTAGTTATTGCTCCAAGGGATGAGTACTACAAAAAGACAATGTCCAATATGCAAGAGGTTATAGCAAGAGGTGCTAAAGTTTTATTAATAACAAACAAAAGCACTGACGAGATATTTTCAGAAAATATTTGGCAAAAAATTGAAGTTGAGAATACAGATGATGATTTGTTGCCTTTCTTAATAACAATTCCACTTCAAAAATTAGCTTACTATACTGCTCTAAAAAAAGGTTACGACATTGATAAACCTAGAAATCTAGCAAAATCAGTAACTGTAGAGTAATTTTTTTTATATTATCTATTCTAATTTGACATAATTTGGATATATATTCATCTTAAGGTTGAAATATGAAAAATTGGAAAGTTAATTCTTGGAGAAAATACCCAGTTAAGCACATTCCATCTTATGATGATGAGAAAGAACTTAACACGGTGTTAAATAAGTTGAAGTCGTCACCACCATTAGTTTTTGCTGGAGAGACTAGACATCTAAAAGATCAACTTGCTGAAGTTGTAGATGGTAAAGCTTTTTTACTTCAAGGAGGAGACTGTGCAGAAAGTTTTGCAGAATTTCATCCTGATAACATAAGAGATACTTTTAAAGTTATTTTACAAATGTCTTTAGTTTTAACATATTCGGCATCTTTACCAGTTGTTAAGCTCGGTAGAATTGCAGGTCAATTCTCTAAACCGAGAAGTGCACCTACTGAAAAACAAGGTGACAAAGAATTGCCAAGCTATTTAGGTGACAATATAAATTCAATTGAATTTAATGAGAAGGCTAGAAGGCCGGATCCAAAAAGGTTGTTTAGAGCATACTCTCAATCAGCATCAACATTGAACTTATTAAGAGCCTTTTCCAATGGTGGTTTTGCTGATTTAAAAAAAGTACACTTATGGAATTTAGGCTATATTAAAAATAGTCCTCAAGCTAAAAAATTTAAAGAATTAGAAGACAAAATTGCAGACGCACTTGGATTCATGGCAGCATGTGGAATAACTCCAGAATTTAATAGAAGACTTTATACCGTCAATTTTTGGACATCACATGAAGCACTTCATTTGCCATTCGAAGAGAGCATGACAAGGATAGACTCAACTACTGGTGAATATCATGATACTTCAGCTCACTTTGTTTGGATTGGTGATAGAACTAGACAACTAGATGGTGGCCATGTTGAATTTTGTAAGGGGATAGAAAATCCAATCGGAATTAAATGTGGACCAACCTCAAAAGCAGATGAAATAGCTAAAATTTGTGAGGTTTTGAATCCTAAAAATGAAAAAGGTAAAATTACTTTAATCTCAAGATATGGTCACGATAAAGTTGAAAAGTTTTTACCAAAACTTATCAGAGGAATTAAAAAAGAGGGGTTAAATGTTGTTTGGTCATGTGATCCAATGCATGGTAATACTTTAGTCTCTACAACAGGATTTAAGACAAGACCTTTCAATAATGTGGTAAAAGAAGTAAAAAATGTTTTTGAGGTTCATCAAAGTGAAGGTTCTTATGCTGGAGGCTTACATATTGAAATGACTGGCCAAAATGTAACAGAATGCACTGGTGGTGCAAAAAATATTTCAGACCAAGATCTGTCAAGTAGATACCACACACATTGTGACCCAAGGTTAAATGCAGATCAGGCCCTAGAATTAGCGTTCTTAATATCTGATGAAATTAAGAAAAATTCAAATTACGCAAAAAATATTATTAGAGCGGCTTCTTAAGAGCCTAATTTCTTAGATTGATTAGGTATGACTATTAATTCTATACAATAATAATGAAAAAAGAATATACGTAGATTATGGTAACAAAATTAAAAATTGCACTAGCTCAGTTAAACCCACTTGTGGGAGATGTAATTGGAAATACAAAAAAGTTAATAGATGTTAGATCAAAACTAGATGAAGATATTGATATTTTAGTTGCTCCAGAATTATATATTTCTGGATATCCAATAGATGACTTGGTTTTAAGAGAGGATTTTTTAGATCTTGTAGAAAAAGAAATAAACAACCTTGCAAAAATTACCATTGACAATAAGTCTGCAATAATTGTTGGGGCACCCAGAAAAAAAGCTGGTGCAATAAGAAATTCAGTATTTGTAATAGAAAAAGGCGAGATTATATCAGTAAAAGATAAATACGAATTACCCAACACAGGTGTGTTTGATGAGCAAAGAATATTTGAAAAAGGTGTCTTGGAAAATTGCGTAAAAATAAAAGGTGTTAATTTTGGTTTACCAATTTGTGAAGATATATGGAAAGAAACAGTTTTAAAAAAACTTTCTCAATCTGGTGCAGAAATTTTAATCGCTATAAATGCATCTCCTTTTACAATATCTAAGTATGATGAAAGAAATGATGTTGCATTAAGTAGAGTAAAAGAGACAAAACTTCCAATAGTGTATTTAAATAGAACTGGAGGACAAGATGAGCTGATATTTGATGGATCATCATTTTCTTTAAACTATGATGGAAAAAAATTTTCTAGTCTTGAAGAATTTAAAGAAGATATCTCAATAATTAATTTTAGTAAAAATAACGGTAAATGGATAGGGTATGGAAATTTAAAAGAAAATTCTTCTCAATCTGAAAGATTATATAAGGCATTAGTTTTAGGTTTGAGAGACTATGTGAAAAATAATAAATTTTCAGGAGTAGTTTTAGGACTATCAGGAGGAGTGGACTCTGCTTTAGTTGCAGCTCTTGCAACAGATGCATTTGGATCAAAATTTGTTCAGGCAATAATGTTACCAAGTCCTTATACTGGTGAAGAAAGTTTAAAAGATGCAAAAGATGTAGCTACCTTATTAAATATAAAATATTCCAATTTAAAAATTAGTGAAGCAATGAAAACAGTAGATGAGATTTTAGGAGACTTTAAAGGGCCGAATTTTACAGCAGGTATCACTGAGGAAAATATTCAATCAAGACTTAGAGGTCTTTTGCTTATGGCATTATCTAATAGATATGGATACATGGTATTAGCAACAGGAAATAAATCAGAGTATGCTGTCGGTTATTCAACTTTATATGGTGATATGTGTGGAGGGTTTGCACCAATAAAAGATGTTTGGAAAACTGATGTCTTTAAACTTTGTGAATGGAGAAATAAAAACTTTTCAGATTTATTTAAAGGACCAAAAGGAAAAGTTATACCGAATAATATAATTAAAAAAGAACCAACTGCTGAGTTAAGAGATAATCAAAAAGATACAGATAGTTTGCCTGAGTATAATGTTCTTGATGAAATTCTAAAAGGACTTGTAGAAGAGGAAATCTCGGTTGAAAAAATTGTTACAAAAGGTTTTGATAGAAATGTTGTTGAAAAAACAGCTAAACTTTTAGCAAAATCAGAATATAAAAGATTTCAAGCAGCACCTGGACCCAAAGTAACCAATAAAGCTTTTGGAAGAGACAGAAGATTTCCGCTAACAAGTGGATTTAGAAATTGGAATTAATGAATAGAGACATTTATTTAAGCAATAGTTTGGGTGGTAGAAAAGAAAAATTCAAACCAATAAATCCTAAAAAAGTTAGAATGTATGTTTGTGGACCAACAGTATATGATGACCCACATATAGGTAATGCAAGACCCCTTGTTGTATTTGATATTTTATTTAAAATTCTTAAATGTAAATTTGGAAATTCCTCAGTTGTATATGTTAGAAATATTACCGATGTTGATGATAAGATTATTGAGGGTGCAAAACAAAAAAAAATATTAATAAATAAGCTAACTACAGATATTACAAAACGATTTAATGAGGATTGTGATTATTTAAATTGTGAAAAACCATCTTTTGAACCAAAAGCAACTGAAAATATCCCTTTAATGATTGATATGATAAAAATTTTAATTAAAAAAAATAATGCATATGAAAATAACTCTCACGTTTATTTTGACGTATCGAGTTTTAAAGATTATGGAAAATTATCAAACAAAAATGTCGATCAACTCTTTGCAGGGGCACGAGTTGAAGTTTCAGAAAATAAAAAAAGGCCTGAAGATTTTGTTTTATGGAAACCATCTTTGAAGGAAGAGCCAGGATGGGACTCTCCATGGGGCAGAGGTAGACCAGGCTGGCATATAGAATGTTCTGCAATGTCAAAAAAATATCTTGGGGATACTTTTGATATACATGGAGGCGGAAGAGACTTGTTATTCCCTCATCACGAAAATGAGATAGCCCAATCACGTTGTGCTAATGACAATAAAAGTCTCTCTAATTTTTGGATACATAATGGTTTTATTACAGTTTCAAATGAAAAAATGTCCAAGTCTTTGGGGAATATTTATAAGATAAAGGATTTTTATAAAAAGTATAACGGGCAAGTTGTAAGATTAGCACTAATGTCAACACATTATAAACAAGCAATGGATTGGAGTGACGATTTATTATTACAGTCACAAAAAACTTTAGATAAATGGTATGAGCATCAAAAGAAACCAGAAGGGAAAGTTTTAATACCAGATGAGGATTTAAATCCTCTTTATGACGATATAAATACACCTGGCTATATAAGCAATATTCATAAATTATACGATAAAGCTTCAAAAGGATCAGATAAAGATAAAGAAATTTTTACAATGGCATGTAATTTTATAGGTCTTTTAATTGAGCCAAAATCAAAATGGCTAGAGTTCAAAAAAAATATTTTAGAAATTTCAGAGGAAGAAATTTTACAAAAGATAAAAGATAGGAACAAAGCAAGAGACAATAAAAATTACGAATTAGCTGATAAAATAAGAAATGAGCTTTTAGACAAAGGTGTTTTAATTGAAGATAAAGATGATAAAACAACCTGGAAAATAAAATGACTAAAGAAAGACTATATATATTTGATACAACGTTGAGAGATGGTGCACAAACTCAAGGCGTACACTTTTCTATTGATGAAAAAACAAAAATAGCACACGCATTAGATAATTTAGGTGTAGATTATATTGAAGGTGGCTGGCCTGGTGCAAATCCATCAGATACTGAATTTTTCCAAAAAGGTTTAAATCTTAAAAATTCTACTTTTACAGCTTTTGGAATGACTAAGAAAGCAGGTAGAAGTGCGGAAAATGATCCTGGATTATCTGCAATACTTAATTCAAATACAAATGCAGTTTGTGTAGTAGGAAAGTCATGGGATTTCCATGTTGATGTGGCATTAGGAATTTCAAACGAAGAAAACTTAGAAAACATAAAAGAAACTACAAAACATTTTGTTAAAAATAATAAAGAGTTTATGTTTGATGCTGAACATTTTTTTGATGGTTATAAATGTAATCCAAAGTATGCATTAGCATGTGTTAAAGCTGCTTATGACAATGGAGCTAAATGGATTGTGCTTTGTGACACAAATGGAGGAACACTTCCTCATGAGGTAACTAAAATAGTTAAGGAAGTATCAGAACATATTCCTGGCGAAAACTTAGGAATACACGCGCATAATGATACAGGTAACGCCGTGGCCAATTCAATTGCAGCTGTATTATCTGGAGCAAGACAAATTCAAGGAACAATAAATGGTTTAGGTGAAAGATGTGGCAACGCAAACTTAATGTCAATTATTCCAACATTTCATCTTAAAAAAGAATTATCAGATAAATTTGATATAAACATTAAAGAAAAAAATATAAAACATATAACTCAATGTTCTAGATTGCTTGATGAGATATTAAATAGAAAACCAAACAAACATTTACCATATGTTGGAGCTGCAGCATTTTCTCACAAAGGCGGTTTACACGTGTCAGCAGTTCAAAAGGATCCCAAAACTTATGAACATATAGATCCAGAGGATGTAGGTAATAATAGAAATATTGTTGTCTCAGACCAGTCAGGTAAATCCAATATCCTATCAAGACTAAAAACTATAGGAATTGTAATTGAAGAAAATGATCCAAAAATAAAAAAATTACTTGAGGAAGTAAAAGATAGAGAGTTTATAGGTTACAGCTATGATGGTGCTGATGCATCTTTTGAATTATTAGCTCGAAGAGTTATGGGCGAAATACCAAGATATATTTCTATTAAAGAATACGATGTATCTGTATCAAAAAATAAGCAAGAACAAATTATTTCCAAAGCAAAAGCAAAACTAGAAGTTGATGGTGAGCAAATTATTTGTGAAGGCGAAGGCAATGGACCTGTTCACGCACTCGATAATGCCATAAGAAACAATGTAACAAAACTAGAAAAATATTCCAAATATTTAAAAGATCTCAAACTTGTTGATTATAAGGTTAGAATTTTAAACACAGGCACAGAAGCTACTACTAGAGTATCGATTGAGAGTACTGACTCCCAAGGAAAGAATTGGTTCACTATAGGTGTTTCACCAAACATAATTGATGCATCTTTTAAAGCTTTAATCGATAGTCTTGATTTTAAGTTGTTTAAAGACAAAGCTCCCGCAAGCAAATAGATGAAAATAAAAAAGTTTTCTGAGAAACCTAAAGATTTTAAAAATAGAGTAGGTGCCGAGCCTATTGTTTGTTACCCAAATGATAAAATAAACAATAATCTTAAAATATTACATGAAGCGAGAAAACACCTTAAACAAATTGATGAGGTTATAGTACCACCAAGAGATGCTAAAACATTTAATGTTAAATCAGGTAATTTTTTTAGGGTAGAAAGCGTTGAAGGTCCACAGGTTGGCGATCTTAATCTATTTAATGATGAAAATTTAGATGAAAAATTTTATTCTGGTAAGACTAGAGCGTTATATGGAACTCATATTTCAGTAGGTGATAAAATGTTCAGTAGTTTCCCTTATCTTAGGTCTCTAGCTACAATAACATGGGATACTTTAGACTGGTATGGTTATGATAAAGACGGAGGTTCAGTCCATGATGTTATAGGCACAAGATGTGATCCTTATACATCTAAGCTAATTTCAGATAAAGATTACCATTATTGCTGTCACTCAAATTTAACTAGAGCTTTGGTAAAAGAAAAAAATATTAAATTAGATGAGGCCGAAAAGATAGTTCATGATGTATTAAATGTTTTTATGCTCACTGGTTTTACTAATGATACAAAACAATATTTTATGAAATCAAGCCCAGTAAGACCCGGAGATTATTTGGAGTTTTTTGCAGAAACAAATTTATTAGGTGCTTTATCTGCATGCCCAGGTGGAGATTGTGGTTCAGAACATTCATCTGATGTTGCTAAATGCTATCCTTTAAAAGTATCTATTTGGGGTGTTGATAAAAAATATTTAGACGGGATAAGTTTTTCAAAACCATCTAGTTATAATAGAAATCACGGAATTAAATAACTTATGGCTAAAGGCAATGTTACTTTTATTTTACATAAGCCTCAGCTTTCAGAAAATATAGGAGCATGTGCAAGAGGAATAAAAAATTTTGGTTTTAATAAACTTGTATTAATAGACCCTAAACCTTTATTTCCTAATGATAAAATAATAGCTACATCAGTTGGAGCAAAAGATATCATTAAAAAAAGTAAAGTATATAAAAACCTTGAAAATGTAGTTGGACAGATTGATATTTTGATTGCAACATCTGCAAGAATTAGAAACAAGAATATTAAACATATAGAATTAAAAGATTTAATAAAAATAAATTTCAAAAAAAAAGTAGGATTTTTGTTTGGTTCAGAGGCATCTGGTTTATCAAATAATGAAATAACCTATACAAATTATACTCTAAGTATTTCTACTGATAAAAATTTTAAATCATTAAATTTATCTCATAGCCTTATAATTATAGCACAATACATTTCAAATTTATTATCTAAAGAAAAATTTAAACCAAAAAAAACTAAAAAGTTTAAAGCAGCGTCTAAAAAAGAAATTTTAGCAATGACAAATCTTTGTATAAAACATCTCAATCAAATAAATTTTTTTAAACAAAAAGAAAAGAAACCTATAATGCTTGAAAATTTAAGAAATATTTTTTACAAAATGGAATTATCAGATAAAGAAACACGTATTTTATCGAGTGTATTTGCAAGTTTAGGAAAAAAACGCTGATTGACAAAATTTTATGTATCTTTATAAGACCCAGTAATTAATGACAAAAAGATTAAAATCTAAACATAAAGTTGATAGAAGATTAAAAGTCAACCTTTGGGGAAGACCTAAAAGTCCATTCAACAAAAGAGCTTACCCTCCTGGACAACATGGCCAAACTAAAAATTCAAAACCATCAGATTATGGTATTCAACTTCAAGCAAAACAAAAACTAAAATCTTATTACGGAAATTTAAATGAGAGACAATTTAGAAATATGTATAGAAAAGCCATTATGAAAAAAGGTGATACTGCTGAAAACTTAATAGGTTTATTAGAGAGAAGATTAGACTCAGTTGTTTACAGAGCTAAATTTTCAACAACAATTTTTTCATCAAGACAATTTATTAATCATGGTCACGTCAGAGTAAATGGTAAGAAAGTTAATATATCAAGTTATCAGTTAAGAGATGAAGACACTGTAGAAATAAGAGATAAATCAAAACAACTTGCAATCATCGATATAGCGCTAGCAAGTAAAGAGAGAGAAACGCCCGAGTATTTACAAGTTGATGAGAAAAATAGAAAAATTAAATTTGTTAGAACGCCAAAATTTGAAGAAGTTCCTTATCCAGTGGTTATGGAACCTAACTTAGTTATTGAATATTACTCTAGATAAAATTATTTTTTATATTTAATTTGTTTATCTTCAAAAAGCTTTTTAAGCTCTCCGTTTTCAAACATCTCTTTGACAATATCACAACCACCAACAAATTCTTTTTTAACATATAATTGTGGAACAGTTGGCCATTCACTAAACTTTTTTATACCCTCTCTAATATTTTGATCGCTAAGTACATTAACACTTTTAAAATTAACTTCTAAAATTTTTAACATATTTGCAACAGCCATTGAAAAACCACACTCAGGTGCATCAGGTGTGCCTTTCATAAACAAGCAGACTTCATTTGTATTTATATTATTTTCAATTAATTCTTTAATTTGTTGGTCCATTTTTTTCCTTTGTTTTTAAAGCTAGAGCATGCAATTCATTTCCCATCTTACCTTTTAAGGAATTGTAAATCATTTTGTGTTGCTCAATTTTACTTTTACCATTAAATGCTGAAGAGGTAATTGTTGCTGAATAGTGGTTTCCATCACCAGCTAAGTCTTGAATATCTATTATAGCATCAGGCAGCGCCTCTTTAATCATGCTCTCAATTTCTTTTAAATTCATCGCCATTAATTTACCATATAGTTATTTAGCCAATCTTTATTGTAATCTGCTAATTTGTCTACTGATAAAGTTGGCTCATCATTTATTGAAATATTACCCTCAATTACCTCACCAATTAGATCATAATGGTTTGAATTTTTATCAAGTATTTTTTTAACATTATCGACATTTTCCTTTTTAACTTCAATAATATATCTACCCTGATCTTCAGAAAAGAAGAACTCAAATTTATCTATAAGCCCTTTATACTTATAAAAATTTATACCCTTTTTTCCTTTAATACACATCTTTGCAATTCCTGTCATTATTCCACCAAGAGATACATCATGAGCTGACCTAATCAACTTATCTTTAATTAATTTCAAAACCGTTTCCCCATTATTTTTTTCATTAAAAAGATTTATTTCCGGAGGTGGTCCTTTTTTCTCATTCAAAACTTCTTTTGCAAAAATACTTTGATCTAAATGACCTTCAGTTTTTCCAACTACAAGAATTAAATTTCCAGTTTCTTTTAAATCCATTGTTATCATGTCTTTATAATTTTTAATTAATCCTACTCCACCGATAGTAGGTGTTGGTTTAATACCCTTGTCCTTAGTTTCATTATAAAAAGAAACATTTCCAGATACGACGGGAAAGTTTAAATATTTACTAGCCTCATTTAAACCCTCTACACATTCTACAAACTCACCCATATTTTCAGGTTTTTCAGGATTTCCAAAATTCAAACAATTAGTTATAGCTATTGGTTCGGCACCTACACATATTAGATTTCTCCATGTTTCACATACTATTTGCTTACCACCACTTAATGGATGTGCATAACAATAAGATGCTGAAGAGTCTACTGTAGCAGCAATAGCTTTTTCACTCCCATGAACTCTTACTACACCAGCATCACCACCAGGTTTTTGAATTGTATCACCCATCACAGTATGATCATATTGTTCCCAGATCCATTCTTTTGAACAAACATTTGGACTTGATAATATTTTTTTAAGTACATCAGTAATTTTTAAATTTTTAAAATCTTTTTTTGTAAACTTAATTTTTTGAGGTAATTTACTTTTCTTCCATTTTCTATCATATTCAGGAGCTTCTTCTGAAAGTAAATCAATTGGAATATTTGCAACTTTATTTTTTTCAAAATACAGCTCAATATTTTTTGAGTTTGTTGTTTTTCCAATTACAGAAAAATCTAAATTCCATTTATCAAAAATTTCTTTAGCTTTCTTTTCTTTGCCATTTTCAAGCACTATCAACATTCTTTCTTGACTTTCTGATAACATGATTTCATATGGAGACATGCTTTCCTCACGACATGGAACCTTATCTAAATGTAATTCAATACCAAGTTTTCCTTTTGAGGCCATTTCAACACTTGAGGAAGTGAGGCCAGCTGCACCCATATCTTGGATTGCAATAATTGAGTCATCTCGCATTAGCTCAAGACATGCTTCTAATAATAATTTTTCCGTAAACGGATCACCTACTTGAACTGTAGGTTTTTTTTCCTCAATTTTATCGTCAAATTTTGCTGAAGCCATACTTGCACCATGGATTCCATCTCTTCCAGTTTTTGAACCAACATAAATAACTGGCTTGTTTAGTCCAGCCGCCTTGGAGTAAAAAATTTTATTTTTTTTAACTAGACCGAGTGTCATTGCGTTAACAAGAATATTACCATTATAAGACTCATCAAAACTTGTTTGGCCAGCAATAGTTGGTACACCTATACAATTACCGTATCCACCAATTCCTTGAACCACCCCCCTTAAAAGACTTTTTGTTTTTTTATTAGAAGGGGAACCAAAATGAATAGAATTTAAATTAGCTATTGGACGCGCTCCCATTGTAAAAACATCTCTAAGAATTCCCCCAACACCTGTCGCTGCTCCTTGATAAGGTTCAATAAATGAAGGGTGATTATGACTTTCAATTTTAAATACTATTGCATCATCATCACCAATATCGATAACACCTGCATTTTCTCCAGGACCTTGAATAACTTTTTTACCTTTTGTGTTAAGTTTCTTTAAATGTTTTTTTGATGATTTATATGAGCAATGTTCATTCCACATTGCAGAAAAAATTCCCAATTCTGTTAGGTTTGGATTTCTTTTTAAAAGTTCACATATCTTTTTATATTCATCTTTTTTTAGACCGTGATCTATTGCAATTTTTTCATTTACTTCAATCATTTCATATTACTCAAAAGATTTTCAAAAAAATAAGATCCATCATTACTTGATAAACAACTATCAATAACACGCTCTGGATGAGGCATCATACCCAAAATATTTTTCTTTTCATTAAAGACACCAGCTATATTTTGAATTGATCCATTTGGATTAGAATTTTCTGATATTTCTCCATTACTATCACAATATCTGACTGCAATTTGATCATTATCTTGTATTGATTTTAAATCATCTTGTGAACAGAAATAATTACCATCATTATGAGCTATATGTAGTTCGAGAATATCTTTTTTAATTTTATTAAAATATTTATTATGTGCCTTATTTGTTTTTACAAAAATATTTTTGCAAATAAATTTTAAATATTTATTTCTTAATAAAGCTCCGGTAACAAGACCAGTTTCTATTAAAATTTGGAAACCATTACATATACCAATAACCAGACCACCTTTATTAGCGAATTCTATAACTGAATTTATTATGTTTGACTTTGCAGCAATACTTCCACATCGCAAATAATCTCCATACGAAAAACCGCCTGGTAAAACAACTAAATCTGATTTTGGTATTACATTATCATTGTGCCATACCATTTTATTTTTAAATCCAAATTTTTTTAGAGCTACATCCATATCTCTATCACAATTAGATCCTGGAAATATAATAACAGATGACTTCATTTATAAGATTTTGTAATCCTCAATCACAAGATTTGCTAAGAGCTTTTTACACATATCCTCAACATTTTTTTTTGCATCTTTCTCATCTTTTAAATCTGTTTCAATTTCAAAGTATTTTCCTTGTCTAACTTCACTCACATCTATGAAATTCATGCTATTTAATGTCTGTTGTATAGCTTTACCTTGTGGATCTAGAACACCATTTTTTGGTGTAACGATTACTTTGATTTTCATTTATTTTTTTTTAATTTAACAGCTTTTGGTTTTTTGAAATTTACTTCTCTTATATTTGATTCTTCATATAAAATCCCAAGTCTGGATGCGACCTCTTTGTAAGCTTGAATTAAATTTCCAAGATCTTTTCTGAATCTATCTTTATCTAATTTTTTTTCGCTTTTGGCATCCCACAATCTACATGTATCAGGACTTATTTCATCCGCTAGAATAATTTCATTTCTACTTGAGTTTCTTACCTTTCCAAATTCAACTTTAAAGTCTACTAACTTGATACCAACTCCTCTAAATAAACCGATTAAAAAATCATTAATTCTAAGTAGTTGTTTGTTAATTTTTTCTATTTCATTTTTTTTTGCCCAATTAAAAGCATAAATATGCTCTCTTGAAATTAATGGATCTCCTAAGTCATCATTTTTCAAACAGTATTCAATTAATGGATCATTTAAAACTGTCCCCTCAACTATACCAAGTCTTTTAGTAAGAGAGCCCGTTGCAATATTTCTTACGATGAATTCAATTGGTAAAATATCCACAAACTTTATTAATTGTTCTCTCATATTTAATCTTTTCACTAAATGATTTTTAATACCAATTTGAGATAAATTTTTTAATATATGTTCAGATATTCTATTGTTTAATACACCCTTGCCATCTATTACAGATCTTTTTTGATTATTAAAAGCAGTAGCATCATCCTTAAAATATTGAATTACATAATTTTTGTCAGGAGTTGCGTAAATTATTTTTGCCTTACCTTCGTAAAGTTTTTTACCTTTTTTCATTATTTAAACACTCTTCTAAAAATTAAATTCACATTTTTAAAATGTTTAGAATAACTGAAAATAGTTTTAAGTTTTTTAGATGGAATTTTGCTCATTATATATTTATCAGACTGTATAACATTAAACAGATCTAAATTTTCATCAAAGCATTTTTTTGCATAATTTTGAACCATTCTGTATGACTTTTCTCTTGATAAACCAGTTTTCGTAAGCTCTAACATTAGTTCTTGGGAAAAAATTAGGCCCTTTGTGATATTCAAATTTTGCAGCATCTTTTTTGGGTAAACAATCATGTTATCCAATATGTTTGCAAGTCTTACCAATGCAAAATCTAAAGTTATATTTGCATCAGGCCCTATATTTCTCTCAACACTTGAATGTGAAATGTCTCTTTCATGCCATAAAGCAATATTTTCAAGTGCTGGCACAACAGAGCTTCTAACCATTCTAGCTAGGCCAGTTAAATTTTCACTTAAGATTGGGTTTTTTTTGTGAGGCATAGCTGATGAACCTTTTTGTTTTTTTGAAAAATATTCTTGTAACTCATAAACTTCAGTTCTTTGTAAATGTCTTATTTCCGTTGCAACTCTCTCAATAGATCCTGCTATTATTCCAAGTACTGAAAAATAAAATGCATGTCTGTCTCGAGGAATTACTTGAGTTGAAACCGGTTCAATTTTTAAACCTAGTTTTTTTGCAACATGTTTTTCAACACTTGGATTAATATTTGCAAAAGTGCCAACAGCACCTGATATTGCGCATGTAGATACCTCCTCAATTGCTAATTCTAATCTTTTTTTATTTCTTTTAAATTCTGCATAATAAGATGATAACTTTAAACCAAATGTAATAGGCTCTGCATGAATACCGTGACTTCTACCCATACAAGGTGTGAATTTGTATTTCTTAGCTTGTTTTTTTAAAACTTTTAAAATTTGATCTAAGTCTTTAAGAATTATTTTACCAGACTGAACTAATTGTATATTAAAACTAGTATCTAAAACATCAGATGAAGTCATACCTTGATGGAGATATCTTGCTTTTATACCGGCTTTTTCAGTAACAGAAGTTAAAAAAGCAATTACATCATGTTTAACCTGACTTTCAATTTGATGAATTCTTTTTACATTAATTTTTGCTTTTTTTCTTACAATTGATGATACACCTCTAGGTATTTGACCAAGCTTTTCCATTGCTTGTGCTGCTGCTATTTCTACATCAAGCCAAATTTTATACTTATTCTCTTCAGACCAAATACTTGTGAGTTCTTTTCTGGAATATCTAGATATCATTAATTATAAGGAGGCCTCTTTAAGTTTTTAACAGATTCTGTAAAAATTTCATATCCATTATCAGTTATACCAACTGTATGTTCGAATTGCGCAGATAAAGCTTTATCTTTAGTTACGGCCGTCCATCCATCATTTAAAATTTTAACCTCATATTTACCAGCATTAATCATTGGCTCTATAGTAAATGTCATCCCAGGTTGTAATTCAGGTCCTGTATCCTTTTTTCCATAATGTAATACATTTGGACTTTGGTGAAATACATCACCTATACCATGTCCACAAAAATCTCTTACAACACTAAAACCTGCTTTTTCCACATGAGTTTGTATTTCATGACCAATGTCACCTAATTTTTTCCCAGGTTTTAAAATTTCAATTGATTTCATTAAAGACTCATAAGTAACATTAATTAAATTCATTGATTTAACCGAAGGTTTTCCTACTGTATACATTCGACTTGTATCACCATAATGATTGTGAAGTATTGCAGTCACATCGATATTTAATATATCTCCATCTTCCAAAACTCTCTCACCAGGTATTCCATGACATACAACATGATTTAATGATGTGCATATAGATTTATTAAAACCACGATAATAAAGTGGGGCAGAGTGGCCGCCATTATCTTTGATAAACTCATAACACAACTCATCTATTTTATTAGTGCTTAAACCAGGTTTAATATAATCTGTAATCATGTCCAGGGTACTAGATGCAAGTGACCCCGCTTTTCTCATTTTTTCAAATTTCTCTAAATAATTATTCATCAATAATATTTATTTTTTTTTCAATTTTAATTTCTTTGTTACTCAATAAACATCTATAGGCTAAAAACTTCACGCCACTCTTTTTAGCTATTAAATAATTTTTGTAATAATTTAAATCTATATCTTTAGCTATTTTAAAGTTATTAATACCTTGTATTTGAGTTAAAAATAAGACAAATGGTTTGTAGCCTTGTTTTAAAGCTTCGATTAACTTTTTTAGATGTTTGGTGCCTCTTTCAGTAACAGCATCAGGAAATTCAGCTATTTTTTGATCTCTCAAAAGAGTAACGTTTTTTACTTCAATTATATTCTTATCACATAAAAAATCGAACCTAGTATCACTTGAAAACTTAAATTCAGGTTTAATATTTTTGATGGATTTAAATTCATTGATCAATCCATTGTTTAACCCATCAGCAACAATTTTATTTGCTCTGTGAGTATTTACTCCAACTAATTTTTTATTTGCCTCTATAATTTCTAAAGTGAATTTCAGTTTTCTTTTTGGATCATCATTTTTAGACAAAAATACTGTATTATCTTTATCTAAAAGACCTTTCATGGAACCTGTGTTAGGACAATGAGCTGTAACAATTGAATTATTTACTTTTATATCTGTAAAAAATCTTTTATATCGCTTGATTAATTTGCCTTTAATTAAAGTATTGGTAAATTTCATAATATTTAATTTATATTTGTATATGTCAAATAAGAAAGAAATAATTGCTGGAATTATAATTATTGGTAACGAAGTACTATCTGGTAGAACTAAAGATATCAATACAAGTACGCTTGCTACATGGCTAAACTCTTTAGGAGTAAAAGTCAAAGAAGTTAAAATTATACCAGATGATGAACTAACAATTATAAATACTGTTAATCAATATCGTAAAACTTATGATTATGTATTCACTACTGGTGGAATTGGTCCAACACATGATGACATAACAGCAGAGTCAATTTCAAAAGCTTTTGATATAGAGTACGGTTTTCACAAAGAGGCATATTCAATTTTAGAAAGTTATTATAAACCAGGTGAATTCAATGACGGCCGTCAAAAAATGGCAAAAATGCCTGTAACAGCCAATTTGATATACAACCCATCAAGTGGATCACCAGGTTTTTATGTAGAAAATGTTTTTTGTTTACCTGGAGTACCATCGATAATGCAGTCGATGCTTGGTAGTTTAACAAATAAAATAACAGGTGGCGAACCCATATTAAGCGAAACAATAAACTTACGGACTGTAGAAAGTGAAATAGCAAAATCATTAACTGATGTACAAAATAAAAATACTGATGTTGAAATTGGAAGCTATCCCTTTTTTAAAGCAGGTAAGCTTGGAGTAGCAATAGTTCTTAGATCAACAGATAAAAACAAAATTGAATTTTGTAAATCAGAAATAATTAAATTTGTTAAAGATAAAGAAATTCAAATAGTTTAAATCAAAATGTTATATTTTGCTTACGGTAGTAACCTAAATCATTTTCAAATGAAAAAAAGATGTAAAGATTCTAAATACATCAAGAAATTTGAAATCAAAAATTTTAGACTTACATTCAGAAGCAAATATGGTGTTGCAGATATAGAAAGTAAAAAAAATTATTCAATACAAGGTGGTCTTTATGAAATATCTAAATCAGATGAAAAAAAACTTGATATTTATGAGGATTTTCCAATTTTATATAAAAAAATATATTTTGGTGATGATACTCAAAAAATTATGGCATACAGCATGGTTAAAAAGAGTTTATTCATTTACCCGAGCAAAAGGTATCTTGATGTGATTAAACAAGGATACAAAGACTGTAAATTAGATATCAAATATTTAGAAAAAGCTCTTAGAAATTTTTAAATGCGTTCAAAGTACGAAATTTTTAAAATTGGAATAAAAGATGTAGCACCTCATTTATTATCAGTTTTTCCTTTTGGAATTATATTTGGTGCAATTGGTATTGAGTTGGGTTTTAGTCCCTTATTCACCTATGCGACTTCATTAATAATTTTTGGTGGTGCTTCACAAATAGTTTTTCTACAACTTTTATCTGGTGGCGCATCTTCATTAATTGCAATTACCTCTGTTGGAGTTATAAATTCAAGACATTTCTTATATGGTGCAGTATTATCAGAATACTTACAAAAATTATCATTAATTAAAAAACTTTTTATTTCTTATTTTATAGTAGACCAAGGTTTTGCAGTTTCAAATCAATATTTTAAAAAATATCCAACTGAGAAATTTAATCATTATCATTTAATTGGTTCTGGAATAATACTTTGGTTTATTTGGCAGGTATCTACAATAATGGGAATTTACTTAGGTTCTATTGTACCTGAAGAACTTGGATTAAAATTTGCAATTCCTCTAACTTTCATTGCAATAATAGTAAATGAGTTAAGAAAATTTGATCATGTTTTAGTTATGTTAATTTCAGGGTTAGCAGCCACCTTTTTTTATAATGCTCCCTTCAAAACTTACATAATAATTTCACCACTTATTGGACTTTTTGCAGCAATGATAATTAATAAATTAAAAAAATGACTTGGACTTCAATTTTTATAGCTGGAATTTTAACTTATTTTACAAGAATGAGCATGGTTACTTTAATTAGAAAAGAAATGATTAGTGATAACTTAAGAAAGATTTTAAATTATGTACCATCTGTAGTTTTCCCATCAATAATTTTTCCCGGCGTTTTGTTAGATGATTTTGGAGCCTTCGTTAATATAAGTGATCCAAAAATATTTGGAGCTATAACTGCTTTGGTAATTGGGTTTTTTACAAGGAATGTTATTTTAACAATTGTATCAGGATTGACTTCATATTGGATTGTTATTTTTGTTTTCTAATTAGATAACCAAACTGTTTCAGAAGGTTTTAAGATTAATCTTTTACTAATAATATTAACATTTTTACTTAAAAGGTTTTTATATTTATTTTCATTATTAGCTAATAAAACACTTTGTGATTTTGAAGACATATTTGTAATACAAATAATAGTTTGTTTTTTATCTAAACTAACTCTTTTAAAGGCTAGTATTTTTTTACCAAAAGACAAACATCGCATAGATGCATTTGGATGGAATGCTTTTTGTTTTTTTCTTATTTTTAATAAATTAGTAATATGATCGTAATAAATTTTTTGTTTAGATTTTTTATTTTTTAAAAATCTATCTAATTTTATTTTATTCCATTTATATCTGTTAAGGTCTCTTTTATTGTTAGATATTACATATTTATATTCATCATTAGCCTTGCCAAATATTGAATTAAAGTAAACAGCTGGTACACCCTCAATGGAAAACATTATTGCATGCGCAGAGACATATCTTTCTAAAGAATATAATCCTTTTTTGTCATAATCAGTGTTTTTGAAAGCGTTAAAGAGAGTTATGTTGACTTCATAAACTTTTTTTTCTGCTTTATTTATTTTTCTATAAGAAAGCTGAGCTCCATTTTTCTTTAATCTTTTAAATAAGTAATTAAGGGTATCCTTGTTTAAATAACCTTCAGCAGGCCTCATTCCTATACCATCATGTGAAGCAATAAAATTAAAATAGTTATTTTTTAAATTTGTTGATGGTAACTTTTTTATCCACTGATTTAATTTTGAACTATCTTCAAAAAGAAAAGCATGAATTAAAAGGGGAGGTAAAGTAAAATTATATATCCAGTTAGCTTCATCATTTTTTTTTCCAAAATAACTTAAATTTTCTTTTTCAGGTAAATTAGTTTCAGTAATTAAATAAGGGGAATTTTGTAATGAGTTACATATTATTCTAAGTAATTTTATTATTTCGTGAGTTTGTTTTAGATTTATACATTTAGTGCCACTTTCTTTCCATAAATAGGCTATTGCATCTAATCTAAAAATTGAAACTCCATGACATGCTAAGTTGATCATAATTTTGATAAATCGCATCAACACTTTTGGATTTTTAAAATTTAAATCTATTTGATCAGAACTAAATGTTCTCCAAATAAAATCAGGTTTATTAAATATATGAATCTTCTTAAGTAATCTATTTTCCCGTGGCCTTACAACCTTTGAGATATCAAATTTTTTGTTAACTTTTAAAAAGTAATCCTTGCCTGGTGATTTATTTCTCAAAAAATTTTTAAACCACAATCCCTTCGAAGAGGCATGATTTATAACAATATCAGCCATAATATTATTTTTTTTTGAAAAATTATTTATATCTGCCCAAGAACCTAATTTACTATCAATTTTATAATGATCTTTAACAGCAAATCCGCTGTCACTACTTGAGGGATAAAATGGTAAAAAATGTATTGTATTAAAATACTTTGATAGATTTTTGTTATAAAAATTCTTAAATGACTTAATTGAATTTATTTTTCCATTTTCATAAACACTATCACCATAACAAATCACAACCGTAGTATCTTCGGATATTATCAATTTTTTGGTTTTAGCTTTTAATATTTTTTTATTAGAAATTTTTATTAATTCAAAAATTTCATCACAAAATATTTGTAAATTTTTATTATTAAATTTTTTACTATAAATATTTTTTAGCTTAGAATTTATCTGACTTTTTACTGTGCTTGATAACATTAAATAAATTTTTTATTATCTTCACTAACAGCTTCATTTAATCTTACAAGAAAATCAGGTATTGCACTTTTCACTCTACTCCAAGTTGGAATAAATGGTGTGTCCATTGGATTTATATAAAAAGCCTCTCCTGCTTTCATAATATTTACCGCGAATAATTCAACAGCTTCCTCTTCTTTGTGGGAATCAAATTTTAATCCATTCATTGCAGCATCACTTCTATAAATATCAATCAAATCTAATGCTGATCTGTAGTAGGTTGCTTTTAAAGATCTGAAAGTTTCTCTACTAAATGAGTTTCCTTGTGTAGCTAATTTTTTTATAAATGTTTTTATAATATCAATGGACATTTTTGAAAGTCCTTTAGTTTCGTCATCGATAGAGAGATCCTGATGTTTATGATCATAAGCGTCCGCTAAATCAACTTGACAAATATTATTTGGTGAAAAACTTCTTTGCATTTCTGACAAAATTCCAACTTCTATGCCCCAATCTGATGAAATTCTTAATTCTGGTAATACATTACGTCTGAATGAAAATTCACCTGCTAAAGGATATTTAAATGATTTCATAAAATTTAAATAATCACTTTGACCTATGGTTTTTTCTAATGCTGTCAATAAGGGCCCAACCAAAAGTCTTGCCACTCTTCCATTCATTTTATTATTTGCAATTCTTGGATAATAACCCTTACAAAACTCAAAGTTAAACAATGGGTTTACAACTGGATAGAATAATTTAGCAAGCATTCTTCTATCATAAGTTTTAATATCACAATCGTGTAATGCGACAGATCTTGCTGTATCTCTTGCAATACACATACCTATGCAATACCAAACATTTCTACCTTTACCCATTTGGTTTGGTGCTAAATTTTTCTTCTTTAACTCACTATCCAATTTTTTAAGCTTAGGTCCATCGTTCCATAAAATTGTGAAAGGAAGATTTATTTTTTTAAAAAATTTCCAAGCTTTTTTAGCTTGGCTTTCTGAGGCTTTATCTAACCCAATAATGACGTGGTTTAAATATTTTGTCTTACTTATTTGATCTATAATATTAGTGAGAGCAGAACCATCTAGTTCTGAATATAAACATGGGAGAATTAATTCCATTTTTCTTTCTTTAGAAAAATTTAGTAAATCCTTTTCAATTTCAGTTGTCGATTTTGTTCCAAAATCATGAAGTGTTGATACGATACCATTTTGAGAAAAATCACCCATAACATATTCTATTAACATTATTTTATTTTATCCAGAGCCAATTTGACTACCTCTTCCCATCCCTCTGGGGCAGGTTTTTTTGATACTAAACAATTATTTATATTTATTTTTTCCATTGTAAATTTATCATTGAAGACTAAACAAGGTATATCGCTATTTTTAAGCATATCTAAATCGTTGAAATTATCCCCAACCCCAACTGTAATTAACTCTTCTTTGCTTATTTTTTTAAATATTTTAACAACATGTTTCATCGCCTGAGATTTACTTATTTTATCACAAAGATTAATCAATCTTCCCCCTTCGTGTAATGAAAGGCCAGCATTATTTACAGACTTAATAAGATCTACTTTTTCAGCTTTTGATCCATCGTATAATAAGGGTATAGAGTATTCTCTTTTCATCGCTAATTTAACTTTTTCTTTTGATTGCCCAAAAATTTGTAATTGTTTATCGCTCGTTAAATTTTTAATAAATTTACACTTTGATTTATATTTTTTTGAAATTTTATTATTAAAAATATCTAAAATTTCACTAATCTCTCTGCTTAAACTAATTTTTTCAGGAAAACTGGCATTAATTAAGTTAAGATTATAAATAGCAGCACCATTTTCAACTATAAAAGGTAAATCTTCATCTAAGTCTTTATTAAAACTGTCTATTTCATTTTTTGTCTTACTAGAATTAGGAATTATAAAAATACCTTTAGAAATTAAATCTTTAATATATTGTAAAATTTTATCGAACTTAAAAGTATCCCTATCTAGTAAACTTCCATCTAAATCTGTAAATATTAAAACTTTATTATTCGCATTCATTAAATATCAACAACGAGCGTATCTTTAGAACCACCACCTCTGGAACTATTTACTATAGTGCTTCCTTTTCTAAGAGCAACACGCGTTAAACCACCCATTGTAACATAGGTCTCTTTTCCAGATAATATAAAAGGTCTTAAATCTTGGTGTCGTGGTTCAAACAAATCACCTTGAAGAGTGGGAGTTGTTGATAATACTTCTAATGGCTGGGCAATATAATTTCTTGGATTATCTTTAATTCTTCTCTGAAACATTTCTCTTTCTTTAATTTTAGCTTTTGGCCCTATCATAATACCATATCCACCAGATCCATCTGCAGGTTTGACAACCATTTTTCCAATATTTTCAATTACATGATCTCTTTGTAGTTTTTCAAAACATCTAAATGTTTCAACTTGTTTAAGTTTTGGCTCTTCTCCTAGATAGTATTTTATTATTTCTGGAACATAAGAGTAAATTAATTTATCATCTGCAAAACCGGTTCCTGGGGCATTTAGTATTGCGACATTTCCTTTTCTGTAAGCTTTAAATAAACCTGGGACACCAATTAAGGATCCTTTAAAAAATGATTTTGGATCTAAATAAGTATCATTGAGTCTTCTATAAATACAATCCACTCGAATACCACCACCTATCGTTTTCATGAAAACTTTATCATTTTCAACATAAAGATCTTTTCCTTCAACAAGTGCCACTCCCATTTGTTGAGCTAAAAATGAATGTTCAAAGTATGCAGAGTTATAAATCCCTGGTGTTAAAACAACCATATGAGGATTTTTTGTTTGGTAAGGTATTGCATCATGCATACAATGATAAAGTCTATTACAATAGTGACCAATTGGAGAAACTCTGTATCTTGTAAATATTTGTGGAAACACTTGGCTCATCACCATTCTATTTTCAAGCATGTAAGATACACCAGATGGTACTTGTAAATTATCTTCTAAAACTAAAAAATCACCATTAATATTTCTTATTAAATCAATTCCAGAAATATGAGACCAGATTTTTCTTTTAGGACTAAATCCTTCACATTGTTTTAAATAATTTTTCGACTTAAATACAATATCCTCTGGAATAATTTTGTCCTTAAATATCCTTTTTTTATTATATACATCATCAATGAATAAATTTAATGCCTTTGATCTTTGAATTAATCCTTTTTTAACTTTATTCCATTTTGTTTTTAAAACAATTCTAGGAATAATATCTAATGGCCATTTTTTCTCTTCTGCAGCTTTTTTATCAGCGGAATAAACTTTAAAATTTATTCCTCTCGAGTCTATAGTGCTCATACAGTTTCTATCTATTTCTTGTAGTTTTTTTTTACCGTGTCGATCTAAAATACTTGAAATAATTTTGGCTTCTTTTCTTAACTTTCTTTCAGGCGTTAAGTACTCATCATAAGATGATTTAGCATCATAGTTTTTCCAAAGACTAGTCATTTAGTATATTATTATAAATATTTTTCTAATTTTAAGTGCAAATTATATATACCTGTTATGAAAATTTGGGGTATATATATAAGTCGAGGTATATATATAACTAATTATCAAAAAAACAATGACATATTGTATTGGTATAAAAACAAAAGATGGAATTGTTGTAGCTTCAGATTCTAGAACTAATGCAGGATTAGATAATGTCAATATTTATTCAAAGATGTTTACATATGACGTTGGTGATAGAACCGTTCTAATTGTTACATCAGGTAATCTTGGGACTTCTCAGGCAGTATATAAATCAATAGAAAAAGATCTTGAAGATAATTCAGGTAAAAAAAATTTAAATACGTGTGAAGATTTTGATCAAGTTGCTAAATATATTGGTTCTTTAAATATAAAACATTCATCTCCAAAAGGCATGAACACTGATACAGTTTTGTTAGGATCTACTTTTATAGTCGGCGGACAAATAAAAGGCAAACCCATGGAAATGTTTTTAATTTACCCCCAAGGTAATTACATAAAACCAGCCGACAGCAAACCATATTTAGTAATTGGAGAAGTTAAATACGGTAAACCAATTCTTGATAGAGTTATAACTCCTGATGTATCTATAGGAGATGCTTCAAGATGTGCATTAATATCAATGGACTCTACATTAAAAAGTGATTTAACAGTTGGTCCTCCAATAGACTTTGTAGTTTATAAAAAAGATGAATATAAAATTGCATCTCAAAAATGCTTAAATCTTAATGACCAAGAATTTTCAAAAGTATCTAAAGAATGGTCAGAAGGTATTTTTAAAATATTTGACTCATTTCCAAGATTTGATTGGGAAAAGTAAATAATTTAATAAAATTTTTTAATGATAAAAAGAGATCTTTATTATGAAAGAATTCCTACTAAAAGTTTAAGAAACGATGTTAGATACCTAGGAAATATTTTAGGAAAAGTAATAAGAGAGCAAGAAGGAAATAAGTTTTTTAAATTAGTTGAAAAAACAAGACTTTTATCAAAAGCAAATATTGCAAATAAAAACAAAAAAAATCCTTTCAAAAATCTATCTAAAGAAATTAAAAAACAAAATCCTAAAGACTTACTGAGATTAACTAGAGCATATAATCATTTTATGAATCTATATAATTTAGCTGAGTCAGTAGACGCTTCTAGAACACTGGATCAATTTGAGAATTCTTCAAAAGATAAAAAAAATAAAAATATATTTATTGAGGAAATATTTGAAAGTTTTTTTAAAAATAAAAATATTTCTAATAAAGAAATTTTTGATTTAGCAAAAAGACTTAATATTGGCATAGTTTTAACTGCTCATCCAACTGAGGTAAAGAGAAGGACCTTAATTCAAAAATACCATACATTGACAGAAATATTGGAACAAAGAAATTTACTTCAAAACTATCCCTCTAAAATAAAATTATTAGACAAAAAAATGTTTGATGAAATAACAATTATCTGGAATACAGATGAGCTCAAGAGATACAAACCATCTCCTTTTGATGAGGCAAGATGGGGATTAGCAATTATAGAAGATAGTCTATGGGATACTATTCCTAAAGTTTACAGGAGACTTAATGAAATATTTGTAAAAAATATGAAAAAAAATTTGCCAAAAAATTTTAATCCTATCGAATTTGGTTCATGGATGGGTGGTGACAGAGATGGAAATCCTTTCGTTACATCAAAAGTTACTGAGGAAGTCTTGCTTTTATCAAGATGGGAAGCAGCAAAACTCTATGAAAAATCTTTAACAAAATTAATAAGATCTTTTTCTATGCAAAAATGCTCCAAAAAAATATTAAAATATACAGGTCAATCATATGAACCTTATAGAGTTTATCTAAGACCACTTAGAGACAGAATGAGAAGAACACACAGGATGATAGAGCGCCATTTAGTTCAAAAAAAACCTTTAAACCAAAAAGAACTTATTTCTTCAAAAGAAGATATTTTAAAACCATTAAGAGTAGTTAGAGAGTCTTTGGAACAAACTCAAAATGAAAATATTGCAAGTGGAGAATTACTAGATTTAATGAGAAGAGCGAAATGTTTTGGAATTAATCTTGCTAGATTAGATATAAGACAAGAGACATCTAGACATACAAAACTTATTGCAGAGATAATAAAAAGAAAATTTAAGAAAGACTATTATTCATGGTCGGAGCAAGAAAAAATAGGGTTTTTATCCAAAAAGATAAGAGAAAAAAATTTTATTAATAGTTTTAAATTTAAAGATAAAGAAAATTTAGAGGTTTGGTCTACTTTTAAAGCTTTATCAAGTCAACCTAAAGAATGTTTGGGAGCTTATATTATATCTATGACATCCTCAGCGTCTGATATTCTTTCAGTCATGCTTCTACAGAAAGAGGCGAATATAAAACATAAATTAAGAGTAGTTCCTTTATTTGAAACTTTAGATGACTTAATAAACGGAAGCAAAATAATGTCATCTTTATTCAAACTAAAGTGGTACAGAAATATGATTAATCATGAACAAGAAATCATGATTGGTTATTCAGATTCCAGTAAAGATGCAGGTAAACTATGTGCAAGTTGGCATCAATATAAATTACAGGAAGAAATTCTAGCTTTGTCAAAAAAATTTAAAATAAAATTATCTTTTTTTCATGGAAGAGGCGGTTCTGCTGGAAGAGGAGGTGGGCCAATACAGGCTACTCTTAAATCTCAACCACCTGGATCGGTTAATGGCAAAATAAGAATTACAGATCAAGGTGAGGTAATACAACAAAAATATGGTTATGAACCTATAGCTAAATACAATCTATGTAGTTACATAAGTTCTGTGATGCTAGCCACATTAATACCTCCTCCTCAACCAAAAGAAAATTGGCGAAACTTGATAGAGAGTATGTCGGATATATCAAGAAGTTCTTATAGAAAAAATTTAACGTCTAGCACTGAATTCATCAGATACTTTAAAACAGTTACTCCTCATTTAGCATTAGGAAAATTATCTATAGGATCTCGTCCTTCTAAAAGAAAAAATTTGGATAATATTAAAGGTCTTAGAGCAATACCTTGGGTATTTGCTTGGACACAAATAAGATTAATGTTACCAGCATGGTTAGGAACCCCCGAAGCATTAAGATACTCTTCAATTAAAAAATTTAAAAAAACTTTAATTGATATGGAAAAAAATTGGCCTTTTTTCAATTCGACTATGGATTTACTTGATATGGTTATCTCAAAAGTTGACCCAGAAATTTCAAAAATTTATGAGGGTTATTTAGCGGACGACAATCTAAAAAGAGTGGGTAAGAAACTCAGATTTCAATTTGAAGCCTTAAAAAAACTTAATCATAGCATTACACCATTTGAAATTTTAAAACAAAGAAAAGCTTTTAGAGGCCCAGCAATTATAAGGAATGTATATTCTGAAGTTTTAAATATCTTACAAGCAACAGTAATGATGAAATTAACTAAAAAAAATAACAATAAAATTAATAACGATTATCTAAGTGATGCCTTAATGACTAGCATTGCAGGTATATCAGCAGCAATAAAAAATACTGGTTAATTAAAAAATTTTACTTATTACTCTTGTTCAATTATAAATATTAGCATAAATACTCATGAAAATAACTCATGCCCTCGTGGTGAAATTGGTAGACACAAAGGACTTAAAATCCTTGCCCTTTTGGGAGTGCCAGTTCGAGTCTGGCCGAGGGCACCACTGATGAACAAAATCATATCAGATAAAAATTCTAAATCACAAAAAATTAAATCTTTTTTACTAAAAAAATTAAAAAATAATAAATTAAAAAGTAATTTTTTTATTGTGATTGGAGGAGACGGATTTATGCTTAAAACATTGAAGAAAAATATAAAAAGTTCAAGAGTTTTTTACGGAATTAACTCTGGTAACTATGGTTTTTTAATGAATAAATTTTCTTCAAAAAATATAATCAAAAATTTATTTAAAGCTAAAATGATATCAATTTTTCCTTTAGAAATGAAAGTTATAACAAAAAATGGAATATCAAAAAAATATTTGGCTATAAATGAAGTATCTATTTTAAGACAAAGTAGACAAGCCGCATCACTACAAGTTATTTCAGGAAAAAAATACATTATAAAAAAACTGATTTCAGATGGAATTTTAGTCTCAACACCTGCCGGAAGTACCGCATATAATATGTCAGTTAATGGTCCGATATTAAGTTTAAATTCAAAAAAGTTATCAGTCTCTCCAATTAGTGCTTTTAGACCTAGAAGGTGGAGTGGTAAAATTATTAGCGATAAATCTATTGTCCAAATTAAAAATTTAAATCCTTTAAAAAGACCAGTTAGTGCGGTTGCAGATAATATTGAAATACGTAATGCAAAAAGGATAATTATTAAAACAAATAAGAAAATTAAATTTAATCTTTTGTATGATTCTAATCGAAGTCTTCAAAAGAAAATAAAAATTGAACAATTAAGAAGAGAAATAAATTAATGGTGCCCCCGCACGGATTCGAACCGCGGACCTATTGATTACAAATCAATTGCTCTACCAGCTGAGCTACAAGGGCATTGAATGTTTTTTATAATATATTTAATACTAATCAACATTTTTCTTTGCTTTGTTTATATGAAAAAAAACTATTGATGCACTATTCGATATGTTTAAACTTTCTAAATTTTTATTAATTTTTATTCTTACAAAATAATCAACATATTTTTCGGTCTTTTCATTAAATCCAAAACCTTCTGATCCAAATAGAAGAACATTATCACCTTTCCATTCAACCTCTGAAAAATCTTTATTTGCGTGAGAGTCAAAGCCATAAACCCAAAAATTTTTTTCTCTAAGAAACTTTAAAGTTGTATTAATATTGGATACTTTAAATATATTCATATACTCAATACCTCCACTACTTGCTTTATACATTGTCTTGCTTGTTTCAGGGTAATGTCTCTCTTTAACTATAATGCCGTCAATTTTAAATGCCAGAGCGCTTCTGATGATTGAACCGATATTTCTTGGATCGGTAACCCCTTGTAGACATATAAAGGTTTTGTTTTTTTTCGATTTAATAAATTCTTTTAAAGATAATTCTTCTAATTTTTCTATTTCTGCAACATAGCCTTGGTGCAAAATATTTTCATTTTTGCAATATTTATCTAGCTCCTTCTTAGTTTTGAAATAAACTTTAATATCCTTAAGAAGATTTACCCTGTTGTTTTCCCTATGAATTGTTTTTTTGCTTTCTTCGGTAAGAAAAAGTTTAATTACTTTTCTATTTGGATTTTTTAAAGCTTCAATAACTGGATGTTTCCCAACGATATAAAAGTTTGAATTTGACATTATTTTCCTTAATTTTACTTAATTTTTTAGTCATTTTCTTGTTATTTCTCATATTGCATTTGTTCAATAAAAATATATAAAACCCCTGTTGTTTAAAGCTTTAATTGAACAAGGTGACGCAACTCCTATTATTCAGTAGGAGGGGTACCAAAGCGGTCAAATGGGGCGGGCTGTAAACCCGTTGACTTCGGTCTTCGAAGGTTCGAATCCTTCCCCCTCCACCATTCTATTGAAGATTTAAATAACTTGGAGTATTAACTTGGTTACGCGGGTGTAGTTCAATGGTAGAACGCTAGCCTTCCAAGCTGGATGTAAGGGTTCGATTCCCTTTACCCGCTCCAAAATATTAAAAAATATTAAAGTGAGGTAAAATAGTAATGTCGAAGGAAAAATTTAATAGGTCCAAACCACATTGTAACATTGGTACAATTGGCCATGTAGACCATGGTAAAACAACACTAACTGCTGCGATAACAAAAGTATTATCGGAGACTGGTGGAGCTCAATTTACTGCATATGATCAAATTGATAAAGCTCCAGAGGAGAAAGAAAGAGGAATTACAATTTCAACTGCTCATGTTGAATATGAAACTGAAAAAAGGCATTACGCTCATGTAGACTGCCCAGGTCACGCCGACTATGTCAAAAACATGATCACAGGAGCAGCACAAATGGATGGTGCAATTTTAGTTGTAAATGCTGCTGACGGTCCAATGCCTCAAACTAGAGAACATATTCTTTTAGCTAGACAGGTTGGTGTACCAGCGATTGTAGTATTTTTAAACAAAGTTGACCAAGTAAAAGATAAAGAGTTAATTGAACTTGTGGAAGAAGAGATAAAAGAATTACTAACTTCTTATAAGTTCCCTGGAGACAAAACTCCAATTATCAAGGGTTCAGCTTTAGCAGCTGTTGAAGGCAAAGATGAAGAAATTGGAAAAAAAGCTATCATGGACTTAATGAAAGCTGTAGACGAACATATTCCACAACCTGACAGACCTAAGGACAAACCTTTCTTGATGCCAGTGGAGGACGTATTTTCAATTTCGGGAAGAGGTACAGTTGTAACTGGTAGAGTTGAACAAGGTGTTGTGAAAACAGGTGAAGAAATCGAAATTGTTGGAATTAGAGACACAAAAAAAACAGTTTGTACTGGTGTTGAAATGTTTAGAAAAATCTTAGATACTGGTGAAGCTGGTGATAACATTGGTGCTCTTTTAAGAGGTGTTGAAAGAACAGATGTAGAGAGAGGACAAGTTTTGGCGAAACCTGGATCTGTTACTCCACACACTGAATTTGAAGCACAAGCATATGTTTTGAAAAAAGAAGAGGGTGGAAGACATACACCTTTCTTCACTAAATATAGGCCTCAATTTTATTTTAGAACAACCGATGTCACTGGAGAAGTGGAGCTACCTTCAGGCACAGAAATGGTAATGCCTGGTGACGATGCTAAGTTTACAGTAAAATTAATTACACCTATTGCTATGAGTGAAAAATTAAATTTTGCTATCCGTGAAGGTGGTAAAACAGTAGGTGCAGGAGTAGTGACAAAGATAATTAAGTAAGCTACCATAGGAGTGTAGCTCAATTGGTAGAGCGCCGGTCTCCAAAACCGGAGGTTGGGGGTTCAAGTCCCTCCGCTCCTGCCAGATTAAATGAAATTATGAAAAACCCTATCAAATTTTTGCAAGATGTTAAACAAGAGGCTTTTAAGGTTACTTGGCCTACTGGTAAAGAAACTTTACAAGGAACTCTTATGGTAGCAGCTATGGCTATAATAGCCTCTATTTTTTTCTTGTTATTAGACCAACTTTTCCAATTTATTTTAGGAATAATACTTAAGACAGGATTTTAATGAAAAATTGGTACATAGTTCAGTCACACTCAAGCTTTGAAAATAAGGTAGCTCAATTAATCAAAGAGGAGGCTGATAAGGCAAAAATATCTGACAAAATAGAGGAAATAGTTGTTCCAACTCACGATGTTACTGAAGTTAAGAGAGGTAAAAGAGTTCAAAGAAAAAAAAAGTATTTTCCAGGATATGTGCTAATAAAGAGCGAAATGAATGATAATATTTATCATATGATCAAAAATATTAAAAAAGTTAGTGGATTTTTAGGTACTAAAGGTATTCCAGTTCCCGTATCTGATAAAGAAATAGAAAAAATTTTAGGTCAAATGAAAGACGGCGTTGCACAACCTAAATCTACAATTGATTATTCTGTAGGTGAAAAGGTTCAAGTTGTTGATGGTCCTTTTGCTTCTTTCTCAGGATTAATTGAGGATATAGACGAGGACAAACTTAGAGTTAAAGTTTCAGTATCAATTTTTGGTAGACCAACACCAGTTGATCTAGAGTTTAACCAAATAGAAAAGGCAAGCTAATGGCAAAAAAAGAAATAAGTGGTTATGTAAAATTACAAATTAAAGGTGGTCAGGCTAATCCAGCACCACCAGTCGGGCCTGCATTAGGTCAAAGAGGTATTAACATTATGGAATTCTGCAAAGCATTTAATGATAAAACTAAAAATTTTATGGGCAAACCTGTCCCAGTAATCATAACTGTCTATAAAGATAAAAAATTCGACTTTGTAATAAAGTCACCTCCAGCTTCACATTTTATTAAAGAAGCAGCAAAACTTAAAAGTGGATCACAAGAACCAGGAAGAAATATTGTAGCTTCCATAACAAAAAAACAAGCTGAGGAAATAGCAAAGAAAAAAATGGAAGATCTTAACGCTCATGATATTGATGAAGCAGTTAAAATTATTGCTGGTTCAGCTAGATCTATGGGTATAGAGGTAAAAGATTAATGAGTTCAAAAAGATTTAAAAAACTACCTGAGAATACTAAAATTGAAAAACCTGACACTATAGATAAATTAATTCCAGTTGTAAAAAAAAATTGCACTACTAAATTTGATGAGTCTATCGATTTAAGTATTTTAATAAATAATAAACAAAAAAAGAATGAAATTAATATCAGAACTGCTGTAAATCTTCCAAGTGGAACTGGAAAGAATATTAAAGTTGCAGTTGTTGTAGAAGACGATAAACAAAAAGATGCAAGGGAATCAGGAGCTGACATAGTAGGTGGAGACGATCTAATTGAAAAAATCAAAAATGGTGAATTAAATTTTGAAAAATTAATTTGCTCAACATCTATGATGCTCAAACTTTCAAAACTTGGTAAAATTCTCGGACCAAAAGGACTAATGCCCAATCCTAAATTAGGCACAGTTACAGACGATATAAAATCAGCTGTTAAAAACGCTAAAGCTGGTCAAATAGAACTTAAAAATGATAAAGATGGAAACATAGGATTAAGTTTTGGAAAAAAATCTTTTTCTGATGACAACTTAATCAAAAATTTTAATACTGTCCTAGATACTCTTGAGAAAGAAAAGTCAAATTTAACTATTAAAGGTGACTTAATAAGAAATATTTTTGTAACTTCTACTATGGGAGTTGCTTATAAAGTGAAATTAGGAAAGAATTTTTAATTATGATAAGTAAAGAAAAAAAACAATCATATATAAAAGAAATGACTACTCAGTTTGATAAATCTGAAGCAGTAATAGTCGCTCATTATCAAGGTTTAACCGTTAAACAATTAGATGAATTAAGAAAAAAAATGAGAGAGCATGGTATTCAATTCAAAATTACTAAAAATAGAATTACCAAATTAGCATTAGAAAAAACTAGGTGTAAAGAATTATCCAAATTGTTTACTGGTCCTACAGCTGTTGCTTTATCATCTGATGCAATTACCTCAGCTAAGATATTAACTAATTTTTCAAAAGAAAATTCTAATCTAAAAATCCTTGGTGGAATCATGGGCGAGGATATTTTGGATGTTACTGGAGTACAAAATGTTGCTACTTTGCCATCCTTAGATGAAGCAAGAGCGAAAATAGTAGGAATATTGAGGTCTCCCGCGCAAAAAATCGCAAGTATTTTACTTGCGCCAGCCTCAAAAATCGCTATTTTAGCGCTCGAAAAATCAAAAAAATAACCTTGGAAGAAGTATGGCAGATCTAAATAAAATCATTGATGAACTATCGAACCTTACTGTTGTTGAAGCAGCAGAATTATCTAAACAATTAGAGGAAAAATGGGGAGTTACAGCAGCAGCAGCAGTTGCAGCACCTGCTGCAGGAGCAGTAGCTGGTGGCGCACCTGCAGAAGAGAAAGATGAATTTACAATTGTATTAGCTTCAGCAGGAGACAAAAAAATTAATGTAATTAAGGAAGTTAGAGCAATTACGACATTGGGCTTAAAAGAAGCAAAGGATTTAGTTGAAGGAGCACCTAAAGAAATTAAATCTGGCGTAAACAAAAAAGATGCTGAAGAGATGAAGAAAAAACTCGAAGCAGCTGGCGCAAAAGTAGAACTTAAGTAAATAAAATTTAAATAGGCTGTTAATTTAGTTATTAACAGTTAGGACTTGATGCAATTATCTTTTACTAAAAAGAAAAATATTAGAAAAAATTTCGGAAAATTAAAAGAAGGTCTATCTATACCTAACCTAATTGAAGTTCAAAAAAACTCTTATAAAGAACTTACTGAGTTTAAAGCTGATGTAGACCAACAATTTGTAAAAGGTTTTGATAGAGTTTTTAAGAGTATTTTTCCAATTGAGGATTTAAATGATAAAGCAACTCTCGAATATGTGAGTTATAAACTTGAGAAACCTAAATTTGATGTTGAGGAATGTATACAAAGAGGCTTAACTTATTCGTCTGCATTAAAATGTAATTTGAGACTTGTTGTTTATGAAATAAACCAAGATAATAATACTAAAGATATACTATCTGCCAAAGAGCAAGAAGTATATATGGGCGAAGTTCCAATGATGACTAATAGTGGAACTTTTATAACAAACGGAGTTCAAAGAGTTGTTGTAAATCAAATGCACAGAAGTCCAGGTGTATTTTTTGACCATGATAAAGGCAAATCTCATGCTAGTGGTAAATTATTATTTAATTGTAGAGTAATTCCTAATAGAGGTTCTTGGCTTGATTTTGAATTTGATGTCAAAGATTTATTATATTTTAGAGTAGATAGAAAAAAGAAAATTTTAGTATCAACATTATTGTTAGCTTTAGGATTTAATAAATCCGATATGATAAATGAATTTTATGATAAGGAAGTTTATAATTTTGATAGTAAATCAAAAAAATGGAAAACAAAGTTTAACCCTGAAAACTATAAGTCCAAAAATTTTTCTGAGGAAATAATTGATGCAAGATCAAATAAGGTAATTATTAAAAAAGGTGAAAAAATAAATTATTTAAAAGCAAAAAAGCTACATTCTGATGGTTTGAAAGAAATTATCGTATCTAGTGAGTTTTTATTTGGAAAATATTTAACTAAACAATTTATATTAGGTGAAGATACATTTAAAATTGGAACCGAATTGAATGAAACTATAGTAAATAAAGTTATTGAGCAGAATATTACAACTATTGAAACCGCTTATACAAATTCTATAAATAAAGGTCCTTATTTATTACAAACATTGTTTAATGACAAAAATGAGAATAAAAATGATGCGATAAATGAAATTTACAAAGTGCTTAGACCTGGGGAGCCACCAACTATTGATATAGCCTCTCAAATTTTTAATAACTTATTTTTTAGTTCAGATAGATATGATTTATCTGATGTGGGAAGAGTAAAATTAAATTCTAGATTAAATCTTAACTGCTCAGATAAAATTACAATACTAAGAAACGATGACATCATTTCAATAATTAAAAAAATGTTAGACCTAAGAGATGGTAAAGATGAGGTTGATGACATAGACCATTTAGGAAATAGAAGAGTTAGATCGGTGGGCGAGCTTGTAGAGAACCAAGCGAGAATTGGTGTTTACAGAATGGAAAGGGCAATTAAAGAAAAAATGACAACTTTAGATGTAGAGTCCGCCATGCCACAAGATTTAATAAATGCAAAACCTTTAACAATTTCATTAAAAGACTTTTTCGCAACTTCTCAACTTTCTCAATTCATGGATCAAACAAATCCACTGTCTGAAATAACTCATAAAAGAAGGGTTTCTGCTTTAGGCCCTGGTGGTTTGACAAGAGAGAGAGCTGGTTTTGAAGTTAGAGATGTTCATCCTACTCACTATGGCAGAATATGCCCTATAGAAACTCCAGAGGGACCTAATATTGGTTTAATTAATAGTTTGTCAACTTACTCAAAAATTAACAAATATGGTTTTATAGAGTCACCATACAGAAAGGTAATTGAAGGCGTTGTACAAGACAAGATAGAATATTTGTCAGCAATGGAGGAAACAAAATATACAATTGCCCAAGCTAACTCAAAAATTGACAAAAATGGAAAATTAACAGAGGATTTAGTTTCAAGCAGACAAAATTTAAATTTCATATTATCTAAACCTGAAAATATCGATTACATTGATGTTTCCCCAAAACAGTTAGTTTCAGTAGCTGCATCATTGATACCATTTTTAGAGAACGATGATGCAAATAGAGCTTTAATGGGATCTAATATGATGAGACAAGCTGTGCCTTTGCTTAAACCAGAATCTCCTCTAGTTGGAACGGGGATAGAAAGCGATGTTGCTTTAGATTCTGGAGTAACTATTGTAGCAAAAAGAGATGGTATAGTTGATAAAATTGATGGAAAAAGAATAGTAATAAAAGCAACTAGTGAAACAGATTATTCAAAATCTGGTGTAGATATTTACAATCTACAAAAATTTAAAAGATCGAACCAAAATACTTGTATTAACCAAAAACCACTAGTTAGAGTTGGTGACAAGGTTAAGAGTGGAGATATAATTGCAGACGGCCCATCTACTAAAATTGGTGAATTAGCATTAGGCAAAAATGTAACAGTAGCATTCATGCCTTGGCAAGGTTACAACTTTGAAGATTCAATTTTAATTTCTGAGAGATGTGTAACAGACGATGTATTTACTTCAGTCCATATTGAAGAGTATGAGGTAATGGCAAGGGACACAAAACTTGGAGAGGAAGACATAACAAGAGATATACCCAATGTTAATGAGGAAGCATTAAAAAACTTAGACGAGTCAGGTATTGTTTATATAGGTGCAGAGGTAAAACCAGGAGATATATTAGTTGGTAAAGTCACTCCTAAAGGTGATACTGCTTCAGGTCCTGAAGAAAAATTATTAAGATCAATTTTTGGTGAAAAAGCTATTGATGTAACAGATACATCATTAAAGATGCCTAGCGGTAGTGGTGGCACAGTAATTGATGTAAGAGTGTTTAACCGACATGGAATTGAAAAGGACGAAAGATCAATTACTATCGAAAGAGCAGAAATTGATTTAGTACAACAAGATAGAATAGTCGAAGAAGAAATTCTAAATAGAAGTATAAAACAAAGAGCGCTACAAATTTTAACTGGCTTTAAGCTACCTAAAAAAATCAAAAATTTAAATCAAGGTACTGAAATTAATCAAGAAAATATATCTGACCTATCTAGTGCTGATATTTTTAAAATTGATTTAGATGATACAAAAAAAAATGAAATTTTAAATAAACTTAAAGAACAATTCGATAATGCAAGTTTGGATATTAAAGAAAGATTTGAAGATAAAGTTTTAAAAATTAGACAAGGTGACGATCTTTTACCAAGTGTAATGAAAATGGTAAAAGTATTTGTTGCGATTAAAAGAAGATTGAGACCTGGAGACAAAATGTCTGGAAGACATGGAAACAAAGGTGTTGTTAGTAAAATCGTGCCAGTAGAGGATATGCCTTATAGACAAAATGGTAAACCCGTTGATATTGTATTAAACCCATTAGGTGTTCCAAGCAGGATGAACGTTGGTCAAATTCTAGAAACTCATTTAGGCTGGGCATGTACAGAGTTAGGCGACAAACTAAAATCCTTAATTTATGAAAATCAAAAAAAATTAGAGTTAACCTCAAAAATTAAGGAATTTCTGAAATCTGTTTATGGTCAAGAAATACTTGGAGATTCAATAGAAAAATTATCTAAGAATGAATTTTCTGATCTTTGTGAAAATTTAATGAATGGTGTACCTATATCAACTCCAGTATTCGATGGCGCGAAGGAAAGAGACGTGACTGAGATGCTTGATTTAGCAAAGTTACCTAAATCAGGCCAAACAGAACTCTGGGATGGAAGAACTGGTGAGAAATTTGATAGACCTGTAACTGTTGGTACAATTTATATGTTAAAACTCCACCACTTAGTTGAGGATAAAATACATGCAAGATCTACAGGTCCTTACAGTCTCGTTACTCAACAACCTCTAGGAGGAAAAGCACAACTTGGAGGTCAGAGATTTGGCGAGATGGAAGTGTGGGCACTAGAAGCTTATGGTGCTTCTTATACTCTTCAAGAAATTTTAACTGTGAAATCAGATGACGTTGCTGGTAGGGTTAAAGTTTATGAAACTATAGTCAAAGGTGAGGAAAACTTTGAGTCTGGTATACCAGAATCCTTTAATGTTCTAGTCAAAGAAATAAAATCTCTTGCATTAAACGTGGAGCTTAACTAATTATGAAAAAATTAGTTTTTTTAATATTTTTGTTTTTTACAAATCTTTCTTACGCAGAGGATTTAATAAATATAGGTGAGAATATTTTTTATAACAAAGAGGCTTGTGTAAACTGCCACATATTAAATGCAGCAGATGGAGGTAATAATCAATTATCTAAAGAGCACGTTATAAACATAGTAACAAATGGTTACGGCGTTATGCCAGCATATAAGGATAAATTGACTGAAAAAGAAATAGAGGCTGTAGCTATATTTGTTTCAACAGAAGGTAAAAATTGGAAAAATAAACTGAGCTCATTTGTACAATAATTATGAAAAAAGATTTAAGCAGCATATTTAAAACTAGTGAAATTTCTGATGCACAAAATTTTAATAGTATAAAAATTTCTCTTGCAAGTCCTGAAAAGATCAAATCTTGGACTTACGGTGAAATTAAAAAACCTGAAACAATAAACTATAGAACTTTCAGACCTGAAAAAGACGGTTTATTTTGTGCAAGAATTTTTGGTCCCATAAAAGATTACGAGTGTCTATGTGGTAAATACAAAAGAATGAAATTTAGAGGCATAATTTGTGAAAAATGTGGTGTCGAAGTAACCAAATCTAACGTCAGACGTGAAAGAATGGGTCACATTAATCTAGCAACACCAGTTGCACATATATGGTTTTTAAAGTCCCTACCAAGCAGAATATCACTAGCTATAGACATGAAACTAAAGGAAGTTGAAAGAGTTTTATATTTTGAAAATTTCATAGTTATAGAACCTGGATTAACTGGTCTTAAAAAAAATCAGTTATTGTCTGAAGAGGAATTAATTAAATATCAAGATGAATTTGGTGATGAAGCATTTACAGCAGGTATTGGTGCTGAGGCAATTTTAGAAATATTAAAATCAATAGATCTTCAAAAGGAAAAAGAATTACTGGTTAAAACTATTAATGAGACAAAATCAAAAGTCTCTGAAGAAAGATCAATTAAACGTTTAAAGCTTATAGACTCATTTATTAAAACAGGTAATAAACCCGAGTGGATGATATTAACTGTAATTCCAGTTATCCCACCTGAATTAAGACCGTTAGTACCTTTAGATGGAGGTAGATTTGCCACATCTGATTTAAATGATCTATATAGAAGAGTTATAAATAGAAATAATCGTTTAAAAAGATTAATGGATCTAAAAGCTCCAGATATAATAGTTAGAAATGAAAAAAGAATGTTACAAGAGTCAGTTGACGCTCTGTTTGATAATGGAAGAAGAGGTAGAGTAATAACTGGCACTGGTAAAAGACCATTAAAATCTTTAGCTGAAATGTTAAAAGGTAAACAAGGTAGATTTAGACAAAATCTTCTTGGTAAAAGAGTCGATTACTCCGGTAGGTCAGTAATTGTAGTAGGTCCTGATCTAAAATTACATGAGTGTGGTTTACCAAAGAAAATGGCATTAGAATTATTTAAACCTTTTTTATATGCAAGATTAAATAAATTAGGTTTAGCCTCAACAATTAAACAAGCAAAAAAATTAGTAGAGAGAGAATCAAATGCTGTTTGGGATGCATTAGAACTAATTGTTAGAGAACATCCTGTTATACTTAATAGAGCCCCAACATTACACAGACTTGGTGTTCAAGCTTTTGAACCTAAATTAATAGAGGGGGACGCTATTGAATTACATCCATTAACCTGCGCAGCATTTAACGCAGATTTTGATGGAGATCAGATGGCCGTACACATTCCTTTAAGTTTGGAGGCGCAACTTGAAGCAAGAGTATTAATGATGTCAACAAATAATATTTTAAGTCCATCTAATGGAAAACCTATAATTGTCCCTAGTCAAGATATGATATTAGGAATTTATTATTTATCTTTACCTCCATATCAAGAAAAAAAAGTTGAGGGTTATTTTGTAAATAACTCCGAAATTGAACAAGCCTTAGAATCTGGGAGTATAAAAATTCACTCACGGATTATATCTAGATTTGAAACTGTTGACGAAAATGGAAAAGTAAAATTTGAAAAACATACAAGTACAGCTGGAAGATTTTTATTAGCAAATTTATTACCTAAAGATAAAGATATTACTTTCAGCTTAATTGACAGAATACTTCCTAAAAAAGTTGTCTCTGAAATAATTGATATTGTTTTCAGATTTACTGGACAAAAAAGTACAGTTATATTTTGTGACAAACTTAAAGACTTAGGGTTCAAGCATGCATTTAAAGCAGGTATATCTTTTGGTAAAGATGATTTAATTATTCCAAATAGCAAAGAATCATTGATAGAAGAAACGAAAAAATTAATTAAAGACTACGAAAATCAATATTCAGAGGGTTTAATTACAAGAGGTGAAAAATATAATAAAGTTGTCGATGCATGGTCAAAATGTACAGATAAGGTCGCTTCTGAAATGATGAAAGGCATATCAGCTACGGAAAAAACCGATAAAGGTCTTAATATAAATTCAGTATTTATGATGGCTGATTCAGGTGCCAGAGGTTCTGCAGCTCAAATGAAACAACTAGCAGGAATGAGAGGATTAATAGCAAAACCATCCGGTGAAATTATTGAGTCACCAATTACATCTAACTTTAAAGAAGGTCTTACAGCACTAGAATATTTTAATTCAACTCACGGTGCTAGAAAAGGTCTTGCAGATACAGCATTAAAAACAGCTAATTCAGGTTATTTAACAAGAAGATTATGTGATGTTGCTCAAGACTTAACAATTACAAAAAAAGATTGTGATTGTAAAAGCAAAGGAAGCATTACTTTGTCCGAAATAATTGAAGGTGGAAATATCATTGTCAGTTTATCAGAAAGAGCTTTAGGAAGAATCGCTGCTGATGATGTCAAAAATCCAATATCTGGTGAAGTTATAATTAAAAAAGGTGAAATGATAGATGAATCTGGTTGTGAAAAAATTGATGCAGCTGGTGTTAAAGCTATAAATGTATACTCTGTTATAACTTGTGGTTCTAAAGAAGGTGTTTGTGCGATGAGTTATGGAAGAGATCTTTCAAGAGGTCAAATGGTTAACGTAGGTGAAGCTATAGGAATGATTTCTGCACAATCGATTGGTGAACCAGGTACACAATTAACAATGAGAACTTTTCACGTTGGTGGTACCGCTCAAATTAAACAAGATTCTCAAATTGTTGTTAAAAACGATGGTGTTTTAAAGATAATTAATACGAACTTATTAGAGGACTCTAAAAAAAATCAAATAGTAATGGGAAGAAATACACAAATTTCTTTAGAGGATGATAAAGGAATGCAAATTGCAATTTATAAAGTTCCTTACGGATCTAAACTTTTCTTTAAAAACGGGGATAAAGTTAAAAAGAATTCAAAAGTTTGTGAGTGGGATCCTTATACAACACCAGTTATTGCTGAAAAAAGTGGAATAGTTAATTTTGTAGATTTAATTGATGGAGTTTCTCTTTCTGAAACTCAAGATGATACAACTGGGATATCATCCAAATCAGTTATTGATTGGAGATCACAATCTAAAAACACTGAGCTTAAACCAAGAATTACTCTTAGAGATGAAAAAGGTAATGTTGTTAAAAAAGCAGACGATAATGAAGCTAGATATTATTTAGTTCCTGATTCTATCTTATCAGTAAAAGATGGACAAAAAATTAGTGCTGGTGATGTCATTGCACGATTACCTAAAGAAACCTCAAAGACAAAAGATATCACTGGTGGATTACCAAGAGTAGCTGAATTATTTGAAGCAAGGAAAGCCAAAGATAGCGCTATTATAGCTGAAAACGATGGTAAAGTTATGTTTGGAAAAGAAGTGAGGGGAAAACAAAAAGTTTCAATTGTTTCAGATTCTGGCGAAACATCAAATTACCTAATACCAAAAGGAAAACATATCAATTTTAACCCTGGCGAAGAAATCAAAAAAGGTGAATATCTTTTAGATGGTCAACCATTACCTCATGATATTTTAAGAATTTTAGGTATTAAAGAACTAACAGAGTATTTTGTAAATCAAGTTCAGGAGGTTTACAGACTTCAAGGTGTTATAATCAATGATAAACATATTGAAACCATTTTAAGACAAATGCTTAAAAAGGTTGAAATAAAAAACTCTGGAGACTCAGATTATTTGCCAGGTGAAATAATAGATAGGTTTAGGCTTGAGAATGTAAACGAAGAATTAATTAAAAACGGTAAAAAACCAGCGGTTGGAGAAAGAGTGTTAATGGGAATTACAAAAGCTTCATTACAAACAGAGTCTTTTATATCAGCTGCTTCTTTCCAAGAAACAACAAGGGTTCTTACAGATGCTGCCATAAAAGGAAAAGTCGATACTCTAGCTGGATTGAAAGAAAACGTAATTGTTGGAAGATTAGTCCCTGCTGGAACCGGTTCAATTAAAAACAAATGGAATAAAAAAGCATTAGAAGACGATCAAAAATTTTTATCTGAGCAAGAAAAAGTAGAACAAGCTGAAACGCCTGCAAATCCATAATAATAGAGCGTTTTTTTTATTGTTTTAATTTGACAATTTCAAAAACTATAGTATTTTCACCAAGATTTTGGTTGGATAGTAGTGCTATTTAGGTACTAAACGCGACCACAGACATTAGACTACTTTAATTTCTTCCTTAATCAATACTATATTATGCCAACGATAAACCAATTGTTGAAAAAAAGAAGGACTAGACCAAAGGCTAGGGACAGAGTTCCTGCGCTTGAAAAATCTCCTCAGAAAAGAGGTGTATGTTTAAAAGTTTATACAACTACACCTAAGAAACCAAATTCTGCATTAAGAAAAGTTGCAAGAGTAAGATTGTCCAATGGACATGAAGTAACATCTTATATACCTGGTGAAGGTCATAATTTGCAAGAACACTCGGTTGTTCTTATCAGGGGTGGCAGAGTTAAAGATTTACCAGGCGTAAGATATCATATCTTGAGAGGAAATTTAGATACACAAGGTGTAACAGCAAGAAAACAGCAAAGATCTAAATACGGGGCAAAAAAAGGAAAATAAAATGTCTCGTAAAAAAAGCTCTTCAAAAAAAAATATCTCATTAGATGCAAAATTTAAATCTCCAATAATTCCTAAACTAATAAATTCTCTTATGTATGATGGTAAAAAAACTATTGCTGAAAAAATTGTATATGACGCAATAGAAAAAATTAAATCTAAATCTAAAGATGAGCCTATAACAATATTCAATCAAGCAATTACTAATATTAAACCTACTGTTGAAGTAAGATCAAGACGAGTAGGTGGTGCAACATATCAAGTTCCTGTTGAGGTTAAATCTAAAAGATCACAAGCTTTAGCGATAAGATGGCTTATAGATGCATCAAGAAAAAGAAAAGATAAAAAAATGTCTGATAAAATTTTTAACGAAATTTATGATGCATATCAAAACAAAGGATCAGCAATTAAAAAAAAAGAGGACACTCATAAAATGGCAGAGTCTAACAAAGCTTTTGCTCATTTTAGATGGTAATACCAAATGGCACGAACACACAAATTAGATAAATATAGAAACATTGGTATTATGGCACATATCGATGCTGGAAAAACAACAACTACAGAAAGAATTTTATACTATACTGGAAAAAGTCATAAAATTGGTGAGGTACATGATGGTGCCGCAACTATGGATTGGATGGAGCAAGAACAAGAAAGAGGTATTACAATCACCTCTGCAGCTACTACTTGTTTTTGGAATGATCATAGAATAAATATTATAGACACCCCTGGTCACGTAGATTTTACAATTGAGGTTGAAAGATCTCTAAAAGTTCTTGACGGTGCAGTTGCAGTTTTTGATGGTGTTGCAGGTGTTGAACCTCAATCAGAGACAGTATGGAGACAAGCAGACAAATATAAGGTTCCAAGAATATGTTTTGTAAATAAACTTGATAGAACTGGAGCAGATTTTTTTAGATGTGTTGACATGATTAAAGATAGGTTAGGAGCTAAACCTTTAGTTATGCAAATTCCAATTGGCATTGAATCTTCACTTCAAGGTGTAGTTGACCTTGTAAAGATGAAAGCTATTGTTTGGAAAAATGAAGATCTAGGTGCCGCATGGGAAGAAAAAGATATTCCTGCAGAACTAAAAGAAATTACAGATAAATACAGACAAGAGTTAGTTGAAACAGCTGTTGAACAAGATGAAAAACTTATGGAAAGTTATTTAAATGGAGAAGAAATAAAGATTGAAGATTTAAAAAGATGTATCAGAAAAGGATGTTTGAGCTTTAATTTTGTTCCAGTCCTAACTGGATCAGCTTTTAAAAATAAGGGAGTTCAACCTTTATTAGATGCTGTAGTAGATTATTTGCCAAGCCCAGTAGACATAGGATCAATCAAAGGAACAAAACCAAACTCAGATGAAGAAATTGAAATGAAATTTGAGGATAATGCCCCTTTTTCTGCATTAGCATTTAAAGTTGCAAATGATCCTTTTGTTGGGTCACTTACTTTCATTAGAATTTACTCGGGAACTGTTAAATCTGGTACTGGAATATACAATACTTCTAAAGACAAAGAAGAAAGAGTTGGCAGAATGTTATTAATGCATGCTAATTCACGGGAAGACATTAAAGAAGCCAATGCAGGAGATATTGTTGCGTTAGCAGGATTAAAATACACAATTACTGGGCATACTCTTGCAAATGAGGATAAACCAGTACTACTTGAACCCATGGAATTTCCAGACCCTGTAATTGAGATTGCTGTAGAACCAAAAACTAAAGGTGACCAAGAAAAAATGGGTGAAGCTTTGGGAAGGTTAGCAAAAGAAGATCCTTCATTTAGAGTTACTTCAGATGAAGAGTCTGGTCAAACAATAATTAAAGGTATGGGTGAACTTCATTTAGATATCATAGTCGATAGAATGAAGAGAGAATTCAAAGTTGAAGCTAACATTGGAGCACCTCAGGTTGCTTATAGAGAAACAATTTTAAAAAATTCTGAATTTGATTACACTCACAAAAAACAAAGTGGTGGAGCTGGTCAGTTTGCAAGGGTGAAGTTATCAGTTGAACCATTAGAGCCTGGAAAGGGAAGAGAAGTTGAAAGCAAAATTAAAGGTGGTGCTATACCTAAAGAATTTATTCCAGGTGTAGAAAAAGGGATAGAAAGTGTCTCTGATTCTGGAATTTTAGCTGGATTTCCCATTATAGATTACAAAGTTACAATTTTAGATGGATTACACCATGATGTTGACTCAAGTGTACTGGCTTTTGAATTAGCTTCAAGACAATGTTTTAAAGAAGCATGTAACAGAGCGACATTAAAGTTATTAGAACCTATTATGAGAGTTGAGGTTGTTACACCAGAGGATTATATGGGCGATGTAATTGGTGATTTAAACAGTAGAAGAGGCCAGATAAATACACAAGAACAAAGAGGAAATGCTACAGTTATAACTGCCATGGTGCCTTTAGCAAATATGTTTGGATATATTAACGCACTAAGATCCATGTCTCAGGGTAGAGCACAGTACTCAATGTTTTTTGATCATTACGATAAAGTTCCTCAAAATGTTCAAGACGAAGTAACAAAAAAAACAGGATCTTAAAAAATGGATAAACAGAATATAAGAATTAAATTAAGGGCATATGATAACAAAGTTTTAGACCAATCAACTGAAGAAATAGTTAATACTGTCAAAAGAACTGGTGCTAATATCAAAGGACCAATACCTTTACCAACTAAAATTGAAAGATATACTGTTTTAAGGTCTCCTCATATTGATAAAAAAAGTAGAGAACAATTTGAAACTAGAACTCATAAGAGATTAATAGATATTATTGAACCGACACCGCAAACTGTAGAGGCATTAATGAAATTAGACCTAGCTTCAGGTGTAGATGTGGAGATAAAAATATAATGATTGAAATAGGCTTAATTGGCAAAAAAATTGGAATGACTAGAGAATTTTATAAATCTGGACAATCTGTACCTGTGACTGTAATTAAATTCGACACAGGTAGAGTAATACACTTATTATCAAAAGAAAAAAATGGATATAACGCTGTTCAAATAGGTTTTGGAAAAATAAAAAATTCAAAACTTTCAAAACAAATGAAAGGATATTTTTCAAAAAAAAATACAGAACCCAAAAAAGTTTTAAAGGAATTTAGAGTTAAAAGTTTAGAAAATTTTAAAGAAGGAAATGAAATAGGTATTGAAATATTCAAAGATACAAAATTTGTGGACATTAAATCAAAAACAATTGGAAAAGGTTTTGCAGGAGCTATGAAAAGACATAATTTTGCTGGTTTAAGGGCATCCCATGGTGTCTCAATATCCCACAGAGCACATGGATCTACAGGTCAAAATCAAGATCCAGGCAAAGTATTTAAAAATAAAAAAATGGCAGGACATATGGGTGATAAAATAAGAACAATTCAAAATATAGAGATAATTAAATCTGATCCTGAAAATAATTTACTATATTTAAAAGGATCTATTCCAGGTTCAAAAAATACTCAAGTAGTAGTTAGAGAGTCAGTCAAAAATGTACGTAAACTCACAATGGCTGAAAAAATTGAGAAGATCGAAAAATTAAAAAAAATACCTGAAAAAAAGAAGAAATAAATGAAGATAGATAAGTTAAGTATAGATGGAAAAAAAACTTCAATTGAGGTTAAAGATAATATCTTTTCTTCAAAAATAAATGAAACTTTAATTAGTCAAGTAATATATAAAACTAATGCAAATTACAAAGGTAGAAAATCTAAAACAAAACAAAAAAATGAGATAATTGGATCCACTTCCAAAATTTATGCTCAAAAGGGTACAGGTAATGCTAGACACGCAAGTAGAAAGGCTCCAATATTTGTTGGTGGAGGTGTGGCCCATGGTCCAAAAGGGGAGAGTAAATATAAAAAAAGAAAGTTAAATAAGAATGAAAAAAGATTAAGTATAGCCTCGATATTAACAAAAAAACATAAATTAAATGATTTAATTATATTTAATGATTTTTCAAAGGAGATAAAAAAAACTAGAGAGATGAATTTAATTCTAAAAAAATTTCACGCTATAAATAGTATTCTAATTTTAGATAAATCTTCAAAAAATAACATTGATAAAGCTGTTAGGAATATTCCAAATGTGAAGTGTACTGATATAAATCATTTTAGTGCATTTGATATCGTTAAGTACAAAAAAATTATATTTACTGAAAGCTCGTTAAAAGAATTAGAAAAAAGGTACAATTAAATGACCAAAATTAATATATATGACACAATAGTTGGCCCAGTTATTACTGAAAAGTCTACAAATTTATCATCTTTAAATAAAATTGTGTTTAAAGTTATCGATTCTGCAAATAAAAAAATTTTAAAAAAAAATATAGAAAAAATTTTTAAAGTTAATGTTACAAAGATAAATATAATTAACAAAAGAAATAGAACCAAATTTACGAGAGGAAGAAAAGTTAAAGTTAAAGGTTACAAAAAAGCTGTTATCACTCTAAAAAAGGGTCAAAGTATTGATTTAACAACAGGTATTTAATGAGCTTAAAAACATTTAAACCATATACAAAATCTTCTAGAGGTACAATTCTAGTTGACAGAAGCAAAGTTTGGAAAGGCAAACCTTACAAACCTCTTACATCCGTAAAATACTCATCAAGTGGAAGAAATAACCAAGGAAGAATTACAGCGAGGAATATAGGCGGTGGTCATAAACAAAAATATAGAATTATTGATTTTTATAGAAAAAAGAAAGGATTGATGGCAGAAGTTGAGAGAGTTGAATACGATCCAAATAGGTCTTGTCATATTATGTTGGTAAAATTTGAAGATGGTGAAAAATACTATTATTTGGCACCGCAAGGAATAAAGATTGGAGACAAGGTTTCAAATGGTGGAGACTCGGAGATAAAAGTTGGAAACTGTTTGCCATTATCCGAGATACCCGTTGGTATTGATATACACAATGTAGAAATTAATCCAGGCGGAGGTGGAAAAATTGCAAGATCAGCAGGTACTTCAGTTTCAATTTCAGGCACTGACGGAAATTATTCAATAATAAAAATGACTTCTGGAGAAGTTCGAAAAATCGACTCTAGATCGTTAGCTACAATAGGCGTTCTCTCAAACCCTGATCAAAAAAATATAAAAATAGGTAAAGCTGGCAGGTCAAGATGGCTTGGGAGAAGACCTCACACCAGAGGTGTAGTCATGAACCCAGTTGATCACCCTCATGGTGGCGGTGAAGGTAAATCTGCTGGCGGAAGACATCCCGTGTCTAGAACTGGTCAATCAGCTAAAGGTTTAAAAACAAGAGATAATAAAAGAACAGACAAATATATAATTAGAAGAAGAAAGAAGAAAAAGGGATAATTTATGGCAAGGTCAATTTGGAAAGGTCCATTTGTTGAAGAAAGCTTGATAAAAAAAGCTGAAAAACAAAAAAATGAAACTAATAAAAAACCCATAAAAACATGGTCAAGAAAATCGACCATTATTCCAGATTTTATTGGACTGAGTTTCTTGATATATAACGGAAAAAAATTTATCCCATTAACAATTTCAGAGGATATGGTTGGTCATAAATTTGGAGAGTTTGCTCCAACAAGACAATTTTTTGGGCATACACCAGCTGACAAAAAGGCTAAAGAGGAAGATACAAAAGACAAAAAATAATATATGAGCAAAACGAATAAAAATAATGAACTTAATTTAGTAAGATCTATTAACAAAAATGTTAGATCAAGTACAAGAAAATTAAAACCTATTTTAAAAGCACTTGTTGGTAAAAAAGTTGATTTTGCCTTAAGAGATCTTGAGTTTTCAAATAAAAGAATATGCGGTGAAGTAAAAAAGACTCTTGCTTCAGCAATTGCTAATGCAGAAAATAATTATCAATATGATATAGATAAACTAATAGTAAAAGAGGCTTACTGTGGAAAACAAGTGATAATGAAGAGGTTTAGACCTAGAGCAAAAGGTAGAGCGGCTCCAATAATCAAACCTTATTCAAATTTGACTATTATTTTATCGGAACAAAAACAAAATCAAAAGGAGAAACATGGGACAAAAAGTTAATCCTGTAGGCTATAGACTTGGTGTTAACAGAGGCTGGGACTCAGTTTGGTATGCTAAGAAAAAAGATTTTGGAAAATTCTTAATAGAGGATTTTAAAATTAGAGAATATATTAAAAAAAATGTAATTAACTCTGGTGTGTCCAAGGTAATGATTGAAAGAACATCTAAGAAGTGTTTTGTCACAATTTATACCTCAAGACCAGGATTTGTTATCGGCAAAAAGGGAAGTGATATAGAAAAGATTAAAAATAAATTGTCAGCATTGACCACAAATGAAGTTAATTTAAATATTAAAGAGGTAAAGAAACCAGAAACTAATAGTTTTTTAGTTTCAGAAAATATTGCACAACAATTAGTAAAAAGAATCTCATACAGAAGAGCAATGAAAAGAGCAATGCAGTCTGCTTTAAGACTTGGAGCAAAGGGCATAAAGGTTTCTGTTAGCGGTCGATTAGGTGGAAATGAAATTGCAAGAACAGAATGGTTAAGAGATGGTAGCATCCCATCACATACATTAAGAGCTGACATTGATTATGCAGAGTCGGAAGCATTAACTACTTATGGAATTATTGGAATTAAAGTTTGGATATATAAAGGAGAAATATTCTCAAAAGAATTTAATCAGGAGACAAATAAAAAATAATTATGTTACAACCAACTAGAACAAAATTTAGAAAAGCTCATAAAGGTAGAATTCACGGAAATGCCTCAAGGTGCAATATAATGAATTATGGGTCATACGGTTTAAAAGCTTTGCAACCAGATAGAGTGATATCAAAACAAATAGAGGCAGCTAGAGTCGCACTAACAAGGCATATGAAAAGACAAGGAAGAGTTTGGACACGAGTATTTCCAAACATTCCAGTATCAAAGAAACCTACAGAAGTTAGAATGGGTAAGGGAAAGGGATCTCCAGAGTTTTGGGCATGTAGAGTAAAACCAGGTCGAATATTGTTTGAAGTTGATGGAGTTTCAGAGCAAATTGCTAAAGAGGCATTGTACAAGGCTTCTGCAAAATTACCTATCAAAACTAAATTTATTAGGAGATTTTCTTAATGAAAAAAAGTGAATTTAAAAAACTAACTTTAGATAAAGCTAAAAAAGACTTAGAAAAAAATAAAAAGGATTTATTTAATCTAAGGTTCCAACAGATAAATGGTCAACTTACTAACACTTCCAAATTTAACCAAATTAAAAAAACTATAGCAAAATTATTAACATTTATTGAGAGGAAAAAAAGTGCCTAAAAAAATTCTTAGTGGAGTTGTTGTAAGTGATAAACCAAACAAAACAATTACTGTTTTAGTTGAGCGAAAATATCAACATCCTTTATTTAAAAAAGTAATTAAAGTGAGGAAAAAATTTAGTGCTCATGATGAAAATAATAAATTTAAAAATGGTGATAAAGTAAAGATAATAGAGTGTAAGCCATATTCAAAAACAAAAAAATTTCAAGTTATGGAGGATAACAAGTGATACAAGTGCAAACAGAATTAAATGTAGCTGACAATACCGGTGCTAAAAGAATAGAATGTATTAAGGTTCTAGGAGGTTCAAAAAGAAGATACGCGAGTATAGGTGATACAATTGTTGTGGCTGTTAAGGAGGCAATTCCAAAGGGTAAAGTTAAAAAAGGCTCTGTACACAAAGCTGTAGTTGTTAGAGTTAAAAAAGGTATTCATAGAGATGATGGTTCAAAAGTTAAATTTGATAATAATGCAGCAGTATTGACTGATGATAAAGGAGAACCAATAGGAACAAGAATATTTGGACCTGTTACAAGAGAGTTGCGTGGTAGAGGACAGATGAAGATAATATCACTTGCACCAGAGGTAATATAAATGATTAAAAAAGGATTAAATGTAAAAATACTAACTGGTAAGGATAAAAATAAAACTGGTGAAGTAATTGAAGTGGATAGAAACAATGACAGGGTTAAAGTTAAAGGCACAAATATGATTAAAAAACATGTCAAAACGACAAAAGATAAAAAAGGTGGAATATTTGAAAAAGAGAATTTTATACATATTTCAAACGTTGTTATTTTAAAAACAGAAAAGAAAAAAGAGACCAGTAAACAAAAATGACACCAAGATTAAAAGAGCTTTATAAAAATGAAATCAAAAATTCTCTTAAGGAGAAGTATGGATTTAAAAATCTTAATATGTCTCCAGAATTAACAAAAATTGTCATAAATATGGGCCTTGGTATAGATGGCAACGATAATAAGATTATCAAATCATGTGAAGAAGATTTGTCCAAAATTACTGGTCAAAAACCTGTAATTACTAAATTTAAAAAATCTATATCGAATTTTAAAACAAGAAAGGATACCAAAGCTGGTTTAAAGGTTACTTTAAGAAAAAATAAAATGTACGAATTTATTGATAGACTTGTAAATATAGCACTACCACGTATTAAAGATTTTAGAGGTTTATCTACGAATGGCTTCGATAACTTTGGAAATTATACTTTTGGTGTAAAAGAACACATTATTTTCCCTGAAGTTAATTTTGATAAGGTAGACAAAATTAGAGGTTTAGATATTTCAATCGTTATAAAATCAATTTCAAAAGAACATAGCTTGGAATTATTAAAAAAATTTAATTTTCCATTTAAAACAGAAAGGAGTAATTAATGGCAAAACTTAGTTCTGTAAACAAAAACAATAGAAGAATTAAACTTTCAGAAAAATTTTTTAAAAAAAGAGAAAATTTGAAAAAAATTGTAATGAACAAAAACCTACCATTAGAGGAAAGATTTAAGGCTCAACAAAAATTGTCAAAATTGCCTAGAAATTCTGCAAAAAATAGAGTTAGAAATAGATGTCAGATCACTGGAAGGCCTCATGGTGTATATAGAAAATTAAAAATTTCAAGGATAGCTTTAAGACAATTAGGTCTTCAAGGTAAAATCCCTGGAATGGTAAAATCAAGTTGGTAGAAAGGAAAATTTATGAGTTTAAGTGACCCAATTGGAGATATGATAGCAAGAATTAAAAATTCTCAAATGAGAAATCACAAAAAAGTAGAAATGCCTTCATCAAACTTTAAAACTAAAATTGCAGATGTTTTAAAGAACGAGGGTTATATAAATAATTTTAATGTTGCAAATAGTGATAACAAAAATATTTTAACAATTGATCTAAAATACAATTCTGGATCACCTGTTATTAGTGTAATAGAAAGAGTATCAAGACCTGGTAGACGAATATTTTCTAGCGCCGAAAGTTTACCAAAAATTAACAATGGTCTTGGTATAGCAATTGTATCAACACCAAAAGGTGTAATGACTGATATTGAAGCAAGAAAACAAAAAGTAGGTGGTGAAGTGATCTGTAAGGTTTTTTAATGTCTAAAATAGGAAAAATAAATATTTCAATACCTGAGAAAGTAAAAGTTTTACTTTCTGGTTCTGATATTAATATAGAAGGACCATTTGGCAAACAATCAATTAAAATTAATTTAGATGTTTTTGAATTAAAAATAAATGAAGGAAAAGATATATCTATCAAACCCAAGAAGATAGATGACACAACAAAAAGACTCTGGGGCATGAATAGAAGTTTAATTAATAATGCTATTATTGGCTCAAGTGTAGGATTTGAAAAAATTCTGGAATTAAGTGGTGTTGGATACAGAGCTGCACTTAAAGGTAATAAATTAAATCTCCAGCTAGGCTTTAGTCATGACATTAATTTTGATATCCCAAGTGACATTAAAATTGTAGTTGAAAAACAAACTATAATAAAAATTACAGGTATGGATAAGCAAAAAGTCGGAATGATCGCTTCACAGATAAAATCTTTTAGGCCACCTGAACCTTATAAAGGAAAAGGTATAAGAGAAAAGGGTCAATATGTTTTGAAAAAAGAGGGAAAGAAGAAGTAATGAAACTAAGTACTATACAAAGAAAAAAATTTAGAGTTAGAAATAAATTAAAAAGAAACGCGAGCAGTGATAGATATAGATTAAGTGTTTCAAGAAGCTTAAAGAATTTTTCAGCTCAAATTATTGATGATGTAAATAATAAAACTTTACTGTCTGCTTCCTCTATAGAGAAAGACATTAAAAACGCACCTAAAACAAATAAAATTTCAATTTCTAAAGTTGTTGCAGAAAAACTTGCGAAGAAAGCTATAGAAAAAAATATTAAAAAAATTTATTTTGATAGAGGCAAATTTAAATATCATGGCAGAGTTAAAGAATTTGCTGAAACATTAAGAAAAAACGGTATGGAATTCTAATGCAAAAAGATGATTTTATTGAAAAATTAGTTCACGTTAATAGAATAACCAAAGTAGTCAAAGGAGGAAGACGATTTGGTTTTTCAGCTTTAGTTGTTGTTGGAAATCAAAATGGAAAAATAGGCATTGCTCATGCTAAGGCAAAACAAGTTCCAGATGCTATTAAAAAGGCAAATGAATTAGCAAGAAGAAATTTAGTTCAAATACCTTTAAGAGAAGGTAGGACAATACATCATGATATATATGGAAAAGATGGAGCCGGAAAAATTAAAATGAGAGCCGCTCCAAAAGGAACAGGAATTATTGCAGGTGGACCTGTAAGAGCAGTTTGTGAAGTCCTTGGTATAAGAGATGTTGTAGCAAAATCATTAGGAACAGCTAACCCTCATAACGTAATAAGAGCTTGTTTAAAAGCTTTAAAAAAACAAAACTCACCAAAACAAATTTCAATCATAAGAAATAAAAAAATTGCAGAGATCATTGAAAAAAGAGGATAAATGTTAAATAATTTAAAAAAGCTTAAAGAAAAAAAAATTAGAGTTGGTAGAGGCATTGGATCAGGTAAAGGTAAAACATCTGGTAGAGGTGTAAAAGGTCAAAAATCAAGATCAGGTGTAGCTATTAAAAGTTTTGAAGGTGGTCAAATGCCTTTGTATAGAAGACTTCCAAAAAGAGGTTTTAATGCAATACATAAAAAAGAAATTGGACTATTAAATTTGTCAGATATACAAGCGTTTATTCAATCTAAAAAGATTAATCCTTCTGATAAAATTGACTTAGAGTTATTAAAAAAACTAAATATTTTAAAAAAAAAATATAAAAAACTCAAAGTACTGGGAAACGGTGATGTCAAAGAAAAATTAAACATTGAGGTTAATTATTTATCTAATTCAGCTAAAACAAAACTTGAAAAGTTAGGCTCAAATATAAAAATTATTAACAAATAAATTTAATATGAGCACAATTGCCCAATCAGGAGATTTAAAAAATCGTATAATTTTCACTATTTTTATCTTAGCGATATATAGATTTGGAACTTTCGTACCATTACCAGGAATTGACCCTGATCAATTAAAAATTATGATGGAGGGTAATCAAAAAGGTCTCTTGGGAATGTTTAATGTTTTTGCTGGCGGCGCAGTAAGTCGTATGGCTATTTTTGCTCTTGGTATTATGCCGTATATATCCTCAGCCATTATTGTACAACTTTTAACAGGCGTTTCAGATTATTTTAAAAATTTGAAAAGCCAAGGTGAAATTGGAAGAAAGAAAATTACACAAATAACTAGATATGGAACTGTATTACTTGCAACAATTCAAGGATACGGACTCTCTGTTGGTTTAGAGGCATCTTCGGGTTTAGTAATTAACCCTGGAATTTTTTTTAAAGTCTCCACTGTCACTACAATTGTTGCAGGAACTGTTTTTTTGATGTGGTTGGGGGAACAAATTACTCAAAGAGGAATTGGAAATGGAATTTCTTTAATAATATTTTCTGGAATAGTAGCTGAAATCCCACGTGCGTTGGTTACTACTTTTGAATTAGGTAGAACAGGTGCAATTTCAACTGTTATGATAATCTTTATATTTTTATTATTAATAGCCACAATAATGTTTGTTGTTTTTATGGAAAGAGCTCTTAGAAAAATTCTTATCAACTATCCTAAAAGACAAATGGGTAATAAGATGTATGGAGGTGAATCATCACATTTACCTTTAAAGATAAATACTGCAGGAGTTATACCTGCAATTTTTGCATCAGCTCTTCTACTTTTACCCGTTACAATGTCAAATTTCAATTTTTCCTCTAACGATACAGTGACTTCATTTGCATCTTATTTTACACAGGGCCAACCTTTGTATATGTTGCTGTATGCTGCAGGAATTATATTCTTTACTTTTTTTTACACCTCAATAACTTTTAATCCTGTTGAAACTGCTGAAAATTTAAGAAAATATGGAGGATTTGTTCCAGGTATAAGACCAGGTGAGAGCACAGCAATATATATTGATCAAATCCTTACAAGATTAACAACAATAGGCGCTTTGTATCTGACATTAGTTTGTTTGATGCCCGAATTCTTAATTTCAAAATACCCTATACCGTTTTATTTAGGTGGCGCATCGATATTAATTGTAGTTGTAGTTGCAATAGATACAGTTACTCAAATACAAACAAGATTAATGAGCGCCCAGTATGAACAATTAATTAAAAAAACAAAATTTGGCAGATAAAAGTGAATATAATACTATTTGGTCCCCCTGGTGCAGGAAAAGGAACTCAAGCTAAAAATTTAGAAAAAAAATTAAACAACTTTCAAGTATCAACTGGCGATATTTTAAGAGATGAAATAAAGAAAGAATCAGAAATAGGAAGAACAATAATTAATTATATGAATGAAGGTAAGTTTGTTGATGATAAAATTGTAAATAGTTTAATAAAAAAAGTGGTATTTGATAAACAAAAAAAAGGAAAACTTATTTTTGATGGTTATCCTAGAACTTTAGATCAAGCTAAAAATTTAGATTTATGGTTAACTAATTCAGATCAAAAAATTGATTTTATTTTTTTTCTTAATGTAAATAAGGATACAATTATTCAAAGGATTAAAAAAAGAAAAATCATAGAAAATAGATCTGATGATGATTTAGATACTATTCTAAAGAGATACGATACTTATATGGAAACAACCAGACCTGTTTTAAATTATTACTCAACTAATTCCAATTTTAATGAAATTGATGGGGCTTTAAAAATCGCTGAAATTACTAGTAAAATCAATGATATTTTAAAGGTTTAAAAGTTGACTTTAAATCAACTTCTTATATAAAAGGCATGATTTAATCTCAAATTATGGCTCGTATCGCTGGTGTAAATATTCCGCAAAATAAAATTGTCCAGGTTGGACTTACTTATATATACGGTATAGGTGATAAATTCTCTAAACAGATCTGCAAAGATCTAGATATTGCCAAACCTACTAGAGTTAATCAACTAACAGACGATCAAATTTTAAAGATAAGAGAATATATAGATAAACATTTTTCTGTTGAGGGAGATCTTAGAAGAGATAACTCAATGAGCATAAAACGCCTTATTGATTTGGCATGCTATAGAGGTTCAAGACATAAGAAAAAATTACCTGTAAGAGGTCAGAGAACAAGATGTAACGCTAGAACAAGAAAAGGTAAAGCAATAGCAATAGCTGGTAAAAAGTTAACACCTTTAAAGAAATAATTTATGGCTAAAAATAAAGAGACAGATAACAAAAACGATAACAAGGAACAAAAAGTAGTTAAAAAGAGCTCCTATTCAAAAAAGAAAAAAATAAAAAAAAATATACCTAGCGGAATAGCGTATGTTCAGTCTAGTTTTAACAATACAATTGTTTCAATTGCTGATACTGAGGGAAATATTATCTCCTGGTCTTCTGCAGGTCAAAAAGGTTTTAAAGGATCAAGGAAATCAACGCCCTACGCAGCTCAGATAGCTGCTGACTCAGCGGCTACAAAGGCTTTAGAATTTGGAATGAAAACATTAACAGTTGAAATAAAAGGTCCAGGTTCAGGAAGAGAAACTGCATTAAGAGCTTTACAAGCCAGGGGTTTTAAAATTTTATCAATTAAAGATACTACACCAATGCCTCATAATGGAACAAGACCACCAAAAAAAAGGAGAGTTTAATGGAAAACGCAGAAATAAATGTAAAAAATTGGAAATCATTAATAAAACCAGGAAAATTAGATGTTAATTTAAGCGAGGACAAATCTTACGCAAAAGTAATTGCTGAACCATTAGAAAAAGGATATGGACTTACTTTAGGAAATTCTTTAAGAAGAATTCTACTTTCATCTATTAGAGGTACAGCAGTCACTGCAATTCAAATAGATGGTGTGCTTCACGAGTTTACTTCAATAAAAGGTGTTAGAGAAGATGTTACAGATATTGTTTTAAATGTTAAGTCTTTAGCATTAAAAAGTAACTCAGAGGGTTCAAAAAAATTAATTTTAGATGCTAAAGGTCCAGGTGTAATAAAAGCCTCAAATATAACTCCAGTTAATGAAATAGAAATATTAAATCCAGACCTTGTGATTTGTAATTTAGATGAAAATACCAATTTTCACATGGAAATGACCGTTGGAACTGGAAAAGGGTATGTACCTGCAGATCTTAACAAACCAGAAGAGCCTCCATTAGGTCTAATACCTATAGACTCTTTATTTAGCCCTGTTAAGAAAGTCTCATATTCAGTTAGTACAGCTAGGGAAGGTAAAGCACTTGACTACGATAAATTAACTATGGAAGTGGAAACTAATGGTTCAATATCTGCAGAGGATGCGTTAGCTTATTCGGCAAGAATTTTTCAAGATCAACTCGCTATGTTTGTAAACTTTGATGAGCCACAAGAGATAGCAGTTACTGAATCACCTAAGGAACCTGAATTTAACAGAAATTTATTGAGAAAAGTTGATGAACTAGAACTTTCAGTAAGATCTATGAATTGTTTAAAAAACGATAACATTATATACATAGGTGATTTAGTTCAAAAATCAGAAGGTGAAATGTTAAGAACACCAAATTTTGGCAGAAAATCATTAAATGAAATTAAAGAAATTTTAAATGGAATGTCACTTTATCTTGGAATGGAAATACCTAATTGGCCACCAGATAACATAGCTGAATTGTCTAAAAAATTAGAAGAAAGTATCTAATGAGACATAAACTTGGATATAAAAAGTTAAATAGAACGTCTGAACACAGAAAAGCTTTGATAAAGAATATGCTTAATTCATTGATTAAATATGAGCAAATTATAACAACTTTACCAAAAGCAAAACTTATAAAACCTCAAGCAGAAAAACTAATAACATTAGGAAAAAAGAAAAATTTAACTAATACAAGAGTTTTAATTTCTAAATTACAAGATAAGACAAACGCTAATAAAGTCTTAAATACTTTATCAAAAAGATATGAAAAAAGACCAGGTGGATACACAAGAATAGTTAAAGCGGGTTATAGATATGGAGATAATTCACCTATGGCAGTTATTGAATTTGTAGACAGAGATGTTGAGGCAAAAAGAAAATTTAAAAAGAAAAAAAAAGAAGACCTCAAACCAGAAGATAAGAATAAAAAACAAATTTCAGCATAAATAATTTTAGGCACATGAATAGGTCTTATAAAATAAAACCAGTTCATACATCTATGCGTTTAGATAGATGGATTAAAAACAATATAGGCAAATATCCTCAATCTTTATTAGAAAAATCGATAAGAAATGGAAAAATTAAATTAAATAAGAAAAAAACAATCTCATCATATAGATTACAAATTGGAGATGAAATAAATTTTTATAATTTCGATTATAAATTCAAACCAAAAGATAACTCTATATATAAACCTTCTAAAAAAAATTTAGATGAAAATGAAAAATCATTGATAAGTGATAATGATGATTTTATAGTAATAAATAAAAAATCTGGTATTTCCTCGCAAGGTGGAACAAAATCAAAAAATAATTTAATAGATATTTTTTCTAATAGCTCCTTATTTGAAGATACAAAACCTTATTCAGTTCATCGCTTAGATAAAGAAACAACAGGTGTAATGATTATTGCAAAAAATTATAATAGTGCAAAATTATTGACTACACTATTTAGATTGAAAAAAATTCATAAAACTTATTTAGCTATTTGTCATGGAATATTTAAAAAGAAAAAGGGAGAAATAAGAGGAAATTTAGTAAAATATGAAAAAGAAAAAAAAATTACTGAGTTAGCAATTACAAATTATAATGTAATTAATTCAAATAATTTTTTTAGTTTTGTTGAGCTCAAACCAATTACAGGAAGAAAACATCAATTAAGAAAACAACTTGCATTCATGGGTAATCCTATAGTTGGTGATAGTAAATATAATATTATCAAACAAAAAAATAAAAATGAAAAAAAATTAATGCTTCATGCTTATAAGATTAAATTTATGATAAATAATAAAAAATTTAATTTTGAGGCAAAACCTCCCGCATATTTTAATAATTATTTAAATAAAAAAAGATTAATAGTCTAAATAATTTAACAAGTTTTTTTCTAATTTTTTTAATATTTCTGATTTACTAACCTTTTTAATTTTATTTATGTTTATGATCCCTTTATCACTAATACCGCAAGGAATAATTTTTTTATATTCATCTAAACTGTTTGAAAAATTTAAAGAAAAACCGTGAAATGCAACCCACTTTTTTACCCGAATTCCTATAGCTGCAATTTTTTTAATTTCATTATTATGATTTGTCCATATACCAACATTTTTTCTATCATTGAAAGATTTAATATTTAATTCTTTTAAAGTGTTGATAATACTTTTTTCTATTGCTGAAATAAATTTTCTAATATCCTTTTTTCTTTTATTCAAATCTATAACGAGGTAACAAATGATTTGACCTGGTCCATGCCATGTTATTTTTCCACCTCTATTTGTTTTTAAAATCTTAATAGATTTTTCAACTATCTCTTTTTCTTTATAACTTGTTCCTGCAGTAAAAATTGACCTATGCTCTAAAAACCATATCAATTCTTTTTCATTATTACTTGTTAAATTTTGAACTCTTTCTTCAAGTAAATTAATTGCCTTTTTGTAATTTACAGGTTTTGTTGATTTTTTGATCTCTATATTCATTTAAAAATTGTATTATATGTATTTTGTATTAATAGTTCTAATAAATTTTAAAAGTTATAAAAATGTCTACATTAAAAAAAAATAAAGATAAAAAAGTAAATTTTGAATTTAACAAGGAATATATAAAAGTTATTGTAGAAAAAATCCAAAATAGCGATGTTGAATTTCTTTCAAACTCATTCAAAGAAATGCATCCTGCAGATGCCGCTGATATTATTGAACATTTAAATCAAAACGACCGTGAAAATTTGATAAAGTTGAATAACTTCAAAATTAATCCAGATATATTTGTAGAACTAAACGAAAATATTCAGTCTGAAATAGTAAAAATGTTGTCATCTGAATCTATTGTTTTTATTTTAAAGAATTTAGAGTCTGATAATGCAATTAAAATTTTAGAAAATATTGATGAAGAAAATAAAAATCAAATTTTATCTTCTCTTCCACCTAAAGATAGATTTATTCTTTTAGAAAGCTTAAGTTATCCTGAAGATACTGCCGCTAGAATTATGCAAAGAGAATTCACAGCTATTCCTAGTAATTGGTCTGTAGGACAAACAATTGATTATCTTAGAGAGAATAAAGATTTACCAGATCAATTTTTAGAAATTTATATAATAGACAGTGAATTTAAACCACTTGGAACTGTTCCTTCTTCTAAAGTTTTGCGAACTTCAAGAGAAACAAAAATGATTGATATAATGCTTGAGTCACAAGTTACAATACCAGTAGAAATGGACAAAGAAGAAGTTGGAAGGTTATTTGAAAATTATAACTTAAATTCTGCTGCTGTTATAGATAAAAACGGTAAATTAGTCGGCATGATTACAAGTGATGATATATTAACTGTTTTAAAAGAGGAAGCAGAAGAAGATACTTTAAGATTAGCAGGGGTAGGTGATGAAGAGATTACAGATGGAGTAATTAAAAAAACACAAAGACGTTTTAATTGGTTATTACTAAATTTATTTACTGCTTTTCTTGCAACATGGGTAATTAGTAAATTTGGTGCTACAATAGAACAAATGGTTGCCTTAGCATTTTTGATGCCAATAGTTGCTTCAATGGGTGGTAACGCAGGTATGCAAACTTTAGCTGTAACAATAAGAGGTATTGCTACGAATGACTTAACAGACAGTAATTTTTTAAAAATTGTTTTAAAAGAATTTAATATTGGAGTTCTTAATGGAATAATTTTTGCAATTATCAGTGCGTTAATTGTGCAGTTATGGTTTAAAGATTATGTATTATCGATAATTATTTCTGTATCTATGATCCTAAACATGATTGTGGCTGGTTTATTTGGAATTTTAATACCAGTTACACTAAAAAAATTTAATATAGATCCCGCAATTGCATCAAGTGTTTTTGTGACAACAATTACTGATGTCATTGGTTTCCTCTCATTTTTAGGAATAGGCGCTTATTTTTTTTACAATTAAAAATTATCAATTATTCTTACTCCTTGAATATAGAAAGCAATAAAAATTTTTACATTTTTTTTATTTATTTTTTTACTTAGGTTATTTTTGTTTCTCAATTCTAAATATTCAATGTTAAATACTTTATTTTTATTTATAAACTCATTTATTAAAATTTTATTATTTAAATTTTTTCTTAAAAGATTAAATAATTTTTTTACATTTGAAACAAGTAAAGCAGATTTATTTATAGAGCTTCGATTTAATAATTCATTTCTTGAAGAATAAGCTAGTCCATTCTTCATTCTAATTGTTTTGCACAATATAGTTTTTATATTTGAATTTTTTTTTAAAAATTCTCTAATCAGTATGTATTGTTGATAGTCTTTTTCACCTAAAAATATTTTATTTATTTTTAATTTTTTGATAAACTGATTTATTACACCTAAAACCCCCTCAAAATGACCAGGTCTATATTTAGCACATAATATTTTATTTGATTTGTTAATTTTAAATTTTTTTTTACTCTTATTTCCATATACATCTTTAACAGTTGGTATTAAAACATAGTCTACTTTAAGATTTTTTAACAATTTAAGATCTTTTTGAATATTTTTTGGGTATTTTTTATAATCTTTTTTATTATTAAATTGAGCAGGGTTAACAAATATACTTACTAATGTTTTTTTGCATTTTTTTTGTGATTTCTTTATCAAACTCACGTGTCCGTCATGCAAGGCCCCCATGGTTGGGACAAAACCAATATCTGCCTTAAAATTAACCTTTTTATTAAGTCTATTAATGCTTTTAAAAATAATCATTTATGGTACTTCACTAATAATAGTTATTTATGATTAGACAAGCAATAATACCTTTGGCAGGTCTTGGTACAAGATTACTGCCATTAACTAGCGTTTTTGCAAAAGAATTGTTACCAATGAACGGCAGAGCTGGCATTGAGTATATACTAGATGAATGCATTGATGCAGGCATTAAAGAAGTTGTATTTATAATTTCCAAAAAAAAAATGATGATAAAAGATTATTTTTATAAGGATAGTTTTTATAAAAAGATTATAAAAAAAAAGGGTGATAAAAGAATACTCAATGAGTATAGAAAAATCCTAAAATATAAAAAAATGATAAAATTTGTATATCAAAATAAACCTTTGGGTACCGGCGATGCTGTGCTTAAAACAAAGAAATTTATAAAAGATAAATATTTTTTAATGTTGTTACCAGATGATTTAATCGTAAAAAATAATTGTTCAAAAGATATGATCAGCATAAGTATCAAAAATAAATGTTCTGTGATGGCGAGTATGAAAGTTAAAAAAAATAATGTAAGTAGATGGGGCATATATTCGTTATCTAAAAGACTTAATAAGAATAATTTTTTTATTAAAGATGTTATTGAAAAACCAACTATTAAAAGTGCACCTTCAACAAATGCTGTTATAGGTAGATATATCCTCCCGAAAAAAATATTTTCTAAACTAAAAAATCTTAAACCAGGAAAAGGCGGTGAAATTCATATTACTGACGCAATTAAAATATTGATAAACGAAGGTGATAAATTTATTGGACATAAATTCCGTGGAAAATATTTAGATTGTGGGAGTATGTCCGGGTATATTAAATCAGGAATAGAAATATCAAAGTTATGAAATTATGCATGATAGGAACAGGTTATGTTGGTTTGGTTAGTGGAGTTTGTTTTTCAGATTTAGGAAATACTGTTTATTGTGTAGATAATGATATTGAAAAAATTAATGCACTTAATAAAGGAATAGTCCCAATATATGAACCAGGTCTAGAGGAAATTTTAAAACGTAATTATAAACAACAAAGATTAATTTTTACTAATAATTTAAAAGAAGCAGTAGAAAACTCTGATATTATATTTATCTGTGTTGGTACTCCCACTAAAAAAAATAGTAACTCGGCTGATTTGAAATATGTTTTTAACGTTGCCAATAATTTAAAAAGATTCATAAAAAAATACAAAGTAGTTATCACAAAGTCTACTGTACCTGTCACTACAGGTGACAAAATTGAAAAAATTTTGATAAAACAAAAAAGAAAAAAATTGGTAGATGTTGTTTCTAATCCTGAATTTTTAAGAGAGGGTGAAGCAATAAGAGATTTTTTGAGTCCTGATAGAGTTGTAGTCGGAACTGATAGTAATAAGGCAAATAAATATCTTAAAAACCTTTATTTACCCATAGTTAAAAAAACAAGCAGATATTTTAGAACTTCAAGACGTGGAGCTGAACTAATTAAATATGCATCAAATGCTTTTCTAGCTACAAAGATATCTTATATCAATGAATTAGCAAATCTTTGTGAAAAAACAAATGTTGATATTAAAGAAATTTCTCAAGGTATGGGCTCAGATCAAAGAATAGGGGATAGATTTTTAAGAGCAGGACCAGCATACGGTGGTTCTTGTTTTCCTAAAGATACTAGAGCAATAATAGATACCTCAAATAAATTTAAATCAAATTTGTCAATTATAAAAGCTGTAATTAAATCAAATGAAGATAGAAAAAAATTATTAACAGAAAAGGTATACAAAATTTTAAATAATAATCTAAAAAATAAATTAATAACTTTTTTAGGAGTTACTTTTAAGCCTAATACTGACGATATGAGAGAAGCATCAAGTTTATATATGATACCAAAATTATTAAAAAAGGGAGCCATTATCAATTATTTTGATCCGTCAGGTAAAAAAAATGAATTTAAGAAATTTAAAAGAGTTAAATATTGTAAAAATGTATCTCAAGCATGCCTTAGATCGGATTTAATAATACTTCACACTGAATGGAATGAATTTAAAACTTTAAATTTCAAAAAATTAATTAAAAAGAGCAATTTTAAGGTTTTTGATATGCGTAATCTATATTCTCCAAAATTAATGAAAAAAAAAGGTATTAACTATTTTGGTATAGGAAGATAGTTATTTTATTTCAAAAATTGCATCAATCTCGACTGCAACACCTAACGGTAAGCTATTTACACTAACTGCCGCTCTAGTATGCATTCCTTTATCTTCGAGAATTTTCACCAATATATCAGACGCGCCATTAATTACTTTTGGTTGTTCTATAAAATCATTTGTTGAATTAACAAAACCAACTATTTTTACACAAGATTTTATTTTATCTAGATCTCCAGATAATATTTTCTTTGCTTGAGCTAAAATACTTAGGGCACATCTTTCTGCTGCTTTATATCCCTCTTCTGTATTTAAATCTTTACCTAACTTACCTTTTATTAACTCACCTTTTGAGTTCATAGAAATTTGTCCTGAAATATATAATAATTTTCCAACAATTTTACTTGCTAGGTATGATCCTACTGGCGCTGGTGCTTCAGGTAAAACAATGTTATTTTCTTTTAATCTTTTATCAGCACTCATTTATTTTTTTTTCTTTTTACTTCTATCGTATTCTTTTCTTTTCTCAATCAAAATCAATGCCTCTTCCATTGTTAGTTCAGCTGGATCTTTCTCTTCAGGAATTGTAGCATTTAATGATTTGTATTTAATGTAAGGACCGTACTGACCTTTCATAATTCTAACTGGTTTTTTGTCTTCTGGATGTTCACCTAAATCTTTTATCATAGAAGATGAAATTCTACCTGGTTTAGCTTCTGATATTAAAGTTATCGCTCTATTTAATCCAATATTAAATAATTCCTCAATACTTTCTAATCTTGCAGATTTATTATCACATTTTAAATATGGACCAAATCGACCAACATTTATTGTAATATCTTTTTCCAAATCTGGATGCTTACCAATTATTTTGGGAAGTGAACATAAATATTTTGCTTTTTCTAAATCAACATTTTCTATATCTAAACCTTTTGGAATAGAAACATTTTTAAAGTTACTTTCTTCTTTCTTTTTCTTTTTTGTTTTAGTTTTCGGTTTATTAATATTTTCTAATTCTTCATTACTTAGTTCGTATTGTAAATAAGGTCCAAATCTTCCATTTTTTAAATAAATATCCTTACCGATATCATTTTTTCCTATTAATTTAGGTTCCGACAGATTTGCTTGAGCAGCAGCTTTTGCTTTTGATAATGGTCTTGTATATTTACAGTCTGGGTAATTAGAACAACCAATAAATGCGCCGCCTCTAAAGCTATTTTTTAAGCTTAATGTTCCTTCAACTGAAAACTTACAATCTTTATTATATAATTTACAGCTTCTATCCACCTTACCATTACTATTTTTGTCAAAAATTAAACTTCCTAAACTATCATTAAGTAAATCTAAAACTTCTCTAGTCCTTTTCTCTTTAACATTAGAGACATTTTCGTTAAAATCTTTCCAAAATTGATCTAAAACTTTTATCCAGTTTTCTTTCCCTGATGTAATATCGTCTAATTGATCTTCAAGTTTTGCAGTAAAATCATAGTCAACATATCTGGAAAAAAGTTTCTCCAAGAAGGCAGATAGTAATTTTCCTCTATCAGTTGGAAAAAATCTCTTATTTACTATATCAGCATATCCTCTATTAGATATAACAGAGATTATACTTGCATATGTTGAGGGACGACCAATTCCTAATTCTTCTAATTTTTTAACTAAACTTGCTTCTGAAAAACGTGGGGGTGGTTGTGTAAAATGTTGCTCATCATTAAATTCTTTTATTTCGATTGGTCCTTTAGATACTTCAGGTAATATTTTTTCATCATCATTTTCATCAATTTTTTGAAGTTTTAAAAACCCATCAAATTTTATAGTTGAACCACTAGATTTTAATATGTTCTTTCCATCTTCTGAGGTAATTAATATAGTTTTTCTATCAAATTTAGCTGGTTGCATTTGAGATGATAGAGCTCTCGACCAAATAAGATCATATAATTTATACTGATCTGTACTTAAATATTTTTTTATACCTTCAGGTGAATTTTTTATTTCCGTTGGTCTGATTGCTTCATGCGCTTCTTGTGCATTTTTTGCTTTTTTACCAGAATAATTATTAGCTTGTTCAGGAAGATAATCGTTACCATAATTTTCCTCTATATATTTTCTAAATAATGGAATAGCTTCTTTAGATATATTGGTACCATCGGTCCTCATATAAGTTATTAAACCTTTGGTATCCCCATCTATCTCAATACCTTGATAGAGTCTTTGTGCAATTTGCATTGTTCTTGAAGCACCAAAACCTAATTTACTTGAAGCAGATTGCTGGAGAGTTGAAGTTGTGAAAGGACCTGACGGGTTCCTTGTATATATTTTTGAAGTTATATCTTTAATTAAATATTTTTTTTCTTTAATTTTTGATATAGCATTATTTATATCTTCTTTATTTCTAAAACTAAATTTTTCAATTTTTTCTCCGTTTAATTCAGATATTGACGAAGTTAAAATATTTTTTGAAGAAGTAATAAAATTTACATTTATTGTCCAAAATTCTTCTGGATTAAATACTTCTATTTCATGCTCTCTTTCAGTTAACAATCTTAAGGCTACTGATTGAACTCTACCAGCAGATTTAGAGCCTGGTAATTTAGTCCATAATATTGGTGAAATGTTAAAACCTACTAAATAATCTAAAGCTCTTCTTGCCATGTATGCGTCAACAAGTTGACCTTCAAGCGATCTAGGATTTTCTATACCATTTATAACTGCTTTTTTTGTGATTTCGTTAAATACTACTCTTTCAATTTTTTTATCTTTAAGTATTTTTTTTTCATCTAAAAATTCTTTAACATGCCACGCTATTGCTTCTCCTTCACGATCAGGGTCGGTAGCTAAAATAATTTTATCAGAATCTTTTGCAACATCTGTAATTTCTTTTAAATATTTTTTCGAAAAACTATCTACTTCCCATATCATTTTAAATTTATTTTCTGGATCTACAGATCCATTTTTAGATGGCAAATCTCTTATATGTCCGTAACTAGCAAGAACTGTGTAATCTTTTCCTAAATACTTATTTATTGTTTTTGCTTTAGCTGGACTTTCAACAATGACTAAATTCATTATAACAAAAGTACATTAAAGACCTAGATAGTCAAATTAATAAATTTTTGTCTTAGATTCTGTCTTATTTATTAGGCGTTTTATATTTTCCCGATGTGTATAAAAAATCATTATGAACATTATAAAGTAGAAATAATAAAAGGGATCTGAAATAAAAAAAAATTGAAAAATAGGTATACAAAAACTTGATACAATTGAACTTAAAGAAGAGTATTTAAATATAAAAAAAATTAATAACCAAGTTACACAAAACACTATTCCTGACAAATAATTTAAACAAAATAAAATTCCAACATAAGTCGCTACACCTTTACCACCTTTAAATTTAAGCCAAACCGGAAAAACATGACCTATAAAAACTGATAAAGAAGCTAAGTATAATTGATCATTATAATAAAAATTAATAAACAAAATAGGCACTACAGCTTTTGAAATATCAAGAGCTAATGTTAAATATCCTATAAATTTATTTCCAGATCTTAAAACATTAGTTGCTCCAATATTTCCAGAACCTATTTTTCTTATGTCTTTACCGATAAAAGTTTTAGTTAAGATAAGTCCGAATGGAATAGAACCAAACAAATAAGAGATTATAATAATCGAAGTAATTTCTAAATTTAGCATTTAAATAACTCTACTCCATTAATAAAAGTGCTTAACACTTTGCCTTGTAGTTTTTTGTCCTCTATACAAGTATTCTTAGATTTTGATATCATTTTTTCTTTTTTAACTACCCATGGCTTGTATATATCAACAATACATAAGTCAGCATCACTTCCTACAGAAAGATTTCCTTTATTAATTTTTAGAATTTTAGCTGGATTGCTTGTCAGACACTCAATTATCTTATTTAATTTTATTGATCCATTGTGAAATAATTCTAATGCAAGTGGTAAAAGAGTTTCTATACCAGAGGCACCTGTAGCAGCTTGTGAAAATGTTAATCTTTTTGACTCCTCATCTTCAGGTTTATGATCTGATACAATTACATCTATCAAATTTTGGTTTATACCCTTTATTAGAGACAATCTGTCCTCTTCTGTCCTTAGAGGAGGGGATAATTTAAGGAAAGTACGAAAGTCTCCTATATCATTTTGGTTTAATGATAAATTATTAATTGAAACACCAGTTGTAAATTTTACAATTTCTTTTCTATTTTTAATTATTTCAACAGACTTTTCTGATGATATTTGAGCAATATGATATCTACAATTGAAATCCTCTAGCAAAGTTAAATCTCTTTCGATAATAATTTTTTCTGCGTAGTCAGGTATGCCTTGAAGACCAAGTTTAGTTGCGATTATCCCGTCATTTATTTGTCCATCTTTTGATAATTCATTATCTTCTGCATGTTGTATTACTAATGCATCTAAATCAAAAGCAGATCTCATAATTCTGGACATCAATCTTGTATTTTGAATAGTTTGCGTGCCATCTGTATATCCTATTATTCCTTTTTTATTTAAAAGACCAAATTCATTCATATTAGTTCCTTCCAGACCTTTTGTTAAACTTGCGGTTGGAAATATATTAATTTTTGATTTGTCTCTTCCTCTTCTTTTAAGAAAGTCAACCATAGAAACATTATCTATAACAGGGGAAGTATTAGGCATTGTAACGACAGATGTAACACCCCCAGCTAGTGCTGCATTGCTCAATGTTCTAAAATTTTCCTTATATTCATAACCTGGCTCACCTACAAATACCCTCATATCAACAAGACCAGGAAATATAAATTTTTCTTTAAGATCTGTATATTTTTCTCTTGAAGGAATATTATTCTGGTTTACTTTTTTACCTATTGCTTCAATTTTTCCATTTTCGCCAATAATCAAACCGCCTATTTCATCTATAGAGTTTTTAGGATCTATTATTTTTGCATTTAAAAAATATTGTTTTTTCATCATTCACAAAATAACTTTAGACAGGCCATTCTTACAGCAACACCTAATTCAACCTGTTCTTTAATTACACTTTTATTAATATCATCAGCTAATTTTGTATCTATTTCTATTCCCCTATTCATAGGACCAGGGTGCATAATAATTGCATCACTCTTTGCTTTCTCTAATTTATCTGGTGTAAGGCCATAATATTCATAATACTCTCTATTTGATGAAAGGAATGAACTTGTCATTCTTTCATTTTGTAATCTTAACATCATCACAATGTCACAACCTTTCACTCCTTCTTTCATATTTGTAAAAGTGTTGACACCAAATTTTTCTAGATCTTTTGGCATCAAATTAGATGGTGCAACTATATTTATGTCTGCACCCAACATATTTAATAAATAAATATTTGATCTAGCAACTCTTGAATGAAGTATGTCTCCACAAATTGCAATTTTAAGACCTTCTATCTTATTTTTTTTCTCCATAATTGTTAAAGCATCAAGCAATGCTTGAGTGGGATGTTCTCTTCTGCCATCGCCTGCATTTAACACCGCACAATTAACTTTTTGTGACAATAAATTTGAGGCACCTGAGTCTTGATGTCTTACAACAATAATATCAGGGTGCATCGCATTTAAAGTCATTGCAGTGTCTATTAAAGTTTCTCCTTTTTTAATTGCTGAATTAGTTATATTCATAGACATAACATCAGCACCTAATCTCTTACCAGCAAGCTCAAACGAACTTTGAGTTCTAGTAGATGGTTCAAAAAATAAATTTATTTGTGTTTTACCTCTCAAAATATCTATTTTTTTATTTTTACTTTTGTTCAAAGCTATAAAGTTTTTTGACTCTGAAAGAATAGTTTTAACATCAGAGATTGATAGATCTTGAATACCTAGGAGATGTTTTTTTGAAATTTTAACAGCGTTTTTTGAATTGGCCATTAAAACTAACTCTATAACTTCAAAGCATGTTTAATGCAAGCTTAATTATTGAGATAATCGATTGCGCCTTGTAAAATGAATGATGCAGCATTTTCATCAATTTTTTTCTCTCTTTTTGTTACGTTAACGTCTAATTCTTTAGAAATATTAAAAGCACCTTTGGTTGACATTCTCTCATCCCAAAGTACAACATCAATTTTTAGGTTTTTTGATATAATATTAGCTTTATCAGTAACAGATTGAGCTGCTCTTCCTAAACTGCCATCCATATTAATTGGGTATCCAATTATAATTCCAGACACGTTATTTTCATAAATAATGTTTGTTAATTGATCCAATAGATATTGCATATTCCTATAATCTATTGTTTTAAATGGAGTAGATATTTTTCTTCTATCATCACAAATTGCTACACCTATACGTTTTGACCCTAAATCCAAACCAATTAATCTCGCATTAATGTCAATTTTTTTCTTAAGATGCTCAATAGTGATCATATTGTATTTTTCAGATTTAATGATAGTTTTTGATATTCATATCATATGACAATTGATCTTAAAACAGTAAAGCACATATCTAAATTATCTAGGATTTCAATCGATGATAATAAAGCTAAAAAATTAGGCAAAGATTTAAATTCAATTTTTTCTTTTATTGAAAAATTAAATGAATTAGATACAAAAAATACTGAACCATTAACCTCAATTGCTGAAACTACATTAAAACTACGTAAAGACGAGATAAAATCTGAAAATATTCGTGAGGATATTTTAAAAAATTCACCAGACAAAAATAAAGATTTTTTTGTTGTGCCTAAGGTAATTGAATGATGAGCAATATAACAGATTTAAAATTAGTTGAACTTGTAGACAAAATTAAAAAAAAAGAATTATCGTCATCCGAGGTAACTATTGCTTTTATTGAAAGATCAAAAAAATCAAAAAAACTTAATGCTTATATTTCTGAAAATTATGAAAATGCAATTAAAAAAGCAAAAATATTTGATCAAAAACCAGACTTTAAAAAAAAATTACCTGGTATACCTATTGCTGTAAAAGACTTGTTTTGTACAAAAAATATTAGAACTACAGCCGGAAGTAAAATTCTTGAAAATTTCGTTCCAACTTATGAATCAACAGTAACTCAAAATATTTTAGATGAAGGAGGTATTGTAATTGGAAAGTTAAACTGTGATGAATTTGCAATGGGTTCTTCTAATGAAACAAGTTATTTTGGGAATGTTCAAAATCCAGTATCTGAGAATTTAGTACCTGGTGGATCTTCTGGTGGATCATCATCAGCAATTGCTGCAAAATTAACTCCAGCAACAATAGGTACAGATACAGGTGGATCTATTAGACAACCAGCGTCCTTTACTGGTACAGTTGGTTTAAAGCCAACATACGGTAGTTGCTCAAGGTATGGAATAGTAGCATTTGCATCATCTTTGGATCAAGCAGGACCCATGACTCATGATGTCAAAGATTGTTCTTTGATGTTAGAAATTATGAGTACTTACGATACAAAAGATTCAACTTCTGTTGATTTCAAAAGAGAAAATTATTTAACTAATTTAAATGAGAATATTAAAGGAAAAAAAATAGGCATACCAAAAGAATATAGAGTTGATGGAATGCCAAAAGAAATTGATGAACTATGGGAAAAAGGAATAAAAATTATTAAAGAAAATGGAGGTCAAATTATTGAGATAAGTTTACCTAATACCAATTATGCTTTACCAACATATTACATAGTAGCTCCTGCAGAAGCCTCATCAAATCTTGCTCGATACGATGGTGTAAAATATGGTTTTAGATCAAAAGGTGAAAATCTTATAGACATGTACGAAAAAACAAGATCAGAGGGTTTCGGTGATGAAGTAAAGCGAAGAATTATGATTGGAACATATGTTTTATCATCAGGTTATTACGATGCATATTATTTAAAAGCACAAAAAGTAAGAAGACTAATCAAAAATGATTTTGATGAGGCTTATAAAAAAGTAGACGCTATATTAACTCCATCTACGCCAAGCTCTGCTTTTAAGATTGGAGAGAAATTAAACGATCCAGTATCAATGTATTTGAATGATATTTTCACAGTTCCAATTAATCTTGCAGGCTTACCTGCCATATCAATTCCAGCGGGTCATGATAAAAAAGGCTACCCACTAGGTTTGCAAGTTATTGGAAAGGCATTTGATGAACAAAGTATTTTAAATATCGCATTTGCTTTAGAAAAAAATATAAGCTTTAAAAATAATATAACTGATTGGTGGATTAAGTGAGTAAAAATAATGGTGAATATCTAATAATAAGAAATGATAACAAATATGAAGTTATTATTGGTCTTGAAGTTCATGCACAAGTCTTATCTGAGTCTAAATTATTTTCAACTTCATCAACAAAATTTGGATCAGAACCTAATACTCAAGTTAGCTTGGTCGATGCAGCATTTCCAGGAATGTTACCAGTAATTAACGAACATTGTATTAAACAAGCTGTTAAGACAGGTATTGGATTAAAAGCTAAGATTAACAAAAGATCAATATTTGATCGAAAAAATTATTTTTATGCTGATTTGCCTCAAGGTTATCAAATTTCTCAATATAAAGATCCAATTGTGGGCGAGGGATCTGTTACATTAGATATGCCTAATGGGGAAAAAAATATTGGTATTGAAAGACTTCATTTGGAGCAAGATGCAGGAAAAAGTATCCATGATATAGATCCTCAAAACACATTAGTTGACTTAAATAGATCAGGCGTAGCTCTAATGGAAATAGTTAGCAAACCTGATTTAAGATCTTTAGATGAAGTAAATGCATATATTAAAAAATTAAGATCTATAATGAGATATTTAGGAACTTGCGATGGTAATATGCAGGAGGGCTCATTAAGAGCTGATGTAAACGTTTCTGTTCGAAAAAAAGGAGATAAAAAACTAGGCACTAGATGTGAAATTAAAAATGTCAATTCTATAAAATTTATGCAAATGGCAATAGATTTTGAAGCTAATCGTCAAGTAGATATAATTGAAGAGGGTGGCTCTATTGATCAAGAAACAAGATTATTTGATACCAAAAAAAATGAAACAAGATCTATGAGATCTAAAGAAGACGCACATGATTATAGATATTTTCCTGATCCTGACCTTTTACCGCTTGAATTAAATGATAATTATATAGATCAAATAAAAAAAAATATTCCTGAGCTTCCTGATGAAAAAAAGAAAAGATTTATTGAAAAATTTAAACTATCACCTTATGAAGCAAATATACTAGTTTCAGACATTGAAATTTCAAAATATTTTGAGGAAGTTTCAAAAAACTCTGATGTAAAATTAGCTACAAACTGGATAACAGGAGAGTTATTTGCATTATTAAACGAAAAAAATATTGAAATAACAGAAAGTCCAATTTCCTCAAAAAATTTATCAAAATTAATTAATTTAATCAAAGATGGAACCATTTCAGGCAAGATTGCTAAATCTGTGTTTGAAATAATGAGAGATGGGGATAAAGATCCAATAACTATTGTAGAAGAAAAAGGTTTAAAACAACAAAGTGATCCTAAGGAATTAGAAAATTTAATTAATAAAGTAATTATTGAAAACCCAAAAAATGTTGAAGCTTATAAATCAGGAAAAGATAAATTATTTGGTTTTTTTGTTGGTCAAGTAATGAAAAATTCAAATGGTAAAGCAAATCCTAAACTTGTTAATGAAATTTTGAAAAAAAAATTGAATTAAAATGGGTTCAAACATTAAGATTACAAACGAACTCGAAGAATATATAAACAATCATTCTTATAAACTAAATCCGATTCAAAGAGAGATTATTAAATATAACAAAACTTTGGGTGAAATGAAAAAAATGCAAATTTCATTAAGTCAATGTCATCTATTACACCTAATAATAAAATTATATAATCCAAAAAAAATTTTAGAAATTGGAACATTTACAGGTTTAAGTGCTTTAACAATGGGATTAGCTATGAATAATGATTCAAATTTAATAGCTATCGACAAAAACAAACAAACTTCTGAAATGGCTAAAAATTTTTTTATTAAAGCTAATCTTGAAAACAAAATAAATCTTTTGGTAAAAAATGCCATTGATGGACTAGATGAGCTTATTAAAAGCAAAGAAGTTTTTGACTTAGTATTTATTGATGCTGACAAGGAAAATTATATAAATTATTTTGAAAAATCTTTAAAAATGTTAAAAAAAACAGGGATAATTATAACAGATAATGTTTTATGGTACGGTGACGTTATAGATAAAAATAAAAATGACAATCTTACAATTAAAATTCGAGAATTTAATTCGTATATTGATAAAGACAATAGAGTAGAAAATATCATTTTACCAATTGGCGATGGTTTATCAATTTGTAGAAAATTATAATGTATAATATTTTTGGTTTTTACAAATTTAAAAAGATTATAAATCTTAAAAAGAAAAAGGAATTACTTGATAATTACCTAAAACAAGAAAATTTTAGAGGGACTATAATATTATCCCCAGAAGGTGTAAATGGAACTATAAGCTTTAAAATTGATAGGTATATTTCAATAAAAAAAAATATAAAAATAATTTTAAATTTAAAGAACTTTGATAGCGAAAATTTATCACATTATAAATATCAAGCTTTTCACAAAGGTAAAATTAAAATTAAAAAAGAACTTGTTCCTATTGGTATTAAATTAAAAAAAAGAATTATTAATAATCAAATTGATCCTGAAAATTGGAATAATTTTATTAAAAAAAAAAATACTGTCATTATTGATACAAGAAAAAGTTTTGAATTTAAAGTTGGTACTTTTAAAGGATCAATAAATCCAAAACTGAATAATTTTAGAGACTTTCCAAAATATTTTAAATCATTAAAAAAAAATAATAACATAGGCATGTTTTGTACCGGTGGTATTAGGTGTGAAAAGGCAAGTTTTTATTTGAGAAATAAAGGTTTCAAAAATGTTTATCAATTAAATGGAGGTATCATTAATTATTTAAATAAAATTGATAAAAAAAAAAGTTTATGGAAAGGTGATTGTTTTGTCTTTGACAATAGAGTATCGGTAAAACATGGCCTAAAACCTGGCAATTTAAAAATTTGTGCTGGTTGTAGAGAACCTATTACGAAGTTAGAAAAAAAAAACAAGCAATATGAGGAAGGAGTTAGCTGTTCTAATTGTTTTCATAAATTAACTGATAAACAAAAACAAAGATTCCGTATGAGACAAAAACAAATCAACCTATCTAAAAAAAAAGGTCAAAAATATTTTTATCAAATTGAAAAATAAATAATATGTACAAAAAAATTAATTTGTTAAGAGATCCAATTTGGCCATTATTAAGAAAAGTAACAATTCCTGCTAGTATAGGATCATTATTCCAAACTTTTTATAATTTAGTTGATACTTATTTCGCTGGTAAAATATCACCTGAAGCTCTTAGTGCTTTGGCTAAATCTTTTCCAATATATTTTATAATAATTGCAATTGGTGTTGGAGTAGGTGCTGCTACAAATACCTTAATCGGAAATTCAATTGGTGAAAAGAATGAAAAAAGAGCATCAATGTTTGTTGGCCAATCTTTTCTATATGCTGTTTTCGTTTCACTTTTAGTCACCTATGTTGGTTTAAATATTTCAGATTTTTTATTGGGACTAATGGGATCTAGTTTAGAAAATATTTTATTAACAAGAGAGTATCTTGATATAATATTTTACTGCACTGTTTTAGTTTTAATACAAACATCTTTAAATGGCACCCTAAATGCTCAAGGAGATACAAAGAGTTACAGAAATGTTTTAGTTTTTACCTTTTTTTTAAACATAATCTTAAATCCTATATTCATATTTGGATATGGTTTTATACCTGCCTTCGGTATTTCTGGAATTGCTATAGCAACCGTTATATGTCAATTTTTAGGTGCAACTTATTTAATTTACAAAGTTTATTGTTGTAAATTAAAAAAGTATCTATTTTTTGAATGCTTTAAACCAAAAATTTTTTACTTTAAAAACCTAATATTTCAATCTGTTCCAGTTATGTTTAGTATGCTTTTAATTGGTGTCGGTTTATTTAATGTTTTATATTTTGTAGGAAAATTTGGTGATTTGGCTGCAGCTGGTTATGGCACTGCTTTAAGAATTGAACAAGTCTTTTTGTTACCAGTTATTGGATTAAATACAGCAGTACTATCTATCTCAAGTCAAAATTTTGGAGCTAAAAATTATGGGCGGATTAGAGAATTATATTTAAAAGCTCTCAAATTTGGTTGTTCTTTTATGACATTAGCAGGTATCATAATTTATTTTAATGCATCATTCCTCATAAGTTTATTCACAGAAGATTTGAATACAATTAGTTATGGTACAATTTATTTAAAAATTGCAGCTTTAATAGGTCCGATTTATCCCACTTTCTTCATAACAACAGCCTTATTTCAATCAGTAAAAAGGCCAATATATAGTTTGTACCTTGGTATCTTAAGATTAACGGCTCTACCATTTTTATGTTTATGGTATGTAATAAATATTAAAGATGGATCATATGAAGATATTTTCTATACTTTATTATTTACTAATTGGTTTATGGGATTTTGCATATTAATCTTTATTGGATCTTTTTTTAATGCAGTTTTTAAAAAAACTAGTTAGACTTTGCTAACTTTTTTTCAAATTTTCTTACAAAATAGGAAACTACTAAAATTAAAATTAGATATTCAAATATTAAAAAAGTATAAATTTCCAATGGTCTATAGGTTGTAACAACAAGCTCATTTGCTTTTCTTGTTAAATCACCAATTCCTATAATTGAAACAAGAGAAGACATTTTTAAAACATATACAAATTGATTACCAATAGCAGGAAGTATATTTTTAATAGCTTGTGGTAATATTATGAGTCTTAATTTTTTAAAAAAAGAAAACCCAAGAGAGCTACCGGCTTCCCATTGAGATTTTTTAATTGAATTTATTCCAGCTCTAAATATTTCAGCTTGAAAAGCACTTTCACTTATTGATAAAGCTATAATACCAGACACAAATGGACTAAAACTTATACCTGTCATTATTGGTAAACCATAATAAATCCATAAGATTAAAACTAATAATGGTATCGCTCTAACGATTTCTACATAGCCTATATTTATATAAGTAAGAAATTTATTTTTTGCTAATGATGGAATTGCAATTATCAGACCTAAAATTATTGAGATAAATATTGAAACTAGGGATATGTATATTGTTGTTGTAAATCCACTTATGAGAAATTTAAGGTTTGTTAATCCATCAACATTATTTGGGGATAAAATTAACCAGTCCAACTCTTGTTTTGAACAAGAATTAAGAAATAATAATATAAATATTAGAAAAATAATATTTTTCACACATATATTTATAAAGTATTAAATATTAATATCTAATTTATTATAAGCTCTTTAGATTATATTTTGTTAAAAGTTCTGTAAAAAAACCGGATGATTTTTTATTACTTATCCATTCATTAACGTAATTTTTCCATTTATCATCACCTTTACCAACCATCATTGCTAAAAATGCAGGATTTTTTTCTCCATCTGGAACAATTGCCAATTGAGGATATTTAATGACTAATTTATTGGCCTCTGTTGAGCTAGTTATATTCCCATCTGCTCTACCAGCTAAAACTTCTTGAAAATCTCTTGCAGGTGCTTCAACAGAATTTAGTTTTGATTTTGGAAAAAATTCTTTTGCTTTTTCCTCTTGTGAAGTTCCAAGTGTTGTTGCAATCGTTACTTTACTATCATTTAAAGAGTCCCAAGTTGGAAATTTTTTTAAATTTTTCTTAAGAACAAGGGGCACTGTTCCATATTTATAGTAAGTGTCAGTAAATCCTGCAACCTCTGCTCTTTTAGGTGTTTTAGTAACACTTGTTGAGATATCATATCTTCCTGAAGTAATTCCAGATACTATAGTTTTCCACTCTGCAGGCACAAATTTAATTGTTACACCCATATCTTTTGCTAATTCATTCATGACATCTATATCAAAACCTCTATATTTATTAGTTGCAGGATCTTTAATAGTCATAGGATCCCAATCTCCAGTTGTTCCAACTCTTAGCTCACCAGAGGACAAAATTTTGTCAAGACTTGATGAATAAGAGGGTAATGCAAAGAATAAACTAAATAAAAGTACTATAATTTTTTTCATATTTTATTTAGTACTTAATAAAGGAGAAGATTTCCAGGTTAACCTTGACGCACATAAACAATTAGATAAATCTTGCACTATCATTCAACCATAGCCATAAATCTTCTGAAAACGACCTTCTTACAAATAGATTAAGGTTGTTATCATCTCTATTGTGGAGAATTACATCTATGTGATTAACAATTGTTTGAGCAACAGATCCTTTTTTCTTTTTATATTCATTAAAATTATATGGGCAACTTTTAGACAGTAAATCGTACACTTTATTCCCTTTTAGGTTAATCATTATCCAATGATCAGATACATTTGTTACAGCTCCTTGATTTAATTTTGAAATTTCATTAAATAATTTGTCTTCTAAATTTATTTGGTCATCTAAAGTCATTTTTTTATCATTAGAGTAAATTAACCATTCATCCGGACTCAACCATAATAAATTAAATTTTTCGTTACCAGACGATGTATTTGCTTCATTTGGTGGTAAAATCGATAATATTTTTCCAATTTTTGTAGAGAATTCTCTTTTATTGCTTCTAAGATTAATTTTAATTGTAGGCTCAACTTCAATAATATTTAAATCATTGTATTTTTTTTCTTCTTTAATTGGTGAATAAAAATTAAGCATTTAATCTTTTATTTTCCTTATCATAAAAAACAGTGTCGGTAATAGTTACATTGATATTTTTATTTTCCATAGGAACTATTAATTTTTTACCTTTTAGTTTTTTTCCACTCCTTACTACAGCTAGAGCAATAGATTTATTAAGATTTGGACTAAAATAACTAGAGGTAACATGACCTAACATATCAATTGGCTTTTCTAAGCTTTCAACAAGTTGGGCTCCTTCTTCTAAAACTTCCTTTGGATCATCTGTTAATAAACCAACTAATTGTTTTCTATCCTCTCTTATCGTATCACTTCTGTATAATGATCTTTTACCTATAAAATCATATTTCTTTTTTCCAATAATCCAATCCATTTGAAGGTCTGAAGGTGTTAATGTTCCATCAGTATCTTGACCGGTAATTATGAAACCTTTTTCAGCTCTTAGTAAATGCATAGTTTCAGTTCCATATGGTGTAATATTAAATTCTTTGCCTGCTTCTATACATTTCTCCCAAACATCTTTAGCGTAATTAGATTGTACATTAATTTCGTAACTATGCTCTCCGGTAAAACTAATTCTCATAATACGGCAATTAACATTATCTATTTTTGAATTTTTAAAAGACATATGCGGGAAACTTTCATCTGATAGATCTAAACTTGGTATTATTTTTTTAATAATTTTTTTAGAATTTGGTCCACAAATGCTCATTGTTGAATATTGATCTGTTACAGTAGTTAAATATACATTCAATTCTGGCCATTCTGTTTGTAAATAATCCTCAAGTTTTGATAAAACATTTGCTGCACCACCAGTTGTGGTCGTCATTATATAATGATTTTCCCCAAGTCTTGTTGTTACACCATCATCATAAACCATTCCATCTTCATTTAGCATTAAACCATACCTACATTTACCAATAGCAAGTTTTGACCATGCATTGGTATAAACTCTATTTAAAAATTCAGACGCATCTTCACCTTGTATATCAATTTTTCCTAAAGTAGAGGCATCAAGTATTCCTGCACTTTCTCTTGCAGCTTTACTCTCTCTTTGAACAGCTTGGTACATAGTTTCTCCATTTTTTGGAAAATACCAAGGCCTTTTCCATTGTCCAACATTTTCAAATTCTGCTTTATTTTCCACATGCCAATCATGAATAGCTGTTCTTCTTGTATGATCAAAAAACTCGCCAACGTTTCTTCCTACTATTGCTCCAAATGTTAACGGTGTATAAGGAGGCCTAAAGGTAGTTGTGCCTAGTTCTCCCATATTTGTACCAGTTGTATCAGCGATTATACCCAGTGCATGCATATTTGATAGTTTACCCTGATCAGTTCCCATTCCTGTTGTAGTATATCTTTTTACATGTTCTATAGATTTAAAGCCTTCTCTTAGAGCTAGTTTTACATCTTTAGCAGTCGAGTCATTTTGAAAATCTAAGAATGGCTTTGATTTAGATATAGGTTTATTCGAAGGTAACAACCATATATTTCTTTTTTGTTTTTCTTTTGAACATTTAATATCTAAATTTTCATAATCATTTTTATCTAAGCCAAGAAAAATTTTAATATTTTTGACAGTATTAATTATAACATCATCTAATTCAAAGTCTCCATTTGATGATCCCACACTGATTTGTTCTGATGGCGTTTTATTTTCATCTGGAATAAAAACATTGTCATTATTCCTAAACTTTAATTTACCACCTGATTGAGTAAACAAATGTACCATTGGCGTCCATCCACCAGAAATTCCCAAACAATCACATTTGTAAGTAGTTTTGTTACCAACAACGTTTTCACCATCTTTTGATAACTTCATAACATCGATAGATTTAATTCTTTTGTACCCATCAGTATTAGTTATTGTATGTCCTCTTAATATTTTTATTCCTGTTTTTTCTATTTTTTCTGAAAGTATTGAGCTAGGATTTTCTCTAATATCTATAATTATTTTTACTTTAACTCCACTTTTATTTAATGAAATTGCTGTTTCATAAGCACTATCATTGTTAGTAAACAATGAAATATTTTCCCCAGTTTTTACGCCATAGTAATCAATATATTTTTTTATAGATGATGATAAAATTATCCCTGGTCTATCATTGTTACTAAAAATTAAAGGTCGTTCAATAGCACCAGTTGCTATCACAACTTTTTTAGCTCTTATTTTTAACAATCTTTGTCTAATTTTTTCTTTTCTTTCATTGATACTTAAATGATCAGTTAAATTTTCTCTTGCTAAAAGATAATTGTAACCATGAAAAGCAGCAACACTAGTTCTGTTTTTAATTTTTAAGTTTGGTATTTTTTTTAGTTTCTCTATTTGATTTTTTAACCATACATTTGAAGTTTCATTATTTATTTTGAAAATATCATCATCTTGATATATTGTTGATCCACCAAGATAACTTTTATCATCTATCAACATTGTATTAAGGCCTTTTTCTGCTGATAATTTAGCTGATAAAATGCCAGAGATACCACCACCAATTACTAAAACATCACAATGTACAAATTGATGATCATACAAATCTTGATCTGGTTCAGTTGGAGATTTCCCCAATCCAGCTGAATGTCTAATAAAAAATTCATATTTTTCCCAAAAACTTGCGGGCCACATAAAAGTTTTATAATAAAATCCTGCAGGTAGAAGAGGGGATAGAAAATTATTTATACCCCCAATATCAAAATTTACACTTGGCCAACAGTTTTGGCTAAATGCTTCTAAACCCTCATATAATTCGATTTCAGTAGCTCTTACGTTTGGATCAGTTAATGCAGGATCTTTTCCAACCTGAACAATTGCATTAGGTTCTTCTGAGCCACAGGTCATTATTCCTCTGGGTCTATGATATTTAAAACTTCTTCCAACCAGATGAATATTATTTGCTAATAATGCAGAAGCTAATGTGTCACCTTTGTAACCAAAAAGCTTTTTACCATTAAACTTAAAAGAAATTCTAACAGTTTGATCTATAAAGTTGTTTTTATTAATTCTTAAGTTGTTACTCATAATTATTTTACGGGTGGTCTTTCTCCCATTTTATAAACTGCATGTATCTTATCATTTGAAGTATCTCTAACTACATTGAACCATTTTCTGCATCCATGTATGTGGTTCCATCTTTCAAATTGAACTCCTTTTATGTTTTTACGCATAAAAAGGTATTCAGCCCATTGATCGTCACTTAATTCTGTAGGTTGTTTTGGTCTTTCAATGTGCGCTTCACCACCACAAGAAAATTCTGTTTGATCTCTTTCACCACAATATGGACAATTAATTATAAACATTAATGCGCTACTGCAGCAGCACCGTGTTCATCAACTAGATCACCGCTTACAAATCTATTTAAGTTAAAAGCAGCATTTAATTTGTGCGGTTCATCATTAGCTATGGTGTGTGCGAATAAATCTCCAGAACCAGGTGTAGCTTTAAAACCACCAGTACCCCAACCACAATTAAAATATAAACCTTTAACTTGAGTTTTACTAATTATTGGACTTGCATCTGGGCAAATATCTACAATACCTCCCCATTGTCTTAACATTTTCATTCTACTAAATATCGGGTATAATTCTAATATTGCTCTTAAAGTTTCCTCAACAATATTATGACTACCTTTTTGAGTGTAAGAAACATATGAGTCCGTACCAGCTCCAATTACAAGTTCACCTTTATCTGATTGACTTACATAAGCATGTACAGCATTTGACATTACAACTGTATCAATTATTGGTTTAACTGGCTCAGAAACTAATGCTTGAAGAGGTTTGCTTTCTAACGGCAATCTTATACCAGCCATATTTGCTATAACACTAGAATGTCCTGCAGCAACAACACCAATTTTTTTGGTTTTTATAAAACCTTTTGTTGTTTCTATTCCCTCGACCTTATCACCATTTCTTTTTATACCTTTAACTTCACAATTTTGTATAATATCAACTCCCATTTCATCTGCGCCACGAGCATAACCCCATGCAACAGCATCATGCCTTGCTGTTCCAGCTCTTTTTTGTAAAGTACCTCCTAGAACTGGGTATCTAATGTTTGGAGATGTATTAATAATTGGACAAAATTTTTTAACTTCTTCTGTATTTAACCAGACTGCATCAATACCATTTAATCTATTTGCATGAGTTCTTCTTTTTAAATCTCTGACATCCTGAAGATTATGCGCAAGATTCATAACCCCTCTTTGACTAAACATAACATTGTAATTTAATTCTTGAGATAATCCTTCCCAAATTTTAAGTGCATGATCATAAAGTCCAGCACTAGCATCCCATAAATAGTTTGATCTAATTATTGTTGTATTTCTTCCAGTGTTACCACCACCAATCCAACCTTTTTCAACAACAGCAATATTTGTCATTTTGTGTTTTTTGGCTAAATAATAAGCAGTTGCAAGTCCATGACCTCCACCACCAATTATAACTGTGTCGTACTCTTTTTTTGGTTCTGGATCTCTCCAAGCTCTTTGCCAATTTTCATGCCCACTAAAAGCATTTTTTATTAGCGAAAATATTGAATATTTATTTTTCATTTTGAACAAAATTACTTCATAAATATTGAATATTCAATGATTTCAAGTTACACAGGTAAATAGGGAAGGATGGGTGAGCTGGTTTAAACCAGCGGTTTGCTAAACCGCCGTACGCTTGAAAAGGTGTACCGAGGGTTCGAATCCCTCTCCTTCCGCCAAAAAAGGTGCTTAATTTATTTATCAATTTAACTCATTTTTTAACTTAAAAATTAGCTTTTTAAGTAGCGCATTATCTTCGGGATTGAGAATAGTATCTTTTTCTAATGATTTTCTAACTTCTTTCCTAATTTTTTCTCTCAAAATTTCTCTGCCGTAATCTGATTGTAAAAGTTCAAATTTTTTTTCATACTCACTAATCTTTGCATCAATTGTAAATTTATATAATAAAAATAAACATATAAAAACAAACAAGGTTTTATAAATAAATATTTTCATAATTATTTTCTGAATATACTATTTATTGAATTATTGTTAACAATAATTTGATTAATTAGTTCAAAATTATTATATAAATATTCATCCTTTTTTATTGGATTTTGATTTAGATAATAATGGTTAGTTATAATAAACTCAGCATCTTCAATTTTTTTAACAAATATTATTTTATCTCTTTTATTTTTATCAATTAATTTTTTGCTATAATAATAAGGTGAGTTGCTATAAACGTATACTAAGAATTTATCTTTTTTATAATTATCTAATAAATATTCTAAAGAGTCTTTATTTGATACACCCCAATAATCTAATTCAAAATTAGATTTGACTTTGTTTTTTATTAAAAAATTGTAATAAACATATTGATAAGGATGATTAATAAAAATCCAATATAATGAGGATAAAATTGAAAAAAATATAAATGGTATTATAAATTTAAACTTAATGTATTTTCTTAAAATATCTATACCAAATAGTGAAAGAATTATAATTGATGGATATAAAAAATAAGTATGTCGCCAACTACCATATAATGTTGAGTCAAATATAATTACATAGCTTAAAATGATAATAATGTTCAAAAGTGCAATAATATTAAAAAACTGAAAATTATTTGTCCAAAGGTTCGAATATACTTTATTATCGATATATAAATAATTTAAAATTAAATCTTTAAAACTAAAAAACGCTCCAATAAAAAAAAATATAACTATGACGAGTGGGGTCGTAGCCATAAATAAGATCAAAGTATAATTCCAAGGTATATTTTTTGCTTGATGATACTCTCCTAAAAAAAAAACTAAACCGCGCCAATTGTAAGAAGACATACTTTTAAAAGTATAGACTAAATTTTCTAATGGATTTGACCATAAAAAAGGCCATAATAAATAAGAAAACAATACAACAAGTAAAAAACATTTCAAAATATCTATAAAATTTTTTTTAAATATTTTTTTACTGTTGAGTCCGTCTAAAAAAAGAACAAAAATAAAAATTAAGACAATTAGAACACCTAGAATTCTCACATTTATTGACATTGCTGCGAATAAGCTAAATAAATAAATAAAACAATTTTTCCTAGTAATGAAATATTTTAAAAAATAATAAAAACTAATGGTATAAAATGATAAAAAAATAATATCTTTATTATTATAAAATGCCTCTGCAAATATTCTTGGTGATAATATTAAAAATAAAAATCCTACTATAGATACTGTTTGACTGTAGTAAATTCTTAAAGTGAAATAAAAATAAGCAGATCCTAAAAAAAAAATTAAAAAATTAATAAGGTGACGTAATAAAAAAACGTTTTTAATATCATTTATTTTTGCCAAATCTTCTATATATGCTAATGGTAAATTAAACAAAACCCCATATTCTCTATAAATATAACTTGATAGATCTGGATAACCTTGCAAAATATTTAGATTAAGTTTTTTATAAATCTCATTTAATGATACGAAACCACTATATCTTTCATTTACTTCATCCCAGCTAATTCCATAATCTGAAAAAATTATCAAACCAGTCACTAAGTATAAACTTAAAATTAAAAAAAAATATTTTTCATTTAAAACTGTAGAAAATACCTTATTCATTTCAAATTATTAGTTTATCTCGAATTTTTTTTTTTTTTCAATAATTTATACTATCTAATTCTATAATTAATTATTTATTAAATACTTGACTTTATTAATTTCTTCTTAAATTTTTACTTTAAATTTTTTTTTATAAATTCAAATTTCTTTAATGCTGCTGCAATCGTCATGTCCATATCGTAATATGCGTAGTCTGCTAATCTTCCACCAGTAAAAAAATTTTTGTAATTCTTATTTAAATAATTTACATATTTAGAATGAATTAAACGATTTTTTTTATCATTAATTGGATAGTACGGTTCATTACTATTTAATTCTGGATATTCTTTTATAATTAAGGTCTTTTCTTTATATTTTCTGTTAGAATGCAAATGTCTTGGTTCATGAATTCTAGTAAACTTAATTTTTTTTTCTGGATAATTCATTACTGATGTTCCTTGGTAATCCTTTTTATTAAGTATTTTTTTTTTAAATTTTACAGATCTCCATTCTAATTTACCAAATTTATAATTTAGCAATTTATCTAAAGGACCCGTGTATACAATTGCATTATTAACAATATATTTTTGTTGAAGATTAAAACTTTTATTATAAATGATTTTAATTAAAGGATTTGATGTTAGTCTTTTAAAAACTTCTGTATAACCATCCAATGGTATGCCTTCTATGTCTGCATTTTTAAAATAAGTCTTGTCATAATTAAACCTTATTGGAAGCCTGTTAAAAATGGAGCTAGGTAATTTCTTTGGACTTTTGCCCCATTGTTTTTCAGTATAACCCTCAATAAAAGCTTTATAAAGTTCTTTTCCAATTTGCATTAGAGCCTTTTCCTCAAAATTATTAGGATTATTTTTAATAAATTTTTTTGTTTTATTTTTTAAAAACAATTCAGCTGTTGATGGATCTAGTTTTTTATTAAAAAATTTGTTTATAGTTTCTAGATTAATTGGCATTTGGTAAATTTTAGATTTATAATTTGATAATACCTGGTGTTTATAATTGTTTAAAGAAGTAAACTTTTTTAAATAATTCCATACATTTTTTTTTGATGTATGGAATATGTGTGTACCGTATTTATGAAATTCTATACCTGTTTGTTCATCAATTTCACTGTAACAATTACCACCAATATGATTTCTTTTCTCAATTATTGTAACTTTCTTTTTTAATACGTTTGCTAATCTTTCAGCTATTACGCATCCATACAAACCAGATCCCACTATAAGAAAATCAGTTTTAATTTTTTTCATTTAAAGTAAATAATTTCATTTAAAGATTTTAAACAAAAATATAGTAATTTCCATTTTTTAATCGAAACTTCACCTGTTTGTCTTTCCTTATGATCGACGCTAATAAATTTTAATGATTTATCTTTTGCTGCAATTATTGAAATCAAGACATTTGGTATAATCGAATTTTCAATTTTATTTATATTTTCAGCCAAAAAAGATTTTTTTATTAATCTAAAAGGACTATTGGCATCCTTAACCAAAACCCCATGAAAAATAAGAATTATAAATTTCATTAAATTTGTAATTATTAGTCTTATTAATTTATCTTTTCTTTTATTTCTTTTTCCAATAATTAGGTTTTCTCTAAAGTCTTTTCTTAAAAACTGTTCGATATCATTAATGTAAAACTGGTCATCACTATCCATTTGGAAAATATAATCACAATCATATTTCAATGCATATTTATATCCACAAGAAATTGTTTTGCCGTGACCTTCATTTTGTTTATTGATAATAATTATATTTTCATTATCTCTAAATCTTTCAATTTTTTTTTTTGTTTCATCTTTAGAACCGTCGTTAATAAGTATAATCTTAATATTAAATACTAATGTTTTGCTGATAAGTTCACTAACAACCTTCTCAATAATTTTCTCTTCATTATAAATAGGTATTATAATAAATATTTTCTTACGCATCTCTTTTTTTAATATAATGGTTCATCTTTAAAGAAGTTCTTAAGTTTTAATGGCTGCCCTTCAAGAATATACCTATATACATTATAATTTTCTAAAACTCTTTGAACATAATTTCTAGTTTCTTTAAATTTAATAAGTTCTATCCAATCTACATAATCTATTTGTTTTTTTTGAGGATTTTTATTTAATTTTTTCCAGTATCTAACTCTTTTGGGTCCGGCATTATATGCTGCAATAGCGAATGGATATGATCCATCATATTCTAATATTAAACCTGCTAAATAATGAGAACCTAATTTGATATTATATTCTGGATCTTGAGTTAATCTCGATTTTGAATATGGTAATTTTGCCTGCTTTGCAACAACTTTAGCTGTGTAGGTCATAAGCTGCATCATCCCTTTGGCTCCAGCATAACTGTTAGCTTTAGAGTCAAATTCACTTTCTTGCCTTATAACAGCTAAAATTAATGCCTGATCGGGTATTTTTCTTCCAGCAACATAACTAGGCGTATTTATTACCGGATAATTATATTTGTTGTGAAATCTTTTTTCATAAGATGCTATTTTAGAAATTTGTATTGCAAAATCATATCTTGAAATATCTGTAGCAAGTTGAGCTGATAATATTTCACTACCTTTATCAATATTATCTAAAGCTAAATATCTAAAAATATGTTTGGTATACTTATCCTTATCTAATTCATAAAGTAAATGTACTAATTTATAAAGATCCTTCTTAAAAAAATTTTTTTTATAATTTTCATCAATTTCCGATAGAGTAGGTAGATTATATTTCTCATCTTCAAAAATTTTTAAGTGAGATAGCTGTCCATAGTATGTAGTAGGATATGTAGATGCAATTTTATAATATTTGTTTGCAGTGACGGTATCATTCAACGCTTCGTAACTTCTAGCAATCCAATAAGCTCCTCTAGACAAACTAATTGGATATCCTACATTTTCAAAAAAAGATTTAAAATGTTCACGAGCTCTTAGAGGGTCATTTAAAAAACTTAAAGATATCCAGCCACTTAACCATTCAGCTTCAGCAAATTCTGGTGTGCCTTCATCAAGAACATGATTACTTACAATTTCGTAAGAAGTTTGATATTTCTTTTTATATATTAAGGATCTAGCAATAATTGATCTTTCAATCCACCATTTATCAGGTCTAACTAAATAATTTTTGTTATTTTTGATATTTAATAATATTTCTAATGAACTGTCGACTCTACCTCTTTTTCTTCTCCATTTTAATCTATCATAGTTTAGACCAGAATCATTTTTAAACTTTTCTGGAACTTTTGAGATTGCCGCATCCACACCATAGGATTTACTCATTAAAAGCTGTCTTGCATTATAAAGAGCTTGATAGTCCTTAGGTAGATATCTTAACATTCTTTTAAGATCCCAATATTTATTTTCCCATGCTAAATAATCAGCTCTTTTAATATGATCTTCTGATTTTAGATATTTATTAAATCTTTTCTTATAGGTTCTTAATTCATTTTTATTAAGATCTGCTCTAATCCATCCTTTTTTGATTAAATTTATACCCCCCGCTATATTTCCTTCTTTAATTAAACTTTCTCCTAATATCATTTCTCCGAATCCACTGAGAGGTTCTTTTTCTTCAAATATCTTAATAATTCTTTTCGGGCTCATATTTTTTGTAGATAATTTCTTTTCAGATAAATATTCAACTCTACCAATTCTTGGATATTTTTTATTATTTTCTAGGAATTCGCTATAAAGACTATAATCTGCATTATTATTTTTTTCTAATAGATATCTCCAAACAATAAAGTTATAAATTGATTTATCTTTTGCCTTTTTAGATAATTTAATTGCTGTTTCCCATTTTCTTTTTTCCATAAGAGAAATAGCTTTTTTTGCTATTTCAAAATCTTTTTTATTGTAATATTTTGATTTTATTTTTTTAGCTTTCTTTTCAACCTTTTTTTTGGCAATCACCAATGGCTTGTTCTTTGGTAAAATAACACCTAAAATATTTTTATCTTGATCCTTGCTTTTAACCTCGGCCTCAGTCTTGTTATCTAATGAGGGTTTTTTTAAAGGTAAAATTTCACTTTTAAGCTCACTGATAACTTTTTTTTCAGAGCTTATTTCTGGTTTTTTCTTTGGTATAATTAAACTATCACTTAATGCATTGGATGACAAAATTATGAAACATAATATTGTAATTAAAATAGATATTTTTTTATATTTGATCATAATTTTAGTAAATGAATCGATAATTTATGTTATAAGTTCATATGTTTAAAGGATCAAATGTTGCATTAATAACTCCTTTTAAGGATAATATATTAGACGAAGAAAACTATATAAAATTAATTAATTTTCACATTGAAAATGGTACTAACGGGTTAGTTCCCGCAGGAACTACAGGTGAATCTCCCACGTTAAGTCATAATGAACATGAAAAAGTAATCGAAATATGTATTAAAGAGTCCGCAGGTAAAATTCCAGTAATAGCTGGCACAGGATCAAATTCAACTGAAGAAGCTGTTTCATTGACAAAACATGCTGAAAAGGCTGGAGCTAATGGAGTATTAGTAGTTACACCTTATTATAATAAACCAACACAAGAGGGTTTATATCGTCATTACAAAGCTATTAATGATAACACAAGTTTACCAATAATAATCTACAATATACCAAGCAGATGTGTAATTGACATGTCAGTAGATACAATGGCAAGATTGTTTGAGCTTAAAAATATAGCAGGCGTTAAAGATGCTACTGGTGATCTTAATAGGTTAGACCAAACTATTAAAAAGTTGGGACCAGAATTTATACAGTTAACCGGAGAAGACGGCTTAGCATTTAAATTTAATAAAAGAGGAGGTGTGGGAATAATTTCTGTTACAGCAAATATTGCACCAAAACAATGTTCTGAAATGCAGAGATTATCAAAATCTAACAAAGATCAAGATATAAAAAAAGCTGAAAGTATTGATAAAATTTTACAACCGTTACATAAAGCATTGTTTATTGAGAGCAATCCTGCACCAGTTAAATATGCAGCAAAAATACTAGGATTGTGCAGTGATGAAATTAGACTGCCTTTAGTCAATATAAAAGAGGAAACTAAAAAAGAAGTTGATAAAGCATTGTCAATTGCAAAATTATTAAGTTAATGAAAAATAAAACCAATTCTGGTTTAAAGATAATTTGTTTAAATAGAAAAGCATCTTTCAATTATTTTTTTGAGGATATTTATGAAGCAGGATTGATCCTCAAAGGATCAGAAATTAAATCTGTAAGAAATGGTAAAGTAAATATATCAGAAGCATATGCAATTGAAAGAGATGGGGAACTATACTTGATAAATTCGCATATATCATCATATAAACAAGCAAGTCTGTTAAATCATAATCCTATTGAGGAAAGAAAATTATTATTAAATAAGAAAGAAATAAATAAATTAATAGGCAAAATGCAAAGAGAAGGATTTACATTAATACCTACCAAAATGTATTTTAAAAAAGGTAAAGCAAAAATTGAAATAGCAGTCGCAAAAGGAAAAAAACAATATGATAAAAGACAAGCAATTAAAAGAAAAGATTGGAATAGAGACAAAGCAAGATATTTTAGAAAATCCTCATAAACCAGTTTATTTAGGAATTGGTTCAAACGTTGGAAATAGAATTAACAACATCAATTATGCATGCTATTTATTAAATAATTTTTGCTCAATATATAAAGTTTCTAATTATTACGAGACCAATTCTTGGCCAAATGAAAATTATCCAAAATATCTGAATATTATTTTGAAATGTAAAACTAGATTGAATCCATTTTCATTAATAAAGAAACTTAAAAAAATCGAAAAAAAACTTGGCAGAAAAAAAAATATCAAAAATTTCCCAAGAACATGCGATATCGATATAATTGATTTCAAAGGCCTTAGATTTCAAAAAGAAAATCTACAGGTACCACACCCACATTTGTCTAAACGTAATTTTGTATTAGTACCACTATTTGAAATTGAAAAGGGATGGATATTTCCTAAAACCAACACTACAATTGATGAATTAATTAAAAATCTTGATATAAAGTCTCTTAGAAGTATTAAAATTTTTTAAAAGTAATGGTATAAATAAATATGTTAAAATCTGAAGAATTAATAAATAAAGTAAAAGAATACAATAAGTTTTTAAATCCTGATGCATTAACAAAAGCATATAATTTTGCTCTTGTTGCTCATAAAAAACAAAAAAGGGATGAAGGAGTTCCTTACATTAATCATCCCGTTGCTGTAGCAAATATACTGTCTGATTTAAAACTAGATAGTGCCACAATAACAACAGGTCTTCTCCATGACACTATTGAGGATACTCACGCAACATATCAAACTATCAAAGAAGAATTCGGTCAAGAAGTTGCTGATTTAGTTGAAGGTGTCACTAAAATATCAGTTTTTGAAAATCAAGCAATTGACGATCAAGATAAAAAAAAATTTACTAAAGCTGAAAATTTTAGAAAACTGATCATTGCTACATCAAAAGATATTAGAGTTTTGTTAGTTAAAATTGCCGACAGATTACATAATATGAGAACAATAAAATATCTTAAAGATGATAATAAGAAAATAAGAAAAGCCCAAGAAACTATGGAAATTTATGCTCCTCTCGCAGACAGAATGGGCATGAACAGAATAAGAGACGAATTAGAGGATCTTTCTTTTGAAGTTTTAAATAATGAAGCGAGAACATTAATTAAAAATAGGTTAGATGAAATAAAACATAATAATTTAATGAACTTTAAATCTCTCTCGGAGGAGTTTACAAAAATCCTTAATACATCAAACATAAAAGTTAAAATTTTTGGAAGAGAAAAAACCCCATTTTCTATTTGGAGGAAAATTCAAAAAAAAAGAACCTCATTGGAACAAATAACAGATATAATAGGCTTTAGAGTAATCGTTGATAGTCTAAATGATTGTTATAAAGCTTTAGGCGTTTTTCATTCAAAATGGAATTGCATACCAGGAAGATTTAAAGATTATATCTCTTCTCCAAAAATTAATAAATATCAGTCATTACATACTGCAATAATTGGCCCTAATAAAAGACCTATTGAAATTCAACTAAGAACAATGCAAATGCATGAATTTGCTCAGAGAGGAATAGCTTCACATTGGAAATATAAATCAAATGAAAGATTTAATTCATTAACTTGGAAAGAGTATGATTGGCTTAAAGACTTAGTTGATATTATTGAAAGGAATGAAAATCCTGAACATTATTTTGAGTATACGAAACTTCAAATGTTTCAAGAAAATGTTTTTTGTTTTACCCCAAAAGGATCTGTGATAAAATTACCAAAAAACGCTACTCCTATAGACTTTGCATATGCCGTGCACACTCAAATAGGCGATACTGCTATTGGATGTGAAATTAATGGAAAGGATAGCCCCTTACAAAGTGAGTTAAGAAATGGAGATGTTGTAAAAATAACAACCTCAAAAAAAGTTTCCCCATCTCTTCATTGGCTTTCATCAACTAAAACAGGTAAAGCACGCTCTGCAATAAGAAAATATTGGCAATATAGAGAAAATTCTAAACAGATTGATAAAAAATATAATACATCATTATGGGTTTCATTACCAGATAAACCAGGTATTTTGGGTGACGTAACTTCATTAGTTGGACAAAATAAAATTAATATATCGAGTGTAGAAATGACGGAAAAAACAAAAACATCAATAAACTTTAAATTTAATCTTATAATTTCTGATCTCAAAAACTTTACAAAACTTTTAAGTGAGTTAAAACAGAGGCAATACAGGTTTAAAATAATTAGACATACTAATAAAAAATATGCTTTCTTTAAAAAACTCTTTAAAGGTCTTAAAAAAAACTAACGCATTATTAGAAGGGCATTTTATTTTATCCTCAGGGCTTCACTCTGCACATTACGTACAATGTGCTAAACTTTTAAGTTACCCTAAACTTTCAGAAAAATTTGTAAAATCTCTTGCATCTAAAATTAAAAAAAAAATAAAAAAAATTGATATAATTCTTTCACCTGCGATGGGTGGGATTATAATTGGGTATGAAATTGGCAAGTTATTAGGTAAAGAAACAATTTTTTGTGAAAGAGTAAATAAAAAATTTACATTAAGAAGAGGATTTTATATTAAAAAAAATTTGAAAGTTTTGATTGTTGAAGATGTTATCACTACAGGAAAATCAAGTTTAGAATGTTTTAAATTGATTAAAAAATATAAAGCCAAATTGGTTGGATTTGCTTGTCTAATTGATAGATCTGGTAAGACAAAAATAAAAAGTAAGATTATATCCCAAGTAAAATTGAAAATTCCGACTTATAGCAAAAAAAACTTACCTTCTTTTTTAAAAAATAAACCTGTGACTAAACCAGGAAGTAGATTTTTAAAATGACTAAACTTGGCATAAACATTGACCATGTTGCTACAGTAAGAAATGCTAGAGGAGAAGGTCATCCAAGTCTTATTGAAATTGCAAAAATTGTTAAGGACTCAGGTGCTGACTCAATCACTGTTCACTTAAGGGAAGATAGGAGACATATAAAAGATCAAGATTTAAAAATTTTATGTAATAAAGAATATTTAATAAATATGGAGATGGCAGCAAATATTAAAATGATGGAAATTGCGATTAAGAATAAACCTAAATTTGTTTGTTTGGTACCTGAAAAAAGAAACGAAGTTACTACTGAAGGTGGGCTTAATTTAAACAAGAATTATAATTTAATAAAAAAAATTGTAACTAAATTGAATAATAAAAATATCAGAACAAGTTTATTCATAGACCCTTCGATAAGAAATATAATGTTGTCAAAAAAAATTGGAGCTAAATGTGTTGAACTTCATACTGGAAAAATTTCAAGACTTGTTAAAAATAATAAAAATTTTTCAAATGAATTTTTAAAAATAAAAAAATGTTCTAAATTTGGAATAGAAAATAATATTGAAATCCATGCAGGGCACGGTCTTGATTACAAAACGACAAGGCTATTAACTAAAATTTCACATATTACCGAATATAATATTGGTCATTTTATCATAGGTGAAAGTATTAAAATTGGTATATCTAAAGTTATTAAAAACTTTAAAAAAATTATTAAATAAAATGAATATATTTGGTATTGGTGTTGACATCGTTGATAACAATAGGTTCAAAAAATTGTTAAAAAAAAAAAATCTTATTAAACGTATTTGTAGCCAAAAAGAAATTAATATTTTAAAAAACAAAAAAAATAAATTGTTGTTTTTGTCTAAAAGATTTTCTGCAAAAGAGGCATTTGTTAAATCCTTAGGCACAGGTTTTAGAAATAATTTGTGTTTTACTGATATTTCAATTCTAAATGATAAAAAAGGAAAACCATATTTTATGTTTAACAAAAAATTAAAAAATATTTTAAAAGAAAAATATAAATTAAAAAATTTTAAAGCTCACTTATCTCTGTCAGATGAAAAAAAGCATTCAATTTCATATGTTATTTTACAAAAATTAAAATGAAAAAAATAATTTTAGAAAATTTAAAAACAATATTTTATGCATTAATAATTGCTATTTTAATAAGATCTCTTTTATTACAACCTTTTTATATTCCCTCATCTTCTATGGAACCTTCATTATTAGTTGGTGATAGATTATTTGTATCAAAATTATCCTACGGTTATAGCAAACATTCTTTTCCATTTAGTTTGGGGCCTATAAAGAACAGAATTTTATTTTCAGAACCTGAAAGAGGAGATATTGTGGTTTTTAAAACACCTGCAGATAATAGAACAGATTATATAAAAAGATTAATAGGTTTACCTGGTGATAAAATCCAATTTATTGATGGCAATTTATATTTAAATAATGTCGAAATTTTAAAATCAAAAATAGAGTATAAATCTAAAATTTATTGTGGAAAATCAATTGTAGATACACATGTTTTTAAGGAACAATTAGTTAATAAAAAAGAGTATTTAACTACATACTATAAAAATGGTAGCTATCAAAACTCAGATGAATTTTTAGTTCCTAAAGACCATTATTTCTTTTTAGGAGATAACAGAGATTGTTCTAAAGATAGCAGATTCTTAACTAGTGTGGGCTATGTTCACAAAGACAACTTAGTGGGTAAGGCTCAATTTATATTTTTTTCAACAAATATAAAAGAGGGTAGTGTATTTAAATTTTGGAAATGGAAAAAAATTATTAGAATAGAAAGATTTTTTAAAAAGATTGTATAATGGATAAAAGTCTAACTAATTTTCAAAAAAAAATAGGTATCAACTTTAAAAATGAAAAACTTTTATTAAAATGTTTTACGCATAAGAGTTATAATCCTGTAGACAACAATGAAAAACTAGAATTTTTAGGTGACAGAGTTTTAGGCTTGATAATATCTCAGAACTTACTTAAATTTTTTCCAAAAGACAAAGAAGGTGATTTAGATAAAAAATTAGCCTCACTTGTCAATAAGAAACAATGTGCAAATATCGCCAAAAGTATCAATCTTCAAAACTATATTTTAATCAAAAATTCAAATAGAATTTCAAATATCGAAAACAAAGTTTTATCTGACTGTTTAGAGTCTGTTATTGGTTGTATTTATTTAGACCAGGGTTTAGATGTTGCTGAAAAATTTATAATTAAAAATTGGAAAAAATATTTAAATAAAAGTCTTATTACAGAAAGGGACTCAAAAACAAAATTACAGGAATATTCATTAAAAACTCATAAAACTCTTCCAATATATAAGTTAATAGAAAATAAGGGTCCAAGACACAAACCATTAATAAAAGTTTCGGTCAAAATTAAAAATTCTAAAAACACCATTGGTGTAGGTAATTCAAAGAAGGAAGCAGAACAAATAGCAGCAAAAAAATTATTAGATATATTAAAGTGATTTGGTCAGATAAAGGTTTTTTACTTTCAAAGGTAAATTTTCAAGAAAACTCAATTATTTCAAAGTTTTTTACTGAAAAACATGGAAAATGCACTGGTATTATTTATGGAGCTACTTCTAAGAAAATAAAAAGTTATTTACAAAATGGAAATGAATTATATTTAGAATATTTTTCAAAAAATGATAACACTATGGGGTATTTTAAAACTGAAATAATAACACCCAGCACATCTAAATTTTTTTCTGAAAAAGTTAAACTCAGCTGTATCGTATCAATGCTAGATCTCGTTAACTTATTAACAGTAGAGGGTCAACAAAATAAAAAAATTTATAATTTAATTAATAAATTTTTTTTTAATTTTAATTCTGAAGATTGGACTAAAAATTATATATTTATTGAGCTTGAATTATTAAAATATATTGGTTTTGACTTAAATATTAAAGAATTTTGTAAATATGAAGTCATTAATAACTTAAAAAAATATTTTATAGATACTTCATCTAGAAAATTAATTGTTCCTAATTTTTTGGTGGAAGATAATTATAATAATATATCTGATAATGACATTTATAATTCATTAATTTTGATAAGTGAATTTATGAAAAAAAATATTTTTATTCCTAATAGTATTAATTTTCCAATATCAAGACTTAACTTTATTAATAACTTTAAATAATTATTTAAGAATTTTATCTAAATAATCTGCGTGATAACTTATAATCGCATTAGCACCAGCTCTTTTAAAAGATAGCAAGGTTTCGTATATAGCTTCAGGTTTTAAAATTCTATTTTTTATTGCATTTGTTAATAAACTATACTCACCAGACACCTGATATGCTAAAACTGGTATTTTAAATCTATTTTTTATATCTTTAATAATATCAAGATATGGTAATCCTGGTTTTACCATTACCATGTCAGCTCCTTCTTTTATATCAATCGACACTTCTCTTAGTGCCTCATCCGAATTTCCATAATCCATCTGATATGTTTTTTTATTACCTTTTAAAGAATTTTTTGATCCTATTGCATCTCTAAATGGTCCATAAAATGAGGAAGAATATTTTACAGCATACGAAAGTATTTGAATTTTCTTAAATCCTTTTCGATCTAACTCTTTTCTGATTTTTCCAATTCTACCATCCATCATATCTGATGGTGCTATCACATCACAACCCATTTCCGCTTGTAATAAAGCTTGCTTAATTAATATTTCAACAGTTTCATCATTTAAAATTTCATTTTTTTTAATTATTCCATCGTGTCCATGGGATGTATAAGGATCAAGTGCCACATCGCACATTATACCAATATAATTTTTATATTTTTTTTTAACGTTTCTTATAGCTTTGCATACTAAATTATTTTCATTTAATGCTTCGGAACCCTTTAAATCTTTTAATTTTTTATTTGTCTCTGGAAATATGGCTATCATGGGTATCTTATTGTTTATGGCACGATCAATAATACTCGACAAATTATCAACACTATATCTATAAACGCCTTTCATTGACTTTATTTCGACCTTTCTATTTTTTCCATCTGTAACAAAAATCGGTAAAACAAAATCACTTCCGGAGAGACTATTCTCTCTAACAAGTCTTCTTGACCACTCTTCTTTTCTTGATCTTCTCATCCTTAAATTTGGATATTTTCCAGTGATAATCATTCTCAAATATTTATTAATGCGACAATAGTAATATATATAATTTTAGTCTATAAGTTATTAATAAAAAGTAATTATGTCACTATCATTTAATGATTTTCAAAAACAAAAAATTAAATTTGATATAAATAAATTAAAAGAGGCCTACAATCAGGTTCTCAAAATAAAAGATTTTCAAGGAGTTGAGGGAGTAACTAATTTCGGAGCAATTTCTCTGACGCAAATCCCTGGTGATCCAGAGTCTATAAAAGGTAACAAAGCAAGAGGTGTTTTTTGGACAAAACCCGATGAGTCAGGAAAAGAAGTTATAAGAGATCAAATGATAGACGAAGCTGCATATTCAGAATTTATAAGTGACTACAAAGAAACTTATTTTAAAGAGGTAGTAGAAACTTTACAAAAGAATTATAAAATTGGGCGTGTTAGAATTTTATTAAAAACACCAAGATCTACGTTAAGTTGGCATAGAGACCCTGAACCAAGGTTACATATTCCAATTATAACTAATCCTGGCTCAATAATGGTCATAGATAATGTTGCAAAACATATGCCTGCAGATGGATCAGTTTGGATTACAAACAACACTAAATATCATAATGCTTTTAATGGTGGTGAAGAAAATAGAATACATTTAGTAGCATGTGTTTTAGACTATAAGTTTAATTAAATTGAAGATTTTTATTTCATCAGATCACGCAGGTTTCGGTTTAAAAGATTATATTTTCGAAAACTTAAAAAAAAAAAATTATAAAGTTACAAATTTAGGTCCATTTAGCGATAAATCTGTTGACTATCCAATTTTTGCAAAAAAATTAGCAAATAAAGTAGCTAAAAACAAAACAAGTTTTGGGATACTTGTCTGTGGATCTGGTACAGGTATGGCAATGGCTGCAAATAAAGTGAAAAATATAAGGGCTGCCATGTGTTATAACGTGAAAAATACGAAATTATCTAGATTGCATAATAACGCAAATATTATTACAGTAGGATCCAGATTAACTAGTAAAAATTTAGCTTTTAAATTAATCAATATTTTTTTGAAAACTAAATTTGAAGGTGGTAGACACTTGAGGAGAATAAAAAAAATTTAATAAAAATATGTCTAGTGAAAAAAAATATATAAACTCAGATTTTCAAAGTTTTTTTGAAAATAATTTATCATCTTCTGATCCAGAAATATATAAAGCTATTAATGATGAACTCTTAAGACAACAACAGCATATAGAGCTTATAGCTTCAGAAAATATAGTTTCTAATGCGCTATTACAAGCTCAAGGCTCTGTTCTTACTAACAAATATGCGGAGGGTTATCCTGGCAAAAGATATTATAATGGATGTGATCATGTCGATGCAGCAGAAAGTTTAGCAATAGAAAGAGTTAAAAAATTATTTAATTGTAAATTTGCAAATGTTCAACCACACTCTGGTGCACAAGCTAACGGAGCTGTATTTTTAGCATTATTAAAACCAGGAGATACTATTTTAGGTATGAGTTTAAATTCTGGTGGACACTTAACTCATGGTTCAAAAGCATCTGTTTCTGGTAAATGGTTTAACGCTATAAGTTACGAAGTAGACAAGGAAACTGAATTATTAGATTATAAAGATATTGAAAATAAAGCTATAGAACACAAACCTAAATTAATAATTGCAGGAGGAAGTGCTTATTCTAGAGTTATAGATTTTAAAAGATTTAAAGAAATTGCAGAAAAAGTTGGAGCCTATTTGATGGTAGACATGGCACATTTTTCTGGACTAGTAGCTGGTAAAGGTTATCCAAATCCAGTTGACCATGCAGATGTAGTAACATCAACAACTCATAAAGTTTTTAGAAGTGCAAGAGGCGGTATAATTTTAACAAACAGAGAAGATTTATCTAAAAAATTTAATTCTGCAGTTTTTCCAGGATACCAAGGTGGTCCATTAATGCATGTAATAGCTGCAAAAGCAGTTGGTTTTTTGGAAGCTCTGAAGCCAGATTTTAGAAATTATATATCTAACGTTCTTGCAAATGCTAAGATGTTAGCTGAAACATTAAAAAATAATGGATTTAAAATTTATTCTGGAGGCACTGATACACATTTAATGTTAGTTGATTTACGTCCATTTAATGTAAAGGGCAATATGGCATCAGATAGTTTATGTAAAGCCAACATAACTTGTAATAAAAATGGAATACCTTTTGATACAGAAAGCCCAATGATTACCTCCGGAATTAGATTAGGAACTCAAGCAGCAACAACAAGAGGATTTGGATTAGAGGAATTTAAATTAGTAGGAAATTTAATTACTAAAGTTATTAAAGGTTTATCAGCTAATCAAGAGGATAACAGTAAAGTTGAAAATGAAGTGAGAAAAGAAGTTATTGATCTTTGCTCTAAGTTTCCAATTTATAAAAATTTAAAATAATTTTAAAATGATTTGTCCCTGTGAAAAAAAAGGTGAAACATCAGTAGTTGACTCTAGACCTACAGAAGATGGTACAGCAATTAGGAGAAGAAGACTTTGCACTGTTTGTGGTGAGAGATTCACTACATTTGAAAGAGTACAAATAAGAGAGTTATTTGTAGTAAAAAAAAATGGTAGAAAATCTCCTTTTGATAGAGATAAGTTGTCTAAGTCAATTTATATAGCATTAAAAAAAAGACCTATTGATAGTGACACAGTAGAAAAATTTATAACAAAAATTTCAAATTCCTTAGAGGAAATGGGGCAAAATGAAATATCATCTAACACAATAGGAACTATGGTTATGGATGGTCTTAAAAACTTAGATCCTGTGGCCTATGTTAGATTTGCATCGGTATATAGAAATTTTAGAGAAGAAAAAGATTTCGTTCAATTTGTAGACAAGATAGATGTCTTCAAAAAAGGATAAATTTTACCTCAAATTAGCTTTAAATCTGGCCAAACAACATGAAGGTTTGACCAGAGAAAATCCCTCTGTGGGTTGTGTTATAGTTAAGAATAATAAAATTTTATCACTCTCAAAAACATCAATTAATGGAAGACCACATGCCGAGGTTAACGCTATTCGTTTAGCAAATACAAATGAACTTAAAGGTTCTACTATTTATGTAACATTGGAACCATGTACACATCATGGAAAAACACCACCGTGTACTGATTTAATAATTAAAAAAAAGATATCAAAAATTGTATATGGATCTAATGATATTGATAAAAGAACAGCCAATAAACTAAAAATAGTTTTGAAAAATCATAATATTTCTACAAAACAAGTTAAGATGAAAGAGATTACTGATTTTTATAAAAGTTATTTTTTTATTAGAAAAAATAAATTACCTTATATTACTGCTAAATTAGCTTGTTCAAATGACTATTATATTTATTCCAAAAAGAATAGAAATATTACCAATGAATTATCTCGAAAAACTTCACACTTACTAAGATATAAGAATAATGCAATTCTAATAACATCTAAAACTTTAAATAAAGATAATCCTTTTTTAAACTGTAGAATTAATGGTTTAGAAAATTATTCACCTACGAGAATTATTTTAGATAAAAACTTAAATTATAAAAAAAATCTTAAT
>CACKJD010000005.1 GCA_902600485.1 uncultured Pelagibacteraceae bacterium
TTGCTTTCTAAAAATTCAATGCTGTCATTAGATAATCCAATCGTTCTAGAAATTGTATTAGACCTATTCATAGATATATTATTATTGGAGTAATACAAATCTACATTAATACCTTTATTAATTAAAATTTTTGACAACACCAACGTTGTTAAATTTTTTCCTATTAAGCAAATAGTCATTTTTTTTTAATTTTAACAATAAATATTAAATGATACAAAGTGATAAATTTGATTCTTTATGAATATTAAAAATAGTATTGAAAAAGTTAAGGATTTCGCGCTAAAAAGATTAATTGAAATTATTGGGATTTTAATACTAATAGTCTCAGTTCTTTTATTAATAGCCTTAATTAGTTATAGTCCTAATGATCCAAATTTTATTTACCCAGAAAATCAAGAGATAAATAATATTTTAGGCATAAATGGAAGTATTGGGGCTGATTTTTTATTTCAGTCGATTGGTCTAGTATCTTATTTTTTACCAATAACTTTAATATTTCTGTCAATAACTATAATTTATCAAAAAAATTTAGCACATATTTTTAATAGTTTATTTTACATAGTTTGTTATTCGATTATTGGAACTATTTTTCTGACACAATTTTATACAGATGCCTTTTTTCTAATAATAAATGGAAATGGAGGTTTTGTTGGAAACTACTTCTACAATAAAATATTTTTTAAAATTGTAAATTTTAACATTGAATTATCGTATTATTTGCAATTATTGCTATTCATTTTATTATTTCTTATAAGTATTAATTTTAAATTAATTTGGTTATCTTTTTTCAAAAAAATTTTTAAAACCAAAAAAACAATTAGTCAGGAACAAAGTCAAAAAATCGAAAAAGAAGTTTTGGTTGACAACGATAATATTCAAGAAACGTTCTCTTTTGAGGAAAAAAGTGGAATAAAAGATAATCATAAAAGAGTATTTAATTTACCAAAACTTGAATTACTGGAACAACCAAAAATAAAAAATAAAAAAAATAATTTAAGAAGTGACATAAATGAGGGTTTTCTTGAAAAGATACTTTTAGATTTTGGTGTAGAAGGAAAAATTAAAAAAATTAGCTCAGGACCGGTTGTGACATTAAATGAATTTGAGCCTGCAGCTGGTGTTAAAGTTTCGAAAATTGTAAATTTATCTGATGATATAGCTAGAAATACAAGTTCGGAGTCTGCAAGAATTTCCATTATCCCTGGCTCAAGTTCTATTGGTATCGAATTGCCAAATTTAGAAAGGGATAACGTGTTATTAAGAGAAATTTTGAGCAGTTCAAAGTTTAATAACAAAGATTTAATTTTACCTATAGCGCTCGGAAAAAGTATTTCCGGCCAACCTATAGTCAGTGACTTATCAGCGATGCCTCACTTGCTAATTGCGGGCACTACAGGCTCAGGTAAATCAGTATGTATAAACACAATTCTTCTTTCTCTTTTGTACAGACATAAACCAGATTTATGTAAATTTATATTAATAGATCCAAAAATGCTTGAGCTTTCAACCTATGAAGGGATTCCACACCTTTTATGTCCAGTAATCACTGAAGCTAAAAAAGCCGCAACGGTTTTGGGTTGGGTAGTTAAAGAAATGGAAAATAGGTACAAATTAATGACAAAGGTTGGTGTTAGAAATATTGGAGGATATAATTCTAAACATAAATTTCCTATGCCATATATTGTTGTCATAGTTGATGAAATGTCAGATTTAATGTTGGTCGCAGGTAAAGAGATCGAAAGTTACATTCAAAAACTATCACAAATGGCTAGAGCAGCAGGAATACATATAATAATGGCTACTCAGAGACCAAGTGTTGATGTTATAACCGGAACCATTAAAGCAAATTTTCCAACAAGAGTATCTTTTCAAGTTTCCTCAAAGATAGATAGTAGAACTATACTAGGTGAACAAGGTGCAGAACAACTTTTAGGTAAAGGCGACATGTTATATATGTCCTCTGCAAACCGAATAACTAGAATTCACGCTCCTTTTGTGTCTGAAAATGAAATTGAAAAGATTAATAATTTTTTGAGGTCTCAGGGTGAGCCAGAATATGTTGATGAAATATTAAATTTATCTGATAAAGATGAAAAAAATTTGTCTGATGGCGAGAACAGTGATCAATTAGATGAATTATATGAAACTGCATTGAATATTGTAAAGTCCGAGGGAAAAGCCTCAACATCATTTCTACAACGAAAACTGCAAATTGGTTACAACAGAGCAGCTAGAATAATTGATGTAATGGAGGAAAAGGGAGTAGTAAGCAAGGCAAATCATGTCGGCAAAAGAGAAGTTCTTTAATGAGACTCGTTTTAATATCTTTTTTACTTTTATTTTTAATAATCTCTAAAGCAAATTCAGATATAACAAAAGAAGTAGTCAAAACTTTAGAAAAATCAAATAATTATACTTTTAAATTTATTCAAAAAATTAATAAGAAAAAAGAAACTGGAAATTGTATTTTAGTATTTAATAGAAAAATAAATTGTAAATATGATAATTCTAATAAAATTCTTATTTCTGATGGAAAAAATCTAATAATCAAAAATAATAATTCAGATATCTCAAACTTTTACAAATTAAAAAATACATCGTTTTATAGAGTCTTAGATAAAAAATTTTTAATTGACCAACTTAAAGTTAAAAATGTTAATACAGAAAATGATAATTTATTTGTTGATTTGAATTATCAAAATTTAGATATAAAAGTTTTTTTTGATAGGGAAAAACTATACCTTAAAGGTTGGAAAACTACAGATATTTATAACAATTCTGTGTCTACTGAAATATACATTCAAGAAGTGAATAAAATTATTGATGAAAATTTATTCAATATAAGTAAATATAATTAGCTATCTAGTATATTGATATTTTCTTTTTTAAATACTGTCATCCCTCTTGCTATATAATTTTTTAAAGCATTAGGATGATCCAAAGTACATGTGTGAAGCCAAACTCTTCTAATGTTTTTTTCAAAAGACTTTTTTATTGCTACACTTAGAGCGTAGCCACCAATTCCTTTTCCAATAAATTCCTCTAACAAACCAAAATAAGAAATTTCAGTTTCTTTTAATTCTGGATTATATAATAATTCAAAGAAACCCACTAATTCGTCAGATTCACTAATAATATAAGTCTCAAGGTTTTTATTTGAAATATAATTTATCCATTTTCCATCTGACCAGCTTAGTCTATCTATCCATCTATGTTTTTTCCCAACTTGTTTATAAAAAAATTTATTTAATTGAAAATCAGGTTTAATTTTTTTTACTAGGTATTTTTTTTCATTTATTGAATTGGTTTTAAGATTTTTTAAGTCTTTTAGTTCTAGAAAATTTCTTTGAACAGGAATCATCATTCGACCATTTTACCAACTTTTTCACCGCCAAAAAGATGAAAATGTAAGTGAGGTACTTCTTGTCCACCGTTTTCACCTATATTTGCCAAAGCTCGATAACCTTTTCCCGTTTCAGATGAAATTTGCAATTTTTTTGCAACTAAATTTATTCCTTTTATCAATCCTGAAATCTCTTTTTCTGAAGCTTTAGATGCAAAATCATCTAAATCAATATATTTGCCTTTTGGTATTACTAATGCATGAATTTTTTTTTGAGGATTAATGTCGTAAAAAGATAAAACATATTCATCTTCATAAATTTTTTTACAGGGTATTTCACCTCTTAAAATTTTTGCAAATATATTATTATCGTCGTAAATCATTCTAATATTTCAAGTTCGTTAATAATACTTACGATTTTCTTACCAACCAATACTGCCTCAACTCTGGCACACTCATAATAAGCAAACGAAGTTTCCTCTGCGATTTGTTTCATTTCTAAACATTTAGATTTATTTTTAGTGTACAAATGTTCTTTTAATTGCGGTGGGTCTCCTAGATACATCATCAAGCCTATAACCTCACCTTCTCTCTCAACTCCTGCGCTTTCTTCAAGTATAGCTACTCTATCTCCTACACCGATCTCAAATTCTGTAAATGCAACATATCCTTTATAAATAACAAATCCTAAAATAGTAAGGAATATAATTTTTGTTATTCTCATAGTTACTGTTTCTTTCTACTTTTTAGTTCAGCCATTATGTCTTCAATTTTGATATCATTAGACTCTAAATATATAATTAAATGGTAGAAAACATCTGCAGCCTCGTGAATTTTATTACTATTTTTATCTACAGACTCAATAAGTTCATTGATTTCTTCTAAAACTTTTTCTTTACTTAAATTTTTATCTTTTAATAATTTATTTGTATATGAATCTTTAATTGGATTTTTTTTTCTTGTTCTTGCAAGATTAATCAGGTCCTCTAAGACATTGAGCATTTTAAATTCTAACAGGAATCCCTTTTGAATCCAAATATTCCTTTGCTTCTTTTATAGAGTGTTTTCCATAATGAAATATTGACGCCGCAAGAACAGCACTTGCTCCTCCTAATTCAATCCCCTCTAACAAATGATTAAGATTGCCAACTCCTCCAGATGCAATTACTGGTATATTTACCTTGGATGATATTTTAGACATTAATTTAATATCATAACCAACTTGAGTCCCATCTCTGTCCATAGAGGTAACAAGTAACTCTCCAGCCCCACACTCTTCCATTTTCTTTGCGTATTCAATAGCATCTATGCCTGTGCTATTTCTTCCACCATGGGTGAATATTTCCCATTTTTTTCCATTTTGTTTAGCATCTATAGCAACTACAATACATTGTGATCCAAATTTTTTTGAACTATCGGCAACAACTTTTGAATTTTGAACTGCCGCAGTATTAATCGAAACTTTATCAGCACCACAATTAAGTAATTTATTGATATCTTCTATACTCCTTATTCCGCCACCAACAGTTAAAGGAACAAAACATTTCTTAGACGTTTTTTCTACTACTTCGTAGATTGTGTCTCTATTTTCGTTTGAAGCAGTAATATCTAAAAAGCAAATTTCATCTGCCCCACCATCACTATAGATTTTTGCTTGCTCGACTGGATCGCCTGCATCCTTTAAGTCGACGAAGTTAATACCTTTTACAACACGTCCATTTTTAACGTCTAAACAAGGTATAATCCGATTTTTAAGCATCCTCTTTAACTAACTCCTCCAGTTTAATATCGCCATCATAAATAGCTTTACCAACTATTATACCCTCAATATTTTCCATACTGCTCGCTTTTTTGACATCATTAATTGATGAAACCCCACCAGAGATTATAACTGAACAATTTGAAATTTTTGCAACTTTTAATGTTTCATCAAAATTTGGGCTTTCTTTGGTTCCATCTTTATTTATATCTGTAAAAATTAACCTACTCACACCATAATTGTTTACCTCTTTTAAAAATTCTAATGTTGATATATTTGAATTTTCTTTCCATCCAGATACCGAAAGTTTTCCATCCTTTGAATCTAAACTAAGAGCGATCTTTCCGGGAAATTTTTCACATGTTTCTTTTAAAAATTTTTTATCATTAATTGCAGCACTTCCTAAAATCACTTTATCTACACCAGCATCAATATATTTTTGAATGCTATCAAAATTTCTGATGCCTCCACCTATCTCTACCTTAAGATTAGACTTTTTTACTATTTCTTGAACAATATCAATATTAACTGTTTCTCCAGTTAAAGCTCCATCTAAATCAACAATGTGTAGATTTTTAAATCCATATTCTTTATAGCTCTTAGCTTGGTCTATAGGAGAATTTTTGTACTCTGTTTTATTATCAAAATCGCCTTTAACTAATCGTACACATCTTTTATCTTTTATATCGATTGCTGGAAATATTTTCATTTATAAATCTATAAAATTATTAATAATTTTTAATCCTTTTTTATCACTTTTTTCTGGGTGAAATTGAGTTCCAAAAATGTTTTCTTTTTCTACAACGCAGACATGGTTCGAAGAATAATTAGTTGTTGCTAAAATAACATTTTTATCATTCGGTATGAATTCATAACTATGTACAAAGTACATATGTGATTTATCTTTTATATCTTTAAAAATTTTACTTTTCTTTACAATATTAATTTCATTCCAACCTATATGGGGTAATTTGTATTCTCCATTTTGATTATCTATTTTTGTAACTTTTCCAGGTATCCAGCCTAATCCTTTTGTTTCTGTTTCTTCGAATCCAACATCTGCGAACATTTGTAAACCAACACAAATTCCAAGTAGAGGTTTTTTGTTATTTATTGCAAAATTATCTAAAGTTTCAACAAGTCCATTAATTGTATTTAAAGCATCGATGCAACTCTTGAAAGAACCTTGACCTGGTAAGACAACCTTATCGCTAGATTTTATTTTGTTAAGATCAGAAGTAACTTCAATTTTAACTTTATTTTGTGCTACTTCTTTAAATGAGTTTATGACAGAACTTATGTTCCCTGATTTGTAATCAACAATTGTTACGTTCATTAATTCTTATAAAGAACCTTTAGTCGATGGTATTACGTTCTTGTTACGTGGATCAATCTCAAGTGCACTTCTTAAAGACCTTGCTAATCCTTTAAAACAAGACTCAACTTTGTGATGACTATTGTCGCCATATAAATTTTCTATGTGAAGCGTGATTCCTGCTGCTTGTGAAAATGCTTGGAACCACTCTTTAAATAATTCGGTATCCATTTCACCTAGCTTTTCTACCTTTAAATCAACCTTCCAAATTAAGTATGGTCTATTTGAAACATCTAAGGCAACTCTTGTTAAAGTTTCATCCATTGGAATCATTGCATGAGCATATCTTTTTATACCTAAAAATTTTTTTGATGCTTTTTTTAAACATTCACCAATTGCAATACCTGTATCCTCAGTTGTGTGATGAAGATCAATGTGTGTATCTCCTTTAGCTTTTACTTTTAAATCAATTGAAGAGTGCTTTGATAGTTGTTCTAACATGTGATCTAAAAAACCAATGCCAGTATCAATTTTAAACTTGCCTTTACCATCGATGTTTATAGCTACATCGATTTTGGTTTCCTTAGTTTTTCGACTTATTTCTGCTTTTCGCTTCATATTAGTTTAGATATATATGCATTATCCATTGATATCAATAACAGTTAATTTAGCACTTGAACATTTAAAATTAATATCCATTTAACTGATATGACAACGATAGTATTAGTAAGAAAAAATAATGATGTAGTTGTGGCAAGTGATGGTCAAGTAAGTATGGGAAATACAGTGATCAAGAGCAATGCTAACAAAGTTCGAAAAATTGAGAAAAGAAATGTGATCGCTGGATTTGCTGGATCAACAGCGGATGCATTAACTTTGTTTGAAAGATTAGAGGCTAAATTAGAAAAACATGCAGGAAATTTAACAAGAGCTGCTGTTGAGTTAGCTAAAGATTGGAGAACAGATAAATACTTAAGAAGATTAGAAGCTCTTATGGCGATTGGTGATAAAGAAAAGAGTTTTATTATTTCAGGAACTGGAGACGTTTTAGAACCTGAGGGAGATGTAATTGGAATTGGATCAGGTGGAAATTATGCTTTAGCAGCCGCAAAAGTATTAATGGATACAGAATTAAAAGCAGAAGAAGTTGCAAAAAAAGCTATAAAAGTTGCAGCTGATATATGTGTATTTACAAATAATAACATTAGAGTAGAGAAAATTTAATGGAGAAATCAAACGTAAAAAAATTTCCAAAGAAAACTGACGAAAAAAAACAAAATTATATAGATTCATTGTCACCAAGAGAAATTGTCTCTGAATTAGACAGATATGTTGTTGGTCAAAATAAAGCCAAAAGAGCTGTGGCTATAGCTTTAAGAAATAGGTGGAGAAGACAAGCCTTAACAGGAGATATGCGAGATGAAGTACTTCCCAAAAATATTTTAATGATTGGTCCAACAGGAGTTGGTAAAACAGAAATATCTAGAAGATTATCAAAGTTAGCTGAGGCACCTTTTGTAAAAGTTGAAGCTACAAGATTTACTGAGGTTGGATATGTAGGAAGAGACGTAGAACAAATTATCAGAGATTTGCTTGAAATAGCTATAGCAATGGAAAAAGTTAAAAAGAGAAAAGAGGTTCATGCTAAAGCGCAAAAATTAGCAGAGGAAAGAGTATTAGATGCTTTAGTTGGAAATAAAGCGTCTGTTGCAACAAGAGAGAGTTTTAGAAAAAGATTAAGAGATGGAGATTTAGATGATAATGAAATTGAAATTGCAACAAACGAATCTAACAATATGCCAAGTTTTGAAATTCCAGGAATGCCGGGCGCTAACATTGGAATGATAAATATTGGTGAGATGTTAGGTAAATCGATGGGTGGTAAGACAAAAAAGAAAAAAATGACAGTTAAAGAATCCCATGAGATTTTACTTAATGAAGAAGCTGATAAATTAATCGAGCAAGACAAAATTATAAAATCAGCAAAAAATGTAACTGAGAACAATGGCATAGTTTTCTTAGATGAAATAGATAAAATCTCTGGAAGAACAGATAGAGTTGGTGGAGATGTTTCACGAGAAGGTGTTCAAAGAGACTTACTTCCATTAATTGAGGGCACAACGGTTAGCACGAAATATGGACCTATTAAAACTGATCACATTTTGTTTATTGCATCTGGAGCATTTCAATTAGCGAAACCATCAGACTTATTACCTGAGCTTCAAGGTAGATTGCCAATTAGAGTAGAATTAGATGCACTTACAAGTGAGGACTTTAAAAGAATTCTAAAAGAACCAGATAATAGTTTAATCAAACAATACCAAGCATTGCTTAGAACGGAAAATGTAGACCTTGAATTCTCTGAAGATGGCATTGAGACCATTGCGAATCTTGCAACAGAGGTTAACTCATCTGTAGAAAATATTGGTGCCAGAAGACTTCATACGATAATCGAGAGAATTCTTGACGAAATTAGTTTTACAGCAACTGACAGATCTGGAGAAAAAATTGTAATAGATTCTCAATATGTTAAAGAGAATCTTGGGCAGCTAGTTAAAGATAATGATTTGTCAAAATTTATTCTTTAATTTTTAAAAATAGAGTAAAAAAACCTGAATTTTTATTTTCAGTATTATCCTCAATTTTTTTTACAATCCTCATTAATTCTGAGTTAGATTTAATAAATTCAGGAACTGAATATTTCAAAATACCCAAATCTTTTGATTGGTAAGGATTCTGCTCAACTTTAGATCTTAGTCCTTTTCCAGTAATTATGTTCAACTTTTCAATTTTTTTTTCAAAGCAACTTGTTATAAATTTTTCAATTTTGCTATTAGCTTGGTCTAGAGAAAGACCATGAAGATCTATTGTTGATTCTTTTTTTTTATATTTAGAGTCTTTATTAATATTATCTTTGTTGTAAAGCTTCTCATTTCCTTCGATAAAGTCTTTCCAAACTTTTAGATCTGTTTTGGATAATTTTTTGTTCAATTAATGTTTGTCTCAATCAAAGCCCAATTTGGATCATTTGATTTCACGTTTTTAGAAAATTTCCAGGTATCATAAACTTTTTTTACTTTTTCTGGATCTCCAGCTATTATTTTAGAATTTTTATCTTTAACACATGAAATAATTTCACTAACGAAATCCACAGTAACTTCAAGAAAATTTCCATTTCTCTCATGATTTTTAATTTCTGCTGAATTTATTCCTATAAAAGTTGTTTCGGATTTATTGCCTTGTTTTTCTCTTTCGTTAATTGCTGCCTCAAATTGTTTGAATACATTTTTTTCTAAAAGGTTTTTAATGCCCTTTAAATTTCCTTTTGAAAAGTCAGTTATTATATTCTCATACGCAATCTTTGCACCTGATAAAAATTCTGTTTTGGCTTTATCATCAAAGACGTCAAAGTTTGTTTTTTTGACTGGATTTACATTCGGAAATTCGTGTGGAAAACTTTGAGTAATGTCTTCTTCAAATCCAGATTTTTTACCTAGGATACCTCTTAGTCTCAAAAATATGAAACCTGCAATCATGGCCAAAAGTATTATGTCTATGTATTCAAAGCTATAACTCATACAGATATATTATTTACTCTATTGCTTAATTTCAACTAGCAAATTAGATTAATGACAAATGAACACACTTTTATTAATTATTTTATTTATTCCTCTTGTTGAAATTTACCTTTTCATTCAAATTGGAGCTCAAATAGGAGCTTTTAACACTATCCTGATAATTCTTTTGACCGCCGTTATTGGTATCTACTTTGTTAGGTTGCAGGGTTTGAGCACAATAAAATCAGGGGTTACACAACTTTACAGAAACCAGATACCTGTTTATGAAATGATGTCCGGAGCTGCTTTAGCCTTCGCAGCTTTGCTTTTGATCATTCCAGGATTTGCAACGGATGCAATCGGGTTTCTTTTAATTCTTCCAATAACTAGAAGTTTAATATTTAAATATTTAGGAAGAAAATACAAAAAAGAAAAAGTTAAAGATGATTTGATAGAAGGGGAATATGAGGATAAGGATAAATAATGGAAAAAAAATATAAAATTCTAGGAGAGTTTATAAAAGATATATCAGCAGAAACTAAAGATGTTGAAAGTTATATATACACTAAAGAAAATATTTCAAAGTTTCAATTATTTATTGATATAAACACTAAACCTTTAAAAAATAAAATGGCAGAAGTTTCAATATCAACAAAGTTCAAGGAGACAGATGAGAATAAAAAAAATACCTATTTTGAAATGATTTATGCTGTTATTGTTAAAATAGATGAAGATGTAAATACTAAAGAAATTTTAGAGCCCATTTTTTTAAAAGATGTTCCCACAGAAGTTTATCCTAAAATTGAAAGAATTTTACTAGACTTACTTAAATATTCTGGTTATCCAAATGTGAAGTTTGAGAATAAAGTAGACTTTAACGAGCTTTATAAAAATAGAGGGAATTAAAAGATTTTTTTTAAAGATTTTTTCATGAAAACTTTGTGATTTTCTAATTCATCTTCTGTTGGTTGAATTATTTTTTTACAATAGTCTATTATATTAGAATTATTTGTATTAATAATTTCTTCTGTATGGAAATTTAATCTAGGTTCTTTCTGATCAGTTAAATTAATATAAACCTTAGATAAAAGCTCACAGTCAATTAATGCTGTGTGAAATTTTCTTCTAGAATTGTCAATCCTGAACCTTTTACATAATGCGTCCAAGCTTATTGAAGATCCGGGAAATTTTTCTCTTGCTATGTCTAAAGTATCAATAACATTATCTTTGGATATTGTGGGTTTACCTATTAATTTAAGCTCATTATTAATGTGTGAAATATCAAATTCTGCGTTATGTATTACTAGTTTTTTATTTTGTATAAATTTTAGAAAATCATCAACAACATCAAAAAATTTCTTTTTATCAGCAAGAAATTCATCCGTATAACCGTGAACTTTAATAGCATCTTCAGATACTTTTCTTTGTGGATTTAAATAACAATGAAAAGTTTTGTTAGTTGGTAATTGATTTTTTAATTCGATGCAACCTATTTCAACAATACGATGGCCTTTGGCAACTGACAAACCTGTTGTTTCTGTATCAAGTACTACTTCTATCATTTAATATCTTAGCTTTAAGTATTCTAACTTTTCTCTTCATAATAGCACTATTATAATTATTCACCAAAACATAGTTTGATTTATTTTTTTTTTGTTTCAATGTAAGTTGGGATTTTCTAAGAATATTTATTAGCTTTTGATTAAAATTTTTTCTCTTTTTTAATTTTTTATCCACATCTTTTTTTTTAGTTTTAAGAAATATGATAACGTCATTACTTTTGTACATTTTATTTTCTAAATATAACGGTACGTCTAGAACAACAATTTTCTTTTTTCTATTTTTTTTTAAAAAAATATTTAACTTTTTTCTAATAAAGGGATGAACTATCATACCAATACTTTTTAAGTTGGAAGAATTACTTTTGATTGTGTTTGATAGCTCATTTTTTTTAATTGGAAAAGTTTTTATAAATTGAGGAAATTTTTTTTTCAATTTGTTGAAGCACTGTCTACTGCTTTTGTATAGTCTTTCGACCTCTATATCTGCAAAAAAACAAGGTGCTCTAAATAGTTTTGAAATGTACGTTTTGCCTGAACCAATATCCCCTACTAAGCTAATTTTGATCATCCTAATAAATTTAAAACTTCCTCATCAATTTTTGGTATTACGTTGTTCCATATTGAAAAAGATTGGTTGGCCTGATAAATAAACATAAACATACCGTTCTCAATTCTGTTACCATTTTCTTTAGCTTTTTTTAAAAATTGGGTTTCTTTTGGATTGTAAATTATATCGTAGAAAATTTTATCTTTTGTCTTAAGATCTAAGTCTAAACTATCATCTTTTAGACCGACGCTTGTAGCATTTATAACTATATCGAAATCAGGTATTTTTCCCCATTTTAATACTTCGACTTCATTAAATCTCTTTTTAATATTTTCAGCCTTCTCAATAGTTCTGTTTGATAAAAATATTTTTTTACATCCCATACTTAGTAAAGAATAAATAATTGAGGGAACAACGCCGCCTGCTCCCAAAATTAAAATTGATTTATGTAGAACATTAATTTTCGAGTGTCTTAAACCTAATTCAAACCCAGCAACATCTGTATTGTGCCCAATTATATCGTCTCCACTTTTATAAATAGTATTAACAGAGTCGGTTGTTTCAACTTCTAGACTAAGTTTATCTAAATATTTTATAACTTTATTTTTAAAAGGAACTGTTACGTTTATTCCGTGTATCTCATCATTTCTTAATTTATTAATAAAATCTTTCAATTGAGATTCTTCTAATTTAATTTTGTCGTAAACAGCATTAATTTTATTTTTTTTAATCCAAAAATTATGTAATTCGGGAGAAAGAGAATGGCTTATAGGGTTTCCAATTACAAAAAATTTTTTCATTTATGCTCCTGTAGATAACTTTTAATTTTTGTTATCGGTAGTCCCATTATGGTATTTGTGTCGCCCTTTATTTCACTAAATAATTTTTTTCCTTCGCCTTCTATTTGATAAACATTATATGCATAAAGATTCTTGTCAGATATTTTGGACAAATAATTTTTTAACTCACTTTCATTAAAGTCTTTCATAACTAATTCTGCCTTGCCAGTATAATTCCATATCATGCTCCCTTTTTTAGAAATGCAAACTGAACTAATTAAAAAGTGGCTTTTGCCACTCATTTTTTTCAAAATATTAAGGGCTTCATCTCGCGATTTTGGTTTTGAAATTATCTTACCATCTAAATCTATTACACTGTCCGCACCCAGGACTAGCTCATCCGGGTTTTTGTTACTTATTTTATTGGCTTTTAATTCTGCAAGATTTTTGGATATTATTTCTGGCGTTGCACCCTCTTTTAAAAGCGCTTCCTTAATAACGTTTTCGTCAATTTTGGATGGTTCGACATTACAAGGAATACCATTCTCCAATAAAATCTTTTTTCTAACCTCACTTTTTGAAGCTAATATTATCTTATTCATTGTGGTTAAATATATCGTGAATTTTAAGTATTGAGGCTGCAGTTTCCTCTACTGATTTTCTTGTAACATCTATAGTTGGCCAGTTATATTTTTGAAAAAGCTTTTTTGAAACCTCTATTTCATTTTTAATTTTTTCAAAATCTATATAATTTTTATTTTCATTCTCTTTTATAGATTGCATTCTATTTTTTCTTAAGTCTACCAACCTATCTGGTTCTGCCGTTAAGCCTACAACGCAAGTTAAATCTGGTTTCTTTTTTAAAAATTCTGGAACTGATTGTTCGTTTACTAATGGTATATTAGAAATTTTCATACCTTTATTTGCTAAATAAATTGAAGTAGGTGTTTTACTTGTTCTACTAACTCCTAATAAAATAATATCAGATTTACCTATATCATCTAATGAATTTCCATCATCATGGTTCATAGTAAATTGGATAGCTTCAATTTTCTTATAATAATCTTCATTCATAACGTGTTGTCCGCTAGGAATGTGGCTTGCTTCTTGATTTAATAATTTTGAGAAAGTTAAAATAAGATCTCCTAATACACCAAAACAAGGGATCTTTTTTTTATTACATTCTGTTGATAAGAATTGAGCAAGTTTATTATCTACTATTGTATACAAAAAAATAGAATTTTTACTTTGGGCAGAGTTTTCTATTATTTTTAAAATTTGATTTTCAGTTCTTGTAAAAGAGAAGTAGTGAGTTTTATAATTGAAATTTTTAAATTGGGCTTTAATAGCCAGGAATATTCTTTCCAGTGTCTCACCGGTTGAATCTGAGACTAAGTAAATTTCATATGTATTACTCATGTATAAATAATAAAGAATTTTGTATTAATATTAAATTATAAACAAACATACAAATTCTAGCATCCAAAATCAAAAAAAGGCTTTTTAATAACATTATTAAACATGTTTATAACCAATATACCGTTTTTTGAATAAAATTATATTATTCACGATCATCCTTATTTTTTAAGAATTATTAAACAAATTAAATGTGAAAATGATGTTATAAAAGTGTTAGAAAATAGTAATATTCGATATTAACATCTCTAATACAAATAATATAAGTATTACTTATTCTATTAATATGACTGTTTTGCAGGATTGTATAAAAAAAAAAACGAACATTAATTGTATATGGTTAATGAGACAAGCAGGTAGATATTTACCAGAATTTAGAGAAATAAGATCTAAAAATCAAGATTTTATAAAATTATGTTTAAATGAAAATTTATCATCTGAAATTACAGTTCAGCCATTGAAAAGATTTGATATAGATGCAGCAATAATATTTTCTGATATTTTGTTAGTACCTTTTGCTTTAGGGCAACCTGTAATATTTAAAAAAGACTTTGGACCATTATTAGGTAAAGTAGATTTTAACAAAATGTTGAATATAAATGAAATGCATTTCGTAGATAAATTGAAACCTGTTTATAATGCTATAAAAAAAACAAAAGATAAGTCAGAACTAAAAAATAAAGATCTAATAGGATTTGTTGGAGCGCCGTGGACGATCTTAATTTACATGTTAAACCAAAAATCACCTAAAAATGAAGATATCGAACTTAATTTAAAAGATAAAAAATTTATCGAGGATTTATTAAAAGTTATTGTAAGGTTTCTTAAAATTCATATTAATAATCAAATTGAAAGTGGAGCAACAATTATTCAAATATTTGATAGTTGGGCCGGGCTTTTAAATAAAAAAGATTACGATAAATATATATATAGTCCCACCAAGGACTTAGTCAATTTTGTTAAATCCAAAAAAACACCAGTCATATGTTTCCCCAAAGGAATTAATGACTACAAAAGTTATGTAAATTTAGTTAAACCAGATGTAATCAGCATAGATTATGATGTTGACCCAAGGAAAATCTCAGAAAGTATAGACATAACAGTGCAAGGAGGATTAAATCCTAATTTTTTAATTGGTGATAAAGATAAGCTCAAAGCTAATGTTAAAAAATATTTAGACATATTCAAGGATAAACCATATATTTTCAATCTTGGTCACGGCGTACTACCAAACACTGATCCCGGTATGGTAGATTATTTAGTTAAATTTGTTAAAAATTACTCATGAACCAAAATCATCCAAAAGTGAATTATGGTAAAACAGGGGTTTTGTTAATTAATCTCGGTACACCAGATAGTACTGGTTGGTGGGACATAAGAAAATATTTAAAAGAATTTTTATCTGATAGAAGAGTGATAGAAGTAAACCCTTTTCTTTGGCAAATAATATTAAATCTTTTTATATTAACATTTAGACCCTCTAAAACTGCAAAAGCCTATAAAGAAATTTGGATGAAGGATAAAAACATGTCTCCGCTTAGATATTATACCATGATGCAAACTCAGAAATTATCAAAAAAATTTAATATGGAAAACCTAATAATTGACTTTGCAATGAGATACGGGTCACCAAGTATCAATGGAAAAATTAGAGATCTTAAGGAAAGAGGTTGTGAAAATTTAATAGTATTACCTCTTTATCCTCAATATGCATCACCTACAACCGCAACTGTTTGTGATGAAGTATTTAGATCTTTAATGAAATTGAGATGGCAGCCGAGTCTTCAAATTGTATCTCACTATGAGGAAAATCCCCTTTATATTGATGCAATTGTTAATTCTATAAAAAAAAAAATTTCAGAAATAAATTGGAAACCAGACTTAATTGTTGCATCGTATCACGGAATACCAAAGAAATATTTTGATAAAGGTGATCCATATCACTGTTATTGTATGAAAACTACGAGGCTTTTAAAAGAAAAATTTAATAGCATTGAAATTATGACAACATTTCAATCAAGGTTTGGCCCACAGGAATGGCTAACGCCTTATACAGACAAAACGTTAGAAGAAATTCCAAAACAAGGTAAAAAAAATATATTAGTTATTTGCCCTGGCTTTGCCTCAGATTGTGTAGAAACATTAGAGGAAATAGCGATACAAGGAAAAGAGTCTTTTGTTGATGCTGGCGGTGAAAATTTCGATCTAATACCGTGTTTAAACGATAATGAAGATCATATAAATTTACTAAAAAATTTAGTGGACTCATACTTGGTAAGGAAATGAATATTTACTTAATTTTAAAATCACTACATTTGATAGCGGTAATTTCTTGGATGGCTGGACTTTTATATTTACCGAGAATTTTTGTATATCATTCTGAAAATAAATTAAACAACGACATATCTGGAGTTTTTAAAATAATGGAAAGACGCCTATATTTTTACATTATGTATCCAGCAATGTTATTATCTTGGATTTTTGGAGTATCAATTATTCACTTTCAAGGAATAGAATTATTAAAGGCTAAATGGTTTTTGATAAAAATTATCGCTGTGATAATTTTAACAGGCTATCATTTTTATCTTGGACATTGTTTAAGATCATTTAATCAGGATCTAAATAATAACAGCCCCAAATTTTTTAGAGTAATTAATGAGATTCCTACAATTTTACTTATATTGATAGTCTTTTTGGCGATTTTAAAGCCTATGTGGGGTTGAAAAATTCATAATAATGATTATATTTAAATTATCTTAATTAAAATTCCCTTTAATGAAAATCGAAGAACTTAAAAAAAACCCCCCGGCGCAGCTTATTACGCAAGCAGAAAAGCTTGGAATAGAAAACGCCAGTACTTTAAGAAAACAAGAAATTTTATTCGCTATACTTAAAAAACTTGCTGAAAAAGGCGAGGAAATAACTGGTATGGGTGTTTTACAATTATTACAAGATGGTTTTGGTTTTCTCAGAGCATTAGAATCAAATTATTTACCAGGAGCGGATGATATTTACGTTAGTCCAAGCCAAATAAGGAAATTTGGTCTTAGAACCGGAGACACCGTAGAAGGTCCTGTGAGAGCTCCTAAAGAGGGTGAAAGATATTTTGCTCTATTGCAAGTAAGCAAAATTAATAATGAAGATCCAATGAAATCCAGACATAAAATTGCTTTTGATAATTTAACACCGCTTTATCCAAACAAACAATTAGTTATGGAAGTAGAAAATAACAAAATAGAGAAAAAACCAGACTTAACTTCAAGATTGATAGATTTAGTAAGCCCCATTGGAAAAGGTCAAAGATCATTAATTATCTCTCCTCCTAAGGCAGGAAAAACCATGATACTTCAAAGTATTGCAAACTCAATAACAGCAAATCATCCTGAGTGTTCATTAATGGTATTATTGATTGATGAGAGACCAGAGGAAGTTACAGACATGCAAAGAACAGTCAAAGGAGAGGTTATCAGCTCAACCTTTGATGAACCAGCTCAAAGACACGTTGCTGTAGCAGAAATGGTAATAGAAAAAGCCAAAAGGCTAACGGAGCATAAAAAAGATGTGATTATATTGCTAGATTCCATTACTCGTTTAGGAAGAGCATATAATGCGGTTGTCCCAAGCTCAGGAAAAGTTTTAACAGGAGGTGTTGATGCTAACGCTCTTCAAAGACCAAAAAGATTTTTTGGTGCTGCAAGAAATATTGAAGAGGGAGGATCATTAACAATTATAGCCACAGCATTAATTGATACTGGAAGCAGAATGGATGAAGTAATTTTTGAAGAATTTAAAGGAACAGGTAACAGTGAGACTATACTAGATAGAAAAATTTCAGAAAAAAGGATCTTCCCAGCTATAGATATAACTAAATCAGGTACAAGAAGAGAAGAATTATTATTTGATAAAAACGATCTTCAAAAAATGAATGTTCTAAGAAGAATTATTGCCCCAATGGGATCAATGGATGCTATTGAGTTTATAAATTCTAAATTAAAGGCTACAAAATCTAATACAGAATTTTTTAATTCAATGAATAAGCCAGCTTAAGCTGGAAATCTTCACATCAAATCTTAAAATTATTTATGTTCTTTAAAAATTCACATTATATACTCAAGTAATGACGATTTTTGCACTATCTTCAGCACCAGGACAATCAGGAGTGGCTGTATTTAGAATTTCAGGTCCAGAAACAGGTAATATTATTAAATTAATAACGAACAAGGATTTACCATCTCCTAGAAAAGCAAGGCTGCTAAAAATAAACAATATCAACAATTCTAGCTTAATAGATGAAGGTATAATTTTATGGTTTCCTGCCCCAAATAGCTACACAGGTGAGGATATGGCAGAACTTCATGTTCATGGAAGCAGGGGTGTAATTAAAGAAATACAAAACAACCTTTTGAGTACAAAAAAATGTAGAATGGCAGAGCCAGGAGAGTTTACTAAGATAGCCTTCGTTAACGGTAAAATAAACTTATTAAAAGCAGAAGCAATAGGAGATTTAATAGCCGCTGAAACACAAATTCAGATTGATCAAGCACAAAGTATTATAAGAGGAAAAAGTTTTTTAAAATTTGAAAAAATTAGAGAAAAAATTATTAAAATATTAGGGACTATGGAAGCTAAAATTGACTTTCCCGAAGATGATATTCCTGAAAATGTGACCACAAATATAAAAAATGAAGTCGAGAATATCGAAATAGAAATAAAAAAGATTCTTGATGACAATAAAGTAGGTGAGAAGATTAGGACTGGTTTTAAAATTGCTATTGTTGGTCCACCGAATTCAGGAAAATCAAGTTTAATGAATTACTTTTCGAAAAGAGATGTTTCAATTGTTTCTGAAATAGCTGGCACAACTAGGGATGTTTTAGAAACCCATTTAAACTTTGATGGATACCCAGTTACAATTTCAGATACTGCAGGTATTAGGGAGTCAAAAAATATAATAGAGAAAGAAGGTATAAAATTAGCGTTTAAAAAAGCAGAGGAAGCGGATCTAAGAATAGTAATAATAGAGCCAAAAAATGTTGAATTCTTTGGTTTTTTGAATGATTTATTCGATAAAAGCTCAATTTTATTAGTTAATAAAACAGATTTATATGATTTTAAAGTTCCTGAGCAATTAAAAAAATATAATCCTTTTCTTATATCTGTTCTTAAAGAAACCAATATTGATAAAGTAATATCAGAAATCAAATATATTTTAAAAAAATCATTATACACAAGTACAGATGTTTTTATTACTAGAGAACGTCACAGGATTGATTTAAATAATTGCATCCTTTCTTTACAAGATTTCAAAAATAAAAATTTAAATGAAGAATTTGATAAAGCTACAGAGGATTTAAGAGTTGCTGTAAGAAATTTAGGTAAGGTTGTCGGAAAAGTTGATGTAGAGGAGATTTTATCGAGTATTTTCAATGATTTCTGTATAGGTAAATAAACCGCTAATTACCTATTAAATTAGCTTATTTTACATTTAATTAATAAAATTCAAGATAGTCTTGTAAAAAAAGATTTCAAATATAAATTCAGGTAATGGAAAATAATAAACAGTACGAAGTCATAGTAATTGGTGGAGGTCATGCAGGCTGCGAGGCTGCTGCCGCGTCTGCAAGATTAGGAGTAAATACAGCTCTTTTTACTAATGATAAATCATCTATTGGTGAGATGTCTTGTAATCCAGCAATTGGTGGCTTAGGTAAAGGCCATTTAGTTAGAGAAATAGATGCTTTAGATGGTGTTATGGGAGAGGTTGCTGATAAATCTGGTATTCAATTTAAGCTATTAAATAGGAGTAGAGGACCAGCTGTAAGAGGACCCCGTACCCAAAGTGATAGATTATTATATAAAAAATATATGCAAGAAAAACTTGTAAACTACTGTAATTTAAGCATTTTTTCTGACTCAGTAAATGGCTTTATATTTAATAAAAATAGTATAAACGGTATATTAACTTCCTCTGGAAAAGAAATTCACTCTAACAAGGTTATACTTACAACAGGAACATTTTTGAATGGAATGATACATATAGGTGACAAAAGAACTCCCGCAGGTAGATATAATGAAAAGCCTACTATTGGATTAAGTGAAAAATTGCATAAATATAATTTTAAAATTGGCAGGTTAAAAACAGGTACCCCGCCCAGGTTAGATGGTAGGACAATTGATTATTCAAATTTAGAAGAACAACATCCAGATGATCAAATATCATTTTTCTCTTTCTTAACAAAAAAAAATATTAACAAACAAATTAGATGTGGAATTACTTACACCAATGAAAAGGTTCATGAATTGATTTCTAAAAATATTAAACAAAGCGCAATGTATTCGGGAAGTATTAAAGGAGTAGGGCCAAGATACTGTCCTTCTATAGAGGATAAAATCTATAAATTTAAGGATAAGTCTAGGCACCAAATCTTTCTGGAACCTGAGGGACTTGAAGATAACACAGTGTATCCCAACGGAATTTCAACATCACTTCCAGCTGATTTACAACAAAAAATATGCAACAATATCAATGGTTTAGAAAACGCTAAAATATTACGCCCAGGATACGCAATAGAATATGATTATGTTGATCCAAGGGAACTTTTTTTAACATTAGAAACGAAGAAGATAAAAAACTTTTACCTAGCTGGTCAAATTAACGGCACAACAGGTTATGAGGAAGCTGCAGCTCAAGGACTAATAGCTGGAGCTAACGCTGCTTTATCAATAAAGGGTAAAGAGCCATTAATTCTAGATAGATCCCAGGCATATATTGGCGTTATGATAGACGATTTAGTTACAAAGGGAGTTGCTGAACCTTACAGGATGTTTACCTCAAGAGCCGAATACAGATTATCTCTAAGATGTGATAATGCTGACCTAAGGCTCACTCCTGTTGGAATTAAGTTCGGTTTAGTTAAATCAGAGAGAAGGAAATTATTTGAGGATAAATCAAGAGAATTGGAGAAATTGAACAAAAAAATGGATAATTTGAAGATATCACCGTCAGAAGCAGAAAAACATGGAGTTAAAATCGCAAAAGATGGGGTTTATAGGTCAGCAAACTCTGTTTTAGCTCAAAAAGGAGTAAAATTTAACAAAATTAGGGATATTTGGCCTGAAATAGGTGATTATAGTAAAGAAATTGAGGAGCAGATTGAAATTAATGCTCACTATAAAGGTTATATGAAGAAACAAAAGGCGGATATTCTAGCTTTTAAAAGAGATGAGAGCCTTAAAATACCATCTGATATAAATTATGACAGTTTTTCAGGGCTTTCTAATGAAGTTAAGTCTAAATTTAAGCAAATTAGGCCAAAAACAATGGGCCAAGCTTTGAGAATAGATGGAATTACTCCAGCAGCTGTATTTATTCTATTGTCACATCTTAAAAGAAAGTCTATTAAGCATATAGCTTGATCGAATCAAATCTTAAAAAATATTCTGAATTAGAAACATTAAACGTTTCACGTGAAACATTTCCTGCCTTAGAAGAGTTTAGATCATTATTGTTGAGTGAAAACAAAAAAATAAACTTAATAAGCAAATCAACCGAGAAAGACTCAATAAAAAGACATATTATAGACTCAGCACAAATTATTGATATTATTGATAAAAATACTAGAACTTGCCTAGACATAGGCTCAGGTTCTGGCCTTCCAGGCGTAGTTCTTGCAATTATCTTAAAAAAAAAGGGATCAAAAATAAAATTCAAACTTTATGAGAAAAGTATGAAGAAGAGCAATTTTTTAAAAAAAATGATCAAGCACTTCGAATTAAATGCTGAGGTAAGGCAAAAGAATATTTTTGAAGAAAGGGAATTAGAAGCAGACATAGTAGTAGCTCGAGCTTTTAAACCACTGCAAACAATATTAGAATTAATAAACAAAAATTTTTCTTATTATAACAGTTTAATACTTTTCTTAGGAAAGAGTGGAAGGGAAAATATTAACGAATGTTTAAAATTATGGAAGTTTGATTATGAAATTTTAAAAAGTTTAACAGACGTAAATTCAGTCATTGTAAAAATAAATAATTTAAGAAAAGCATGAAAGAAAAAATTATATCAATAATAAATCAAAAGGGTGGGGTTGGGAAAACTACAACAGTAATAAATTTAGCGGCAGGACTTTCTTTGAATAACAAAAAAGTTTTGGTAATTGACTTAGATCCCCAAGGAAATGCTACAACGGGTTTAGGATTATCTAATATAGATCAAACATCTAATTCAATTTATCAAGTATTGATTGGAACAAAAAAAATTGATGAAGCAATTTCGAAAACAAATTTTTCTAACCTGGATATAATTACTTCAAATGTGGATTTATCTGGATTGGAAGTGGAAACAGCAGATGATGGTCGTAGAGCTTATATTCTAAAGGAGAAATTGACCGCATATTTAAATGATTCTAGAGCTTCATATGATTATGTGCTTATAGACTGCCCTCCTTCCCTAAGTTTGTTAACTGTAATGGCCTTAGTAGCCTCTCATTCTCTTTTAGTCCCTCTTCAAACTGAATTCTTTGCTTTAGAGGGCATAACTCAACTGATCAAAACTATCGATAGGATTAAACTTGGATTAAATTCAGAACTTACCATTAGAGGAATACTTCTGACTATGTATGATAAGAGAAATAAGCTTTCTGGAGAAGTTGAAACTGAGGCAAGAAATTATTTTAAAGAGAAAGTATACAAAAATGTTGTTCCAAGGAATGTAAGATTGTCCGAAGCCCCTTCACATGGGATGCCAGTTATATTTTATGATAAGGCTTGTCCAGGTAGTAAATCATATATCAATTTTACAGAGGAATTTTTAGCGCAAGAAGAAAGTTTCGAGACAGCAGCATGATAGGATTTAAAAATAAAAAAGGACTTGGTAGGGGCTTATCATCTTTAATTGGAGAAGGTAAATTTGCAGAGAGCACTAAAGCTAATATAAGTGATCTTAAAAGAAATAAATACCAACCGAGAAAAAAGTTTGATGAAACAAGCTTAGAGGAATTAACAGAATCTATAAAATCAAGAGGAATTATTCAGCCAATAATAGTTAGAAACTCTAATACAGACATCAAATACGAAATTATTGCAGGTGAAAGAAGATGGCTTGCTGCACAGCGAGCTGGGTTACATGAAGTACCAATTGTTGTTATAGAGGCAGATGATAAAAAAGCATTAGAGTTTGGAATAGTTGAAAATGTTCAAAGACATGACTTGAATGCAATAGAAGAAGCAGAAGGTTATAAAAGACTTATTGATGAATTTTCTTATGATCAAGAACAAGTTGCCAAATTTATAGGGAAAAGCCGAAGCCACATAACAAATTGTTTAAGATTGTTAAGCTTACCTGTTGAACTTATTGAATTTGTTAAAGATAACAAAATATCCCCAGGTCATGCAAAAATCCTGGTTGGTCTGGAAAATTCTATTTTTATTGCAAAAAAAATAATTTCTAAGAGATTGTCTGTTAGACAAGCTGAAACTTTAGTAAAAGCTTATAAAGCTCCTAGTAAAAAACATATAATCAAAAAAGATCCTAACATAAAGGTTTTAGAGCATAATCTAATGGAAAAAATTGGTATGAATATTGAGATAAAGAATAAAAAAAATAATAAAGGATCAATAACTTTTCATTATAAAGAATTAGATCAATTAAATAGAATTATAGAGTCTATAAAAAAGAGTTATTAGTTTTTTGATCTAATATTTCATATATGAAATTTTTCATTAAAATTAAATTTTGAGAACTATTTTTTTTAATTTTAATTTCAATATCATTTAATTTACAAATCAAATTTATAATATTTTCAAAAGACCAAAGTTGAAGTTGTTTCTTTAAAACTGGCTTATCCTTCCAAAATATGGGTGGTTTATATTCGTTGATTACTTTTTCTACATTGTTTTCGCTATTAATAATCTCTAATAAACTTAATAGCTTTTTGGCTTTTTGCAAAAAAACCCTCAATATCAAAAAAGTATCTTCTTGAGAATATATATTTTCATTCAATATTTCTTTTACTTTTATATAATTTTTAGTCAAAGAGGCATCAACTAATTCTGAAGCACTGTAATTTTCGGATAAATTTGTTAATACAGCTATTTCTTTCAATGATATAATTTTTTTTTCTGATATGTAATTTGAAATTTTGTCCAATTCTTTATTTAAAATACCTCTGTCACCCATACACCTATTAACTAGCAAATTTAATGTTTCTGTGGAAATACTGATTTTTTCCTCACTAAAAAATTTTCTTGCAATATTTATTAAAGATTGAGAATTATCTTTGTAGGTTGGTATAACTACCACATTGCTAGATCTTTCTGCATAGTTTCTTAACTTTGATTTTTTTTCTAATATACTACAATTTATTATAAATAGATCATCAAAGCTATCCTCAAATATTTCTATTAATAGTTCTGATATTTTTTCTGTGCATCTTTCTAAAAAAAAAATTCTTTTTTCTTCAAATAAAGATTTGTTTTTTATTTCATTATAAAACTCACTTTTATTTTTTAAAATTTGCGCTTCCTCGTACTTAATTTCTTTTCCATTTTGATTTTTTTTTATTTTATTAATTATTTCTTCTTTTAAACCCTCATTTTCACCATAGAGAAGAAAGAATTTAAATTGATCAATATTATTTTTGCTTAATTCGAAAGTTTTTAATATCATTTTATATTAGCCAAAAATACAAGTATTTCTTGGGTAATTTGTTCAACTAGATTAAACTTAACATTTTTTTCGTATTGTTTTAAATTAAACTTATTATCATCAATATTATATTCAAAGTTTTCCGAGAAGATATTTGATGCTATTAAATTTTGATTAGTATCTAAAACAGACAAATTAACTGTAATATTTAACCTACTTTTTGAGGGATCACCTTTTGAATCTTTTAATACCGTAATAATTTCTTCTTTGAATTCAAATTTTATATTTAAACTTTTATTAGCTTCGTCGTTTGAAAAAGCATTTATTGTATTTTGAATGTAGTTCGTAAGGTTATTATTAATATTTTTTTGAAAATTTATAATTTTGTAATTACTATCCTTCGATGAGTATATTGGTGTGTATCCACAACTGTGTAATAAGAATATCAAAAAAATTAAAAAAATTTTCTTCATTTTACAATAAGATTAACTAATCTATTTTTTACTATAATATGCTTTAATAAATTTTTATCACTTAAAATATTTGATATTTTTTCATCATTTTTAATTTTGTTGATAAGTTCTCTATCCTGTAAATCTCTCTCAATTTTAATTAACGATTTTTTCTTCCCATTAACTTGAATTACAATATTTACAAATTTATCCTCTAAATATTTTGACTCAGCTTTAGGCCATTCAATTTTTTTGTCATATTCTAAATCATTAATTGCCTCTGAAATTATATGTGGCATTACTGGCATCATTAAAATTAAAATTTTTATGTAATTTTCTTTAATTATTACGGCTTTATAATCTTTATCAATCTCTTTAACTAAAAAATTATAAGTTTCATAAATATTGGCAATAATTACATTGTAATTAAATTTTTCAAGATTTAATGAAATTTTTTGAATTAATCTATTTGTAAATATTGTAAGATCATTAATATCTTTGCCATTTTTATTTAATTTAATTTTTTCTAAAATTTTGTTGTGCAGTGTCCAAAATTTATTAACAAATTTATAAGAAGCAACCATGCCTTGTTCTGACCATTGTATATCTTTTTCTGGTGGACTATCAGATAATATAAAAAGCCTTACTGCATCAGTTCCGTATGTCTCGATTATTTTTTCTGGGTCAATAACATTTTTTTTTGATTTTGACATTGATTCTGAAGATCCAACAATAATCTTTTCTTTTTTATTGCTAACCTTAAAAAAATTCTTTCCATCTTCAGAAAATACTTCGTTGGGACTTAACCAATTATTATTTTTATCCTTATATGTTTCATGGCAAACCATACCTTGAGTAAATAATCCATCAAATGGTTCTTTTGATATAAAATTTTTATTTTTATGATCAAGTGCTAACATAAAAAATCTAGAATATAATAAGTGCAATATCGCGTGTTCAACACCACCGATATATTGATCCACTGGCATCCAATATTTAATTTCCTCGAGATCATACCCGTAAAGCTTGTTATTTGGAGAGCAGAAACGAAGATAATACCAGGACGAGTCTACAAAAGTATCGAGTGTATCTGTTTCTAATTTATATTTTTTTCCCCTAATTGTAATTTCTCTCCATTCTGCTTGATGGTCTAAAGGATTTCCTCTCGTTTTAAGATTTATATTTTCAGGTAGTTTAATTGGCAATTGATCTTCCGGGACAGTTTCATAATTTCCTTGATCATCATAGGCAATAGGTATTGGACAGCCCCAATATCTCTGTCTAGATATTCCCCAGTCTTTTAATCTAAAATTAATTTTTTTTTTGCCAGACTTTATTTCCTCAATCTTAGCAATTGCTTTAGATATAGCTTCATTTGGAGTATTTAATCCGTCTAAAAAGGAAGAATTAATCATTATACCATCACCAACATAAGCTTCATCTTCTACCTTGAAATCTCCATTAACATTTTTAGGTTTTACTACAGTTTTAATCGGTAGATTGTATTTTTTGGCAAATTCGAAATCTCTTTGATCATGAGCTGGACACCCAAAAACCGCACCAAAACCATAGTCCATCAATACAAAATTTGCAAAATAAACTGGAACTTTAGAATTTTCATCAAAAGGATTTATAGCTGTAAGATTGGTCTTAAAGCCAATTTTCTCCGCTTGCGCGATAGACTCTTCTGTAGTCCCTGTTTTTGAACATAGTTGTTTAAATTTTTGAAATTCTTTATCTTTTTCGTAAAACTTTGAGATAGGATGATCCGCTGATACTGCCAGAAAAGAGAACCCAAATAACGTATCTGGTCTTGTAGTAAAGCATTTGATTTTATCTACAGATGAGTTTCCATCAATTTTAAAATCTATTTCACAACCAAAAGATTTGCCTATCCAGTTTTTTTGCATAACTTTAACTTTATTAGGCCATTTATACAAATCATCTAAACCAGTTAAAAGTTCTTCAGAAAATTGAGAGATTTTAAAAAACCATTGGCTTAATTTTTTTCTCTCAACTGTTGCTCCAGAACGCCATCCCTTACCATCAATGACTTGTTCATTCGCTAAAACAGTTTGCTCGATTGGATCCCAATTAACATAGTTTTCTTTTTTATAAATTAACCCTTTATTAAAGAGTTCCAAAAAAAATAATTGTTGATGTTTATAGTACTCTGGTGAACACGTTGAAATTTCTCGATCCCAGTCTATGGATAAACCTAATTTTTTTAATTGAGTTTTCATGACAGAAATATTCCTTTCTGTCCAATCTTTTGGATCTAGATTATTTTCTTTTGCTGCATTTTCTGCTGGCATTCCAAAAGAATCCCAACCCATTGGATGAAGGACATTATAATTTTGAAGTGACTTGTATCTGGCTAGGACATCACCTATCGTATAATTTCTTACGTGTCCCATATGTATTTTGCCAGATGGATAGGGGAACATTTCTAGGCAATAAAATTTTTTCTTTTTTTTATCTAGCTCTGTTTTAAAACTTTTATTTTTTTGCCAAAATTTTTGCCATTTTTCTTCTACAATTTTAAAATTATATCTTTCCACAAAAATATTTAAAATATAAAAACTTATTCTTTTTTCTCTAGTATTACGGCTTTATTTTTTCCTTCTTTTTCGTAATAACTTTGAAATCCCTCTTTTTCCATGATTGCTGCTTTTTTTAAAATTGCAAGTTTAATTTCTTTCTCAAGTTTTGATTGGATTTTATTTGTTTTACAATTTGTATTTTTACAAATTTTTTCAAATATGGTTACATCCACTGCATCAGCTCTGATTTCATTTGTTAAAAATTTAACAGTTATTTTTAAATCTCTGGTGCTCTCTGGGTTTTTATTTTCAGCTGAAAACCAATCTGTAATAAGTATTCCTCCAGAATAGCTTGCGTTCGTCAAAGGAACAAAATCAAATATCTCTATTGATGCTCTCCACAATGGGTTAGAAGATGCAAAATCAAAGTCACCACCTCGAGTTGCCCCTTTTCCAAATCTTATACCTCTTCCTTCTTGAATGTTTTTTCTAACTCTTTCATCAATATTTACAGGATTATCTTTGACATCAGATCTTTTATAAAATCCGCAAGAATTTAGGACAGCTAAAATAAGCAGTGCAAAAATTACATTTAAAAACTTAGATCTAATCATACAAAAAATGGTTAAATGATATAAAGTTCATGAAATATAGTAAAATGTGTGAAAATCCAATGTTTTTATTGTGACTTTTTTATCACACATCAATTAAAAATACTTGTTTTTTAATGATTATGGGCGTTTTAGTCAAATTTTTTGATAAAAAGCCCTCATTCATATGAATACAAATAAAAAGGAGTAATTTATGAATAAATTTAAAAAAATTGGGCTTACAGCGCTAGCAAGTTCGTTAGTTGCAGTATCAGCTCAAGCTGGTGAACTATCAGTTTCAGGTGGTGCGAACATCACTTTGAAAAGTGGTACAGCAAAAACAGCAACCAACGTATCTGGAAGAGGTATCGGTGCAGACAAAGACGTTACCTTCAAGGGTTCTGGTGAGCTAGACAACGGAACAACTTTTTCTGTTGTAACAGCTACAAACGATAGCCAAACTGACTTAACGTCTGGTTACATTTCAATTGCGACACCATCATTTGGTTCGTTCTTGTTCGGTAATCACAGTGGTGCGGCACATTACAAATATGACGAAGAAGTTCCAACAGCATACGAGCAACTATCAGATCCATCTGATAATCTTATGCCTGCAAACAAAGTCGGTGACTTTATGGACAATAACCACGTTACATACACGTCTCCAACATTTGATTTAGGTGGTGCATCAATTACGTTTGACTTAGGTTATGCGTCAGATGCAAATGACAAAGAAACAGGTGACGGTGGTGTTCCAGGAGAAGGTGCTGGTGTATACGGAACTGGTCAAGAAGCTGGTGTAACAATTAGTTACGATGCTCTTAAAGTCGGTGTATACGGTGCTGAAAGAGAGAACTTAACTCAAACAGCAACTGGTTCAGACGCTGTAAGAGATGAGTTCAACGGAGTTTGGTATGCTAAGTATTCAGTGGGTCCAGTATCTATTGGTTACTCAGAGTCGTATCTTGACTCAGGTGTTTCAGAATCTTCTACAGTAGCAACTACTTCTGCAAAAGGTCTAAGAACATCAGGTGGTATCTTTGAAGGTCAGCAAATTGGTATTGCGTTTAACGTAAATGACAATTTCTCAGTTTCATACTCAGAGTCAACTGAAACGTACAACGCTCAGTCAGAAGCTGCTAATATGGACGTAGACCAAAAGACAGATGCAATTCAATTCGCATATTCAATGGGTGGTATGTCAATAAAAGCTTACCAAATTGAGATCGAAAATCCACATATGGATGAAAACGCAGATGATTCAAAAATAACTGAAATTGCTTTAGGACTTGCGTTCTAATTTAATTTTAGATTAAAATTTAAAACGGCCCAGTATTTATACTCGGGCCGTTTTTTTTTACCCAAGTTATCCCTGCAAAACCTTTGACATTACACATTCTCAAATATTTAATATTTTTTTCGTTTATTCCGCCAAGAGCAATAATATCCTTTTTCGTGCTTAATTTAATTAAGTTAAATTTAATAACCCCTAAATGACTCTTATTTTTTTTAGTTCTAAATATTGGACATAAAAAAATCTTACTGCAACCTTGTAATTCTTTATTAATAACCTCTTTAATATTGTGTGCAGACCCAATCACATCAAAATTTTTTTTTTTAATTTTTTTATATCTTAAAGATTTGTTAAAAGAGGGTATATAAACCCCATCAAAATTAAATTTTAAAGCTAATTTAAAGTTATTACTTATATAAACTTTTCTTCTCTGTTTCTTGCAAAAAATCACCAACTGTAAAAGTTCTTTAGTATTAAATTTGTTTGAATAATTTCTATATATAATATTTATTGATTTGTTTAATTTATAGATTTCTTCTCTATTAAATTTGTCTATATAATAGTAAATAGATTTAAACATATGGAAAACGTAGTTAAAAATTTTAATTTAATAAAGCAAGAAATTGAAGATAAAAAAAACGTTAAATTAGTTGCAGTTACTAAAACATTCCCAATTAGTCATATATTGCCAGTTATTAACGAAGGACACACACATTTTGGTGAGAATAAAGTTCAGGAAGCTATGGAGAAATGGACAAGCATCAAGCAAGATTTTCCAAAGATCAATTTACATCTAATAGGAAAATTGCAAACTAATAAGGTTAAGTTTGTGTTACCTTTGTTTGACTACATACATTCATTGGACAATTTTAAATTGGCAAATAAGATTGCAGAGGAGCAAATTAAAAAAAATTTTAAACCTAAAATATTTATTCAAGTTAATATTGGCGAGGAAGCCCAAAAAGGTGGAATTGAAATTAATGATTTAGAAAATTTTTATAAAAGATGCATTGAGGATTTTAAATTAAATATTATTGGGCTAATGTGTATTCCACCATTTGATAAAGACTCTAAAACTTATTTTGTAAAAATGAGAGAATTATCTGAAAATTTAAATTTAAAAGATATAAGTATGGGTATGTCAGATGATTATATGGAGGCTATAAAGCAAGGATCAACATTTATAAGAGTAGGCTCAAAAATATTCGGTGCAAGAGGTTAACAAATTTTAATTTTTGAATTTTTATTAATTATTTTTAATAGTATTAATAAATCGTTTTTTTTTAGAGCTATACAACCTTCAGTAGGACTATAATTTTTTGTTAAATGAATAAAAATTGCACTTCCTTTGAATGGTTTTATTTTTTTTGTATTATATTCTATAACAATTAAAACATCATAAATGTTATCTCTTCTATAAAGTTTTTCACCTTTATTTTTTTTATCTAAAACAATTTCTTTATTATATTTCTTATTATACGGATCATCGCACCAACCCATATTTTTTGTAATTTTTTTAGTTTTTAATACTGTTTCTGGTTTCTTAATTCTATCTGATCGGTAATAAACCTTACCAATCTTAAAAATTCCTATCGGAGTGCAATTATCTCCCTCTTTTTTTTTTGATTTTAAACCTTTTTTACCAATAGAGCATTTGAACTTAAATTCATCAACAATTAAGTATTCTTTATTTTTTAATCTTAATAACATAATATAATTTTATGCATTCGCAAAAGTTGCATATTTTAAATATACCAGAATTAGATAAAATTATTATAGAAATTAAAGATTATTTTAACTACGAGATTAATTACTTCACTGAAAAAAACGATTTGATAAAAAAAATTAACGAAGATAGAAAATTTCTAGAAAATTCAATAATTATTGTTAATCAGAAAGACTTTTCTTCATTAAAAAACAAAACCAATGAAAAACAAATTCATTGTATTACAAAATTTCCAATAAAAATCTCTAATTTAGTTGATCAATTAAACGCAAGATTAATACAACAAAATTACTCAGTTCAATCAAATATTAATATAAGCAAATATATATTAGATATTAATTCTAGAATGTTAAAAAAATCAGATAAAGAATTAAAATTAACTGAACGAGAAATTGATACTGTTTTATTTCTTAAAAATGAAAATAAACCAGTTAATGTGAATATCCTTCAAAAAAAAGTTTGGAAATATGGTGAAGATTTAGAAACCCATACTGTTGAGACACATATTTATAGATTAAGAAAAAAAATCAAAGACACATTCAACGATGACACATTTATAGAAAGTAAAAAGGATGGATATATAATTAATGAGTAAGAAAAATCCATTAAAAAGAGACTTATTTACAAAAAAATACAAACCTAGAATTATTAAACCAAAAAAAGGAAAAGGTAGTTTTAAAAGAAAAAAAAAATAGATTAATTGCTGCTTGACGGTTTAAATATTAAGCAAAGACCATTGTTACAAAATCTTTTTCCAGTCTCACTAGGACCATCGGCAAAGACATGTCCGTGATGAACTCCACAATTTGCACAGTGATATTCAATTCTTTTCATTCCAAATGAGTAATCAATTTTAGTTTTAAATGCACCTGGCAAAGCCTCGGTAAAAGATGGCCAACCAGTACCACTATCAAACTTAGCAGTAGATGCGAACAATTTTGCACCACAGTTTGCACAATGATAAAAACCTTCTCTTTTTTCATTCAAAAGATCACTTGTAAATGGTCTTTCTGTACCTTCATTAAACATTATTTCCTTTTGTTTTTTTGAGAGATTTTTATTTATAACTTTTTTTGCAACAGCTTTTGCAAACTTATATGGCATTAAGAAAAAAGAAAAAATTGTAATACCAAACAATTTTATGAAAGTTCTTTTATCTAAATTATATTTCATTATTTTATTAATATTATTATAAGAAAGATCATTTGCACCAAATTTATTAGTACAGACACAAAATGAGATATTTTAAAACTCTTTTCTTCTCCCTTATCTTTAAATTTATTTATTAGTGGCATTAAAAAAAAATTAGAAATAAAAAATAAAATACAAATAGACAGCATTAAATAAAATTTAAGACTAAAATCACTTAAATAAGCGATCAATAAAACAACAATTAGGCTGATACTAAGATTTAGTAAGTAATATAAAGGAAATATACCTCTAATAAATTTTCTTGCATATTCTTCATTTAAAAATCTAAAGGTAGATGGTGCAACAATAAATGAAAAAAAAAGCATAATCCCCAAAAGTATTGCAGTTAAATATGTAACGCTTTGTTCAATCATTATAAAACAACTTCAAATCCCTCAAAATTAGGTGCACCTAAATAAAGATCTTGATGCTGACCAGCATTCTTATGAGCTAACCTGAAGGCTTCTGATTTAGTCCAATTAATAAAGTCCTCTTTTGAATTCCATATACTATGTGATGCATACAAGGAAAATTCTTCGTTAGTATTTCCCTTAACTAAATGGAATTCTTTAAATCCCGGCACACCTTTTAAATGAGTATCTCTATTTTTCCAAACACTCTCAAATTCTTGTTCCTTACCAAGTACAATCTTAAATCTATTCATCGCTATAAACATGCAGACTATATATATTTAATACCTAAGGTTTTATAGCTTAATCAGTGTGACACTCTGTTGCTTAAAAATTTTAGATAAATAACCATATCTGAATAAACGGGAGGAAAACTATGAAAAAGTTAGCGTTAATTTTATCTTTTGTATTATTTTCGAGTTCTGTTTTTGCAGGTTCATGCCCAATGATGGCAAAAAACCTTGATTCAAAAATTGCAGAGGCTCAAAAATTAAGAGATGCTGGAATGAAGGCTCACGATAGTGGAGAGCACAAAAAATCAGTAGATCTTCTTAATAAAGCATTAGAAATGTTTAAAGGATAAATTCTTTGGGGTTTAGGGCACCTAGCAACAGAACGCCCCTACTAATCGAAGTTAACTATACTTTCTTTTATTGTTTCTGAAATTACTTTAGCACCCTCAAAATTTGGATGAATTCCATCACTTTGATTTAGTTTTGGGTTTAAAGCTACTTTTTTAAGTAAAAAAGGAATTAAATTTAAATCATATTCCTCAGCTAATTTAGGAAAAATTTCATCAAATTTTTTTTTATATGCCAATCCGTTTGTTGGAGACGCCTTCATGCCAGCTAAAATTATTTCTATATTATTAGACTTTATAATTTCTATAATTTTTCTTAAATTGCTACTAGTTTGATCTGGATTAATTCTCCTTAGCATGTCATTTGCACCTAATCCTAAAACTATCAAATCAATATCACCACCAGATATATATTCTTCAATTCTATCTAATCCATCTTCTGAAGTATCTCCAGAAACACTTCCATTAATTATTTTAATATTATATCCAGCTTCTTTTAAATCATTTTCTAGTATCACCGAAAGTACTTGGTTTTCCTTCAAACCATACCCTGACATTAAACTATCTCCAAATAATAGAATTTTATCTACGTTCTCTAATTTATTGGTTTTACCACAGCTAATCAAAATTAAACCAACCAAGATTATTTTGAAAGATATTAATAATTTATTTCTCAATTTTTGTTTTTCTTTTTTCTCTTTTGAGTTTCCTTTTTTCTTTAAAGGATAATTTAGGTCTCTTCATGAGACTAGAATCTTTGAATGATTTTCCACTGTATCTTTTTGACATATATTAATTACATCATCTAATTAAAAAACTTTAGACTAATAATATTAACTTTAAGTTACTTATAATCAAAAAAACAAAAAAATATGCAAAAATAAGCAAATAGTTTTTTTTATAGTAAACTTTTTTTAAATCTAGATTAAAGGAGAAAATTGTAAGAAATGCTATAAGAATAAAAGGATCAAAATATTTGTGGTAAATTGTATATTGTGGATTATTCAAAATAATTAACACCAGGAGTAAAATATTTAAATATTTTTTCGAAATCAATGAACAGATCATTAGAATTGAAAAAAAAGATATAAAATAAAATAAATAATTATTGTTAAAGAAATAATTTGATAACTTAAAAAATATACCACCACCACTATAAGAATAATTATAATTAAAATTTAATACGCAAATTAAAAAGATAATTAGAGAAATTAATATATTTTTAATATCCAAAACATTATTTATTTTAATTATTTTCAAAAAAATAAATGGTACTAAGTAAAAGAAAACAATTGAAAATGTTAATAAAATATCATTAAAAATATTATTAAAAATAATTTTTTCGCTCTCTCCAATTCCTATTGCGGCTGATTTTAATAAAAAATTTACATCGAGAATAAAAATGTAATAGAAAGCAGGAAAAGCCAACAATAAATTTATAATAACCAAGTACAAAATTTGCCTTGAGAAAAAGCCGTAATATAAAATGAAATTAATTAAAAAAAATATTGAAAAAACAGAAAAATTAGGACTTAGATAAGCGCTAAAAGCTAAAACAAAAACATTGTAAATAGCAAATTTAAAATTTTTACTCTCATCAAATTTTAAAAAGTAATAAATACTTAGAGTAAAAAAAATCAGACCAAATAATCTACTATCAGGCCAAATTGCAAGAGTTCTAAATGTAGGGGATAAAAAAACTAAAATTGTAAAAAACAAAAGTATTTTTGTATCATGATTATAATATTTAATCCTTAAACATAAAAAAAAAAATATTGGGAGTAATAAACTGATATGTAGATGTATTAACCTTATTATTTCGAAATTAAAATTAAGTTTTTTTAGCAAAGATAAACAAATAAGCAAAACGGGAGAATGACGATGATTATATTCATTGTAGGATAAAAGGGTTGCACTAAAATTTTCAGAAAAATTAAAAATCAATTCTTTATTTACAGGATAATCAATTTTTGCACCACCAGTGGAGTTTTCACCTAAAATAAAGCTTAATAATAATGTTAAATAAAGACAAAAAAAGAAAAAATACTCTTTTCTGTGATCACTTTTATTAAAAAAAATTAAATTCATAATAAATTTATTTCAAATTGTGCTGATTAATTTTTTATACAAATTATTTGCACTTAACCAGCCGTTTTCTAATCTTGGACCCCCAAACCAATCAGCGCAAATTCCTAGTCCTAGTCTTTTATCCCAGTAACTTTTAGTTTTTAAAGGTTTTGAATTAGAAGAGTATTTCCAGCCGTGTATATGCGAAAAATAAACTTTTTTAATTTTCAATTTAGTTAATTTTTTAAATTTGTTTATTAAAATTCTAGTATGAAATTTTTTTTTATTTCTATAATTATCAGTATGCTTTTTGCCATATTCATAAGTGCTTTGAAGTACCCATAAATCTTTATTATATCTAAATCTTTTTTTTGAATTTTCATTTGAAACCCAGCCTAAAATATCATCATTAGTAAAAAAACTACTTACATTACTATCAGTTTTATTGGTCATCAATAACACAGTCAGACTTGAATTCATTTTTACTTTATTTGTAAATAGTTTTGTTCTTACAAACTTAGATGCTAGCTTCTTTACTTGTGGAAATGGAGCTGTAATAATTAAGTTCTTTGCATAAGCGCTAGTGTTATTCTTAAATTTAAGAAACCAACAATCTTTTTTTCTTTGTATCTCTGACAATTCTGATTGGAATTTACAATTTATACTTTTTAATAAATGTTTACTAATGTCGTTATTACCTCTTACACCTATTAATTTAATGTGTTTTTTGTCTCTTTTTACTCTTTCATTTAAAAATTCGTGATTGCCTTTCCAATGTTTGATAACTCTTTTTCTAATTAGCTTATTAGTAAAAGATTTAAACTCTTTAGATCTCGGAGATAGGTATTGAAGACCATGATCAAAACCTATGTTACCTTTAAACCTTTTAAAAGAGCTTCTCCCACCAACTCCTTTAGCTTTTTCAAAAACTTTAATTGAGTATTTTTTAACCAGCTTGTTAGATATTGTGGCACCTGATATTCCTGATCCTATTACAGCAAAATCAATCATTAGGACTAATTATTATATTCTCGCACCTATTTGTTGAATAACTTTAGAGGACATTTCAGTGCCTTTTTCCAAGCATTCTTTTTGAGATAGACCGTTTACGTGACCATGTAAAAATCCTGCGGCGAATAAATCTCCAGCACCAGTCAAATCAATTATTTTGAGATTTTTTTGAATACCACATTCTGTAACTTCATCACCATTAATTGAGATTGCACCTTTTTCACCCCTAGTGATAACCAATAATTTTTTAAGACCTTTTCCAAAATTAATTACCTCATCAAAGTTTTTAGCATCAATTAAAGACATAATTTCTTGTTCATTAGCAAATGTTATATCTAATTTATTTTTAACTAAATTTAAAAAATGAGGCTTATGTCTATCAACACAAAATTGATCTGATAAAGACATTGCAACTTTATTTGCATTAGTTATTGCTTTATCAAAAGCTTTTTTAGGATCTCCTTCATCCCACAGGTATCCTTCCAATAGAATAAGTTCACTTTGTTTTACGGCATTTGTATCAACATCATTTTCATTTATTTTTCCCGCTGTTCCAAGAAAAGTACACATTGTTCTCTCAGAGTCTGGTGTTACTAAAATTAAACAAGTACCAGTCGGTAAAGTTTCTTTTTTTTTAGAATAAATATATTGAACATTTTCTTTTCTAAGTCCTTCTTCATACTTTCCGCCTAATTCATCATCACTCACTTTACCTATAAAACCAACTTTATTTTTGAGCTGTGAAATACCAACTATAGAATTTGCCACAGATCCGCCTGACACAGTTTTTTCAATTTTTAAGTTAGATAATAGTTGCTTAAATTCTTTTTCCTCAAAAATGAGCTTCATTGCACTTTTAGTAAGACCATTTTTTTGAATAAAATCATCTTCAACTTTACAAATTACATCTACAATTGCGTTGCCTATGCCTAATATTTTCATGCTAAGCCTTTTTAGTTTTAATTGGTTTTTTTCTATCAGGATAACAACTCGTACAAATTTTACAAGAAATACCGTAACAATCACGAGCTTTACAATATTCTCGACCATAAAAAATAATCTGCAAATGAAGTTTGTTCCAATATTTTTTTGGAAATAGACTTTTTAAATCTTCTTCGGTTTGAACAACATTCTTGCCATTAGTTAAACCCCACCTTTGAGCAAGCCGGTGAATATGAGTGTCTACTGGGAAAGCGGGATGACCAAAACCTTGAGACATGACCACACTTGCAGTTTTGTGACCTACTCCAGGAAGTTCTTCTAATTGTTCAAAGGTGCTTGGAACTTTACTATTATATTTTTCTACTAACGTTTTAGACAAGTAATAAATACTTTTTGCTTTTATTCTAAATATTCCTATTCTTCTAATTAACCTTTCAATTTTTTTTCTTCCAAGTTTTACGAAATGAATAGGCTTATAATATTTTGGATAAATATCTTTTGTCACATTATTTACATTTACATCTGTACATTGTGCAGACAAAAGAACTGAAATTAATAAAGTAAACACATTTCTACTTTCAAGAGGGACATTGATGTGTGGATAAGTCTTATTAAGTATTTTTAATACTATTTTAGCTCTTTCGATTTTATCAGCATTTTTTGAACTCATTTAAAGTTCAATACATCTCGCATTGAATAAAGGCCTGGTTTCTTCTTCATCAACCACTTTGCTGCGGTTAAAGCACCTTCAGAGTACAAGGCTCTATCAAACGCTTCATGATTTAAAGTTATAATTTCTTTGCCGCTAGAAAATTTTACCTCATGTTCACCAACTACTTCACCTTTTCTCATCGAATTAAAATTTATTTTTTTTCCGTAAGGAAAAGATTTTTTATTTAGATATTTTTTTCCAATCAATCTATTTAGATCTTTATTCTTCCCTATAGCTATTCCTTTTCCAAGCATTAAAGCTGTGCCAGACGGGTGATCTTTTTTATGTTTATGATGAATTTCAAAAACTTTACTCAAAAAATTGCTTCCAAGAGATTTGGAGGTAATTTCTGTTAAATACATTAATAAATTAATACCTAAGCTCATGTTTCCAGCTTTTAATATTGGAATTTTTTTAGAATATTTTTTTATTGTATTTTCCTGATTTTTAGTAAAACCAGTAGTACCTATAACAACCCTTTTTTTTAATTTTGAGGCAATTTTAAGGACTTCCAGAGTACATTTAGGTACTGTGAAATCTATAATGACATTAGTTTTTTTGAAAGAATTAACGTTATTAAATTCGGGTAAAACATTATTTATTTTTCTATTAATTTTAAAGTTTTCTGTGAGCGAAACTAACTTGAAGTTTTTATTTTTATTTGAAGATTTAATAAGCTGTTGTCCCATTCTTCCCATGCAGCCTGTTATAGTTAAATTTATTTTCATATAAAGATTTTGTTGATAATGATTATCATTCATAAAGATTTTTTTAAAGAGATGTTTTTAATTGGTTTTTTTGTGATAATGATAATCAATATTATACGTTATTTCTTGAATAATTTTTTTTATTTCTTATCTTCAATTTATGCAAACCCAAAAATTTAGTTGTAAAAAATGTGGATTAACGATTTCATCAGTATGTTCTAAATGCGATAGAGTTGTTGATGTAAAATTGCTTGATAGCGGATGTTTAGTTCAAGTAACTAAATGTGGCGACTGTTCAAGTGTTCCAGTTATTAAAGATATCTGCACAGAAAATAATTAATTAATATTTATAATACAAAATATATAAATATTAATATTATAGCTATCACTATAATCCATATTGAGAAATTCTTAATTAATATCTTCAAGTTATAATTGGTTTGAATAAAACCGGGTAGTACCAATATTAGAACACCTATTAATGCTATTACCGGGACAATAACTTCAAGACTCATAACTATTTTACCTTAATACTTTTATGAAATAAAAAAAAGTTTTGTGATCTATCCTGAAGTTTTTTTACAAAATTTTCAATATTAAAAATTCTTTTTAAATTTTCGTCGAAAAATAAATAATCTAAATCTTTTTTAATATAATTTATCAAATTTTCTGGTGTGTATCCAAATTCCTTATATAAATAAGGAGCAAATTCAAAATATATGAAGGGTTTGTGTTTCATAATTGTTGTTTTACCACTTTTTAATACATCTAGTTCATATCCATCTACATCAATTTTAATGAGGTCAATATTTTGAAGTTTTGAGCAAATTTGATCAAGTTTTTTTGTTTTTAATGATGTTTTCTTTAAAATACCCAAATGAACCTTGTGTTTTTTACCACTATCTAAAAAATTCCATGATGAATGAACTTCCTTGGTTATTTTTTTTTTATTTGAAATAAAAATATTTTGAAGGATAATTCTTTTTTTTAAATAAGGATTTAAATTTACATTTTTCTTTAGTTTAGAAAATGCATATACTGTTGGTTCAATAGAAATTATTGTAGAATTTTTAAATGTTTTTGCTAATGGAAGGGATACAGAACCTATATTTGCACCAATATCAATTATTGTTTTTTTTTTGTTAATATTCATAATTTTATCTATATTTAAAATAGAAGCCTCATTGCTTATACCAAGAAAAATTCCTAGGTCGATGCCTTCTCTAAGATTAATACAATAATTAATATTATTTCTTTTTATTATCTTGCTTTTGTCTCCAAGAAAGAAAACCAAAAGATTACTTATTAATGATGCACACTTAATTTTCAATTTTGTTGATAAAGATATCATTTAAAAAAATAGTTTTTATTTTATTGGTTTCAGCTTTTCCAGAAATTTTTCGCCTTTTGAAAGAACTTTTTGATACTAGGGTTAGATTTTTCATTTTCAATTTCTCTGAATTTTTCAAGAAGTTCTTTTTGTTCTTTGTTTAGGTTAACTGGTACTTCGGTATTTACTTGAACATATAAATCTCCAATGCCACCTCCTCTCATTAAAGGCATTCCCTTACCTTTTAATCGAAATTGTTTACCACTTTGTGTACCAGATGGAATTTTAATTTTTGCTTTCCCACCATCTATTGTTGGTATTTCTATAGAAGCCCCAAGTGCAGCATCAGCTATTGATATAGGACATTCAAAGAACAAATTTTCTTCGCTTCTTTTAAACAAATCATGAGAATAAACATTTATAAAAAGATATAAGTCACCGCTCGAAGCTCCTCTTGAGCCAGCCTCACCTTTTCCTGCCAATCTTATTCTTGTGCCATCATCCACACCTTTAGGGATAGTCACAGATAATCTTTTTGTGGCTTGTTTTTTTCCTTGTCCACCACAATTACTGCAAGGATTAGTAATTTGTTCACCAGTTCCCGAACATTGGGGACATGTTTGCTGAACAGTAAAAAAACCCTGGCTAGATCTGACTTGACCATTACCACCACACATAGAGCATGACCCAATGTTTGTACCTGGTTTTGAACCACTTCCGTTACATGTTTGACATTTTTCAGATGTTGAAAATTTTATATCTTGTTTTTTACCGCTATAAGCTTCCTCAAGTGACATTGATAAATCATATCTTAAATCTGATCCTCTAAAATTTGCTTTTCTAGACCTTCTACCACCTCCACCAAAATCTCCAAAAAAATCTTCAAATATATCCGAGAAGTGACTTGAGAAATCAAAATTACTAAATCCACCTCTTCCACCACCACCATTTTCAAATGCAGCATGTCCAAAATTATCGTAATTTTGTTTTCGCTCTGCATTTGATAGAACGTGATAAGCCTCTGATGCTTCCTTAAATTTTTCCTCAGAAGCCTTGTCTCCTTTATTTTTGTCTGGATGATGTTTAACAGCAAGTTTACGGTAGGCCGCTTTTATTTGATCTGCTGATGCTGATTTGTTAACACCTAAGATTTCATAATAATCTCTTTTTGCCATAACTACGAAGACAAATAGTTGTTAGCTCTTAGGCGCTTTTTTCTTTATTTTCGTCTTTTACTTCTTCAAAGTCTGCGTCAACAACATTGTCGTCTTTTTTTCCTTCTTCTTTTTTATCTTTCGAACCGTCATTCGGTTTAGCACTTTGTTGTGACTTATAGATAGCTTCACCTAACTTCATAGAAGCTTGCACCAAATCCTGCGTTTTCTTCTTAAGATCCTCAACATCGGTTCCTTTGAGTGAGTTTCTTAAATCTGAGCAAGCTGTTTCGATTGCTTTTTTATCTGCCTCAGAAACTTTACTTCCGTGCTCTTTTAAATTTTTCTCTGTAGAATGTAATAGAGTATCGGCTTGATTTCTTGCATCTACAGCCTCTCTTTTTTTCTTATCTGCATCTTTATTAGCTTCAGCTTCCTTTACCATTTTGTTAATTTCTTCCTCGCTCAAACCACCTGAAGCTTGAATTTGAATTTTTTGCTCTTTTCCAGTTCCCTTATCTTTTGCTGATACATTAACTATTCCATTAGCATCAATGTCGAACGTTACTTCTATTTGAGGAACTCCTCTTGGTGCTGGAGCAATACCAACTAGTTCAAAGTTTCCTAGAACTTTGTTATCGCTTGCCATTTCTCTTTCACCTTGAAGCACTCTAATTGAAACAGCCGGTTGATTATCTTCAGCTGTTGAGAATACCTGGCTCTTTTTAGTTGGAATAGTTGTGTTTTTATCAATTAACTTCGTTGACACTCCACCTAGTGTCTCAATTCCAAGAGATAGAGGTGTAACATCTAACAATAAAACATCCTTTACATCTCCTTGCAATACTCCAGCTTGAATAGCTGCACCCATAGCAACAACCTCATCAGGGTTCACAGATTTATTTGGCTCTTTACCAAAAAAGTTTTTAACTTCTTCTATAATTTTAGGCATTCTAGTCATACCACCAACCAACACTATCTCATCTATTTCACCCGCTGAAAGACCAGCATCTTTAAGAGCTGTTTCACATGGTGGCATAGTCCTTTTAATTAAATCTTCAACTAGGGCTTCTAGTTTAGCTCTGGTCATTTTTAAGTTTATGTGTTTCGGTCCAGTCTTATCTGCTGTAATAAAAGGAAGATTTATCTCCGTTTGTGCTGCTGATGAAAGTTCAATTTTTGCCTTTTCCGCAGCTTCTTTTAATCTTTGAAGCGCAAGTTTGTCAGATTTTAAGTCTATTCCACTATCTTTTTTAAACTCAGATAATAAATATTCAACAATCGTATTATCGAAATCTTCACCACCTAAAAAAGTATCACCATTAGTAGACTTAACTTCAAATACACCATCACCTAATTCAAGTATTGAAACATCAAATGTTCCGCCACCTAAATCATAAACCGCAATTTTCTTGTTAGTTTTCTTATCTAAACCATAAGCAAGTGATGCTGCGGTAGGCTCATTTATAATTCTTAAAACTTCTAAACCAGCGATTTTGCCAGCATCTTTAGTTGCTTGTCTTTGGGCATCGTTAAAGTAAGCTGGAACAGTTATAACTGCTTTTTTTACTTCTTGACCTAAATATTTTTCTGCTGTCTCTTTCATTTTTTGAAGAATAAAAGCTGAAATTTGAGATGGGGAATATTTATTTCCTTTAGCCTCAATCCATGCGTCACCTTTTTCTGAATTTACTATTTTAAAAGGAGAAGTTTCTATATCTTTTTTTACTGACGGATCATCAAAATTTCTTCCAATCAATCTTTTAACGGCAAATACTGTATTTTCAGGATTGGTTACAGCCTGTCTTTTTGCTGGTTGTCCAATTAGTTTTTCATCATTATCTGTAAAAGCAACAACCGAAGGTGTAGTCCTAGCACCTTCAGCATTTTCTAAAACTTTTGCTTGTGTGCCATCCATAATTGCTACGCAAGAGTTCGTTGTTCCTAAATCTATTCCAATTACTTTGCTCATATTCTTAAATAATAATGGTCATATAGGTGTTAATTCCTAATCTACAAGTTATAACTAATATTAATTTTTCTCCTTTTTTTGTTGTTTTTCCTCATTTTTTTGAGGTTTTTTTGAGACCCCAACTAATGAAGGTCTTAGTAATCTTCCTTTTAACGTAAATCCTTTTTGAATTTCTTGAACAACTATACCTTGTTCTTTTTCTGCATCTTCAATTTCAAGCATGGCCTGATGTTTGTTTGGATCCAATTTTTCACCAAGGGCAGAGATTTCGTCGATCTGATTTTTTTTAAAAATTGATAAGATATCCTTATAAATAACATCAAGATGCTCAATTATTTTATCTTTATTACTTTTTTCAAGACTTTCATCACTAATAATAGATAATTTAGATCTCTCCAAGTTGTCTGTGAGATTTAAACATTCTTTCGCAAGTGCCATACCTCCATATTCATAAGCCTCTTCTTTTTCTTTTTCATATCTTCTTCTTTGGTTTTCTAATTCGGCATAGCTTCTAGTTAACTTATCCTCTATCTCTTTTAATTTCTCTTCTATAGTCAACTCCTCCTTTTGCTCACTTTTGGAGTTTTTTTCGTCATTTACTATTTCTTCTTTATTTTCTACCTTTGAGGCATTTTCGTTTTCTTTTTCCATAGTTATTTATATGGTATGTAAAATGGATATTTCCAGATGAGACCCAAAAAAATTTCAAAACTACTAATTGGCACCAATAACAAAGGTAAATTAAAAGAAATTAAAGCTTTATTGCCAAAAAACATTAAGATTTTTTCAACATCTGACTTTAATTTAAAAAGCCCTAAGGAAAATGGCAAAACCTTCAAAGAAAATTCTTTTATAAAAGCCAAGTTTTTTTCAAAAAAAAGTGATCAAATTTGTATCTCAGACGACTCTGGATTAGAAATTAAAATTTTAAATAATCAACCTGGTATTTACTCAGCTCGATGGGGTGGAAAAAATAATGATTTTGATCTAGCAATTAAAAAAGTATTTAAAAAATTAGATAAAAGAATGCCCAGTTGGAGAAACAAAAAAATAAAAGCTAATTTTATCTGTGCCTTAACGATTTATTGGCCAAGTGGAAAATATAAAACAACAATTGGGAAAATTGATGGTAGAATATCAAATATTAAGGTCGGCACAAAAGGATTTGGATATGATCCAATTTTTATTCCTTATGGATCAAAGAAAACATTTGGTCAAATTTCACCAAAAAAAAAATATAAAATTGATCACAGATATAAAGCTTTTCAAAAAATTAAAAAATTTTTATAAACTTACCATTCTCAACTTTGTAGAAGTTGAGGATATGACTGATTTTTTTGTCTTTGATCTCAAAAATACCAGTTTTACCTTTAAATATATTTTTTTGATCAAAAATTTTATTTGTATTTTCTAAATTATTTTTTTTTGTCAAATAGTAAACTAGTCCTACTAAGTCATAACTTAAAAATGAAATTTGGTTTGGGTAACTATTAAATTTTTTAAAAAATAATTTAGAAAAAGTATCATAATTTTTTTTGTTAATTGATGGAAAATAAATATTTTGTGAACTATCTTCTTTAAGCAAACTCTCATCGAACCACTGATTAAGAGTTATAAAATAAACCCTTTTTGTAGACACATCTGTGTAAATTAGCGATGTAATTACGCTTTTTAATGACTCATCAAAATCTGAAATTATAACTGAGTCGAAACCTAATTTTCCTATTGTATCCTTTTTTTCAAGATTTTTTATTTTTTTTTCTTTATTTGGATCATCAGAGTTTTCTATCCTTTTAATTTCATCAAGCAGATTTTGTTTTCTAACTTCATACCTTGTGATTTTTTCAATTCTCTTTGTAATCTCTGTTGGTTCAGTTTTATAATAAAAAACTTTTTTTAAATTAATTTTTGTTTGTGAAATCCCTTTTTTAATCTCCTCTTTGAAGTCAGATTCAGGAATAAGACAGATAGTTTTTTTAATATCATTGTCCTCAAGAAATTTTTTAATTGTTGCTATCTGTGAAGTAGCATTCACCCCCGCGTATATCAAATTTTTTTGAGAGTTCTTATTCTTATTTGAAAAAGTTATAAAAATAGCATCATCAAATTTTCCCAAATTTTTTGTATTTTTATCAAAAATAGGTCCAATAAATATTCTAACACCTTGATCGTATAGCTCTTGTGCCGCTTTAATATTATCTTCAGGATTATCAAAATTGTTTTTTGGAAAAACTTCTAATATTGGATCATCTATTTTATTAACTGCCAAATTTACAGCTCTTAATACTGACTTTCCTATATTATAGTTTTGACCGTCCAAAGGCAACAACAAACCAATTTTAATCTTTTCTTCGATTGCAAAAAGCTTGCTAGTAAAAATAAAAGTTATGGATATAAAAAATATTAAATTAAGTAATTTTTTCATATTATATAATATATAATAAACCCTTAATTAAATGATATCACAATCACAAAAAAAAGGTCTTTATCTGGTTTCTACTCCGATAGGAAATTTAGGTGATTTAACAATAAGAGCGTTAGAAATTCTTAAAAATTCAGATCTAATTCTTTGCGAAGATACCCGTGTTTCTATAAAACTTTTGAATTATTATAATATAAAAACTCAACTCTTATCATTTCACAAATTTAACGAAAAAAAAAAGACTGAAGATATATTAATCAATTTAATGGGAGGTAAAATAATTTCACTTATTTCTGACGCAGGAACCCCTGCAATATCAGATCCAGGCAAAATATTAGTGAAAGAATGTATAAATAAGGATATTCCGGTTACTCCAATACCAGGAGCTTCATCGGTTATAACTTCTTTATCAATAAGCGGTTTTTCTGACAAGTTTATTTTTTATGGTTTTTTAGAAGAAAAAAAAAATAAATTAATTAAAGAATTAGAATTTCTTTCCAAAATTGATTGTTCAATAGTAATATTTATTCCACCAAAAAAATTAACTAAAAATGTAGAAACTTTAATAAATTTTTTTAGCAAAAGAGAAATTGTTCTTTGTAGAGAAATGACAAAATTACACGAGGAATTCATTAGATGTAAAGTTGAAGACTTAAAAAAAATTAAAATTTCAGATAAAGGTGAACTTACTATTGTTATCTCTGAGGTAAAAGAAAATATAAATCCTTTAGGTTTTTTGAGCGAATCTGATAAAAAAATTATTAAAAGAATGCTAAAAAATAAAAGTATTAGAGATATAATTAAAAGTCTTTCTCACAAAGGAATTCAAAAAAAAATAATCTACGATTATTGTCTAGAAGTTAAAAATGATAAATAAAAATCTTTATTTTTTTCTAATATTACTTGTTCTCTTAAACAGTTGTTCAGGCACTAGCTCAAGAGGATTATTTGGTACAGGAGTTTCTGTGGCAATTGACCCAAGATCTCTAGGAACACAAATTGATGATTCTATTATGGAAAAAAACCTAATAACCAGACTCACGATGGAAGAAAAGAAATATTTCTTATCCATCAAAACCAAGGTTTTAGATGGCAGAATATTTATTACTGGTAAAGTTGATAATCCAGAGGAAAAGTTAAAAATAACTAAAATCGCATGGGAAACTAGTGGGGTTAGGTCTGTAAGAAACGATATAAAAATTAGAGAAAAATTCAATTTTAAACAATCAGCAAAGGATACGCTAATAACTTCTCAATTACGAGCTGCGCTAATTGTAAATAAAAATATAAAATCTAGTAATTATCAAATAGATACTTACAAAAAAAATATTTACATATATGGAATAGCAAGAAATAGAGATGAACTAGAGATAGTTGTTGATGAAGCAAATTCTATCTTGGATGTAAATAAAATCATTGCCAGTATTCTCTTAGTGGAAGATTTAAGAATCCAAAAAGATTAATTTTTTTTATAATCAATTATCTCAGCTGAATAAGCCGCAACAGATGCTAAATTTAGTATATCTGAAGTTGAGCTTCTCAATGGAGCAATTTCAATAGCTTGCCCCAAACCTATTAAAAGTGGTCCAATTAATTTTGCTCTACTCATGGACTGTATCATCTTATAAGATATCGCAGCACTGTGTTGACTCGGCATAATCAAAACGTTTGCATTGCCAACAATTTCAGAAAATGGATATAGTTCTTGAAACATATCCTCTAAGGCAACATCTGGCTGCATCTCACCATCAAATTTAAAGTCAACATTTTTCTTCTTAAGCATCTCAACAGCATCACTTATTCTTTTTGTTCTGTCTGTTGTTGGTTGGCCAAAAGTGGAATGAGATAAAAAAGCAATTTTTGGATCAAATCCAAATAGTCTTACAACTCTAGCAGCTGAAATTGCCATTTCGGCAAGTTGTTTTTCGTCAGGGTATTCAATTACCGTAGTATCACAAATAAAGATGGTTTTTCCTCTATTAACTATCATATTTAAACCAAACATTATTTCACCTGGCCTTGGGTCAACAACTTTGGAAATTTTTTCAAGAGATGCTGAATATCTTCTGGTATTCCCAGTAACCATTGCATCTGCATCCCCACATGAAACCATACAAGCGCCAAAAGTAACTCTATCATTTCTAACAAGTTTATCACAATCTCGCTCTAATAATCCGTCTGTTCTTTGAAGTCGTTTAAATAAAAACTCTGTGTATTTATTTCTTAATTTTTCGTTTGTTGAATTAATAATTTCAATGTCAAAGTTTTCTCCATATCCAATTTCATTTAATTTTTTTCTAACTATCTCTTCTTTAGCAATTAAAATAGGTATACCCAATCCACTGTTTTTGAATGAAATTGCAGCTTTAAGATTGTTTTCATCTTCTCCATCTGCAAACACAACTTTTTTTTGATTTTTTTTAATTTGCGAATTTATACCTTGCATAACAGCTACAGTTGGATCAAGTCTATTTTTTAATTGTTCTGAGTAATTCTCAAAATTTTCAATTCCTATTCTTGCAACACCAGTTTTAATTGCAGCTTTAGCAACTGCGAGTGGTATAACGCTTATAAGTCTTGGATCAAAAGTTGACGGTATAATATAGTCTTTTCCATAAACTGGTCTTTCACCACCCATTGCAGCGACTACTTCATCAGGAACTCTTTCTCTTGCTAATGAAGCTATAGCATGTACTGCAGCAACTTTCATTTCCTCATTGATGGTTTTTGATCTAACATCAAGAGCTCCTCTAAAAATATATGGAAAGCCAATTAAATTATTTACTTGATTAGGATAATCTGATCTACCAGTTGCAATAATTGCATCATCTCTTACTTCTTCAATTTCTTCAGGAGTAATTTCTGGATCAGGATTAGCACAAGCAAAAATTATGGGCTTTTTTGCCATACATTTTACCATATCTTTTTTGAGAACTCCTGCTTGAGATAAACCTAAAAAAACATCGGCATTTTTAATAGCGTCATTTAAACTTCTATCATTTGTTTTAATTGCGAATTTATTTTTCCATTCATTTAAGTTATCTCTACCTTTATAAATAACTCCTTTTGAATCAAGCATTTTGATTTTATTTTTATCTACCCCTGAGTTCATAAAAAGTTTTGCGCATGCCATTGCAGATGCGCCTGCACCATTGATAACTACATTTATTTCATTTAGCTTTTTTTTTGCAATATCGCAGGCATTAATTAATGCTGCACTAGTTATTATTGCAGTACCATGTTGGTCATCGTGAAAAACTGGAATATCTAATATTTCTTTTAATTTTTTTTCTATAATGAAACACTCAGGTGCTTTTATATCTTCGAGATTAATTCCTCCGAAACTTTTAGAAATATTTTTTATTGATTTAATTATTTCTTCAGTATCGTTAGTGTCAATTTCTATATCAATTGAATCTATATCTGCAAATCTTTTAAATAAAACAGCTTTTCCTTCCATAACAGGTTTCGACGCTATGGCTCCTAAATTACCCAGACCTAAAATTGCTGAACCATTACTAATTACTGCTACTAAATTTCCTTTAGTTGTGTAATCATATGCTCGGTCAGGATTCTCAGCAATTGCTTTTACTGGTGCAGCAACACCAGGTGAGTAAGCAAGGGCTAGGTCTCTTTTTGAAGTCATCGGTTTTGATGAGATAATCTCAATCTTGCCTGATTTATTGCTATTATGAAATTCTAATGCTTCTTTATCCGAGTAATGTTCAATTTTATTTTTTTTCATTGTTATTATTTATGTATACAATTGAGCCAATATTAAGACTAATATGATTTATGAATATAATTAAGTCAACTGGGACTTTCAGTTTTTATACTTTAATAAGTCGTATTTCAGGTTATTTAAGAGATATTCTTATTGCAATATTTCTTGGCTCCGGACCTATTGCCGATGCTTTTTTTGTTGCTTTTAGAATTCCAAATACTTTTAGAAGATTGTTTGGCGAAGGATCATTCAATGCTGCATTTGTTCCAAGTTATTCTAAAGAATTAGTTAAAGGAAAAAGAAAATCAGAGAACTTTGCTAATAATATTTTTAACCTTTTAACAATTTTTCTTTTAGCATTAGTGCTCCTAGTAGAGTTATTTATGCCTGTTTTTGTGTCATTAATTGCGCCCGGTTTTAAATCTAATCCAGAAAAATTTGCTTTGGCAACTCAGTTAACAAAAATTACTTTTCCTTTTATACTATTTGTTAGTTTAGCATCTTTTTTTTCAGCTATTTTAAACTCACATAATCGCTTTGCAGCAGCTTCGGCTGCACCAATTATTCTAAATCTTGTAATGATAGGAATATTAGTTTTTGGGAAAATTTTAGGTGAAAAATTAGTAATATTTTTATCCTATGGCGTATCAATTGCGGGATTTATTCAAGCTTTTTTTTTAGTGATATTTGTTAAAAGATTTTTTAAACCAAAATTAAAATTCAATTTTAACATTTCAAAAAATGTTAAATTATTTTTCAAAAAACTTTTACCAAGTATATTTTCTTCCGGCGTTACTCAAATAAATATTTTAGTAGGAACAATTATTGCCTCTTTTCAGGCAAGCGCAGTGTCTATTTTATATTATGCAGACAGGATATATCAAATAAATCTTGCAATCGCAGGTATAGCAATAGGGACTGTTATACTACCTAAATTGTCTTTTTACATTCAACAAAATAAAAAATTAGATATAGATAAAATACAAAACAAATCTCTGGAATTGTCATTGCTCTTGAGCCTTCCTGCGATGTTGGCATTAATTATTGCAAACGAAGAAATTGTATCATCATTATTTGGTTATGGATCATTTGATGAAATAAGCGTAAAAAATTCTGCAAAAGCTCTGCTATATTTTTCTATAGGCCTCCCCGCGTTTGCTTTAATAAAAATATTTTCAAGTTTTATTTTTGCAAGAGATAATACTAAAATTCCTTTTTATTTTTCTACCGTATCTGTTTTTATAAATATTTTAATTAGCGTTTATTATTTTAAGGATTTAGGTTTCATTATAATACCGATTGCAACTTCAATATCATCATGGATTAACTCTATTTTTTTATATATTTATTTACATAAAGAAGATTATTTTAAAATTAATAAAAAATTAATTATACAAATTATTAGAGTTGCTATTTCAACTATAACAATGGGTATATTACTTCAAAACTTACTATCTTATTTTGACAGTGAACTGTCTTTTGAAAATAATTATAAATTTATCTATCTTTTTTTTATAGTAATATTGAGTATCTTAATCTATTTTGTAGTTTCGTTAATTACTAAAGCTTTCAAATTGAGTGATATTAAAATAAAGTATTAGTATGGGAGTTAAAAAAATTTTTTCAGGTGTTCAACCTACCGGTAATCTACATTTGGGTAACTATATAGGAGCTATCAAGAACTTTGTTGATCTACAGAATGAAAATAACGAGTGTATATTTTGTGTAGTAGATTTACACGCCGTCACCGTAAAACAAGATCCTGAAATTTTAAAACAAAATACTAGAGAAACAGCCGCAACATTTTTAGCATGTGGTATAAATCCACAAAAGAGTATAATTTTTAACCAGTCGTCTGTATCAGCACATTCAGAGCTTTCTTGGCTGTTAAGTTGTGTAGCTAGAATGGGTTGGTTAAATCGAATGACACAATTTAAAGAAAAGGCTGGAAAAGATAAAGAAAAGGCAAGTGTTGGTCTTTATATTTATCCTATTTTGATGGCTGCAGATATTCTTTTATATGATGCAACTCACGTACCTGTGGGGGAGGATCAAAAACAGCACTTAGAATTAGCTAGAGATATTTCAAAAAAATTTAATACAGACTTTGATATGCCTGATTTTTTTAATATTCCAGAACCATTAATTCAAAAAAACTTTGCAAGAATTATGAGCTTAAAAGATGGTAAAAAAAAAATGAGTAAATCAGACCCATCTGAATTAAGCAGAATAAACTTAACTGACTCAGATTCAGAGATAATTAATAAAATTAAAAAAGCAAAAACAGACACCAGTCCTTTTCCAACAAATATTAATAATTTAAAGTCTAGGCCTGAGGTAGAGAATTTAATTGGGATTTATTCATCCTTATCAGGAAAAACAATTGATCTTTTATTTAATGAATTTAAAGACAAAAACTTTTCTTTTTTCAAGGAAAAATTATCAGAAGTTATAGTTGAAAAAATTTCACCGATCTCAAAAGAAATTAAAAAATTAAATCAAGATAATTCTTATATTGATCAAGTTTTACGAGATGGTAGCGAAAAAGCTTATGAATTATCATCAAAAAAAATACATGATATTAAGAAAAAATTTGGTTTTTGAGTATTATTTACTTTAAAAATTATATGTAATACTTATATTTATTGTATGTTCGTACAAACTGAAATAACCCCTAATCCAAATTCATTAAAATTTCTTCCTGGGAAAAGTGTATCTTTAATTGGACCGATAGAAATTACAGATATTAGCAAAACTAGCAATGATCTTATTAGGAATATATTGTCAATAGATGGAGTAAGAGGTGTTTTTCTTTCTGATAACTTCATTTCTGTAAATAAACACAATGAGTTTGAGTGGGAGGATTTAAAACATATTATCATATCATTTATTAATGATTATTTTGCTAATGGAAATGAAAATGTTATTTCAAAAAATGAAGAAACGAAGGAGTTAGATACTTCAACTGTAGAGGGTCAAATTATTAAAATATTGGAGACTAAAATTAGACCTGCTGTTGCAAGGGATGGAGGCGACATTAAATTTAAAGAATTTAAAGATGGCATAGTTCGAGTAGAACTTCAGGGCGCATGTTCTGGATGTCCCAGCGCTGCATTAACTTTGAAACAAGGGGTTCAAAATTTGCTATGTCATTACATACCTGAAGTAAGAGAAGTTGAGGCTATTTGAAAAAAATTTTCCCAAATAAATTAATTAAAAAAAACTTTAATATTAATCAATTTTTAAAGCTTAAAAAATTTTTATCATCTCAAGGTATAATTATTAAAAAAAAAACAACTTTTAAATTTGGTTTTGAAAAATTTAAAACTTTATATTTAACAGGACTATCTAGTTTATTTATAATTATAATTTCTTTTATAATACCATTGTTATCAGATATGAGTCCGCAGGTTGCCAAAAATTTTAAAATTAATGACTCAAATAAAAAATTTAAAAAGATTTTAGAAGGTGGCGAGTTAGAAAAAAATTCAAAGATAGATGAGGGGCTGGATTTATCAAATATTTTGGAGGATGTTTTTAAATTTGAAGATTTGCCTGAAGACACCGTTCGGCTTAGCGCATCTACAATAGAACAACTTTTTGAGGATACTAATTATTCATTAAGTGAAGTAAGAAAAAGTAAAAAGGTTAAACCAATAAGGCTCTCACTTTTACCAAATGAAATCAAACAGATCGAAAGTTCAAAAAAAAGAAAGAGCTTATTTATTCAAATTATTTTGCCACTTATATTAGAGGAAAATAATTTAATTTTGTTAGATAGAAAAAAACTGTTTAGTATTTTAAACAAAAATAAAAATTCAAAAAAAGAAATAAATTGGTTAAATCGAAAATTTAGACAATATGGAGTTTTAAATAAGGATATACCCACTTTAAAAGTGCGAATGGATATTGTTCCTGTTTCATTAGCTATAGCTCAAGCAGCAAAAGAAACTGGGTGGGGAACATCTAGGTTCGCTCTTGAAGGAAATGCACTGTTTGGTCAATGGACATGGTCTGGAGATGGTATTAAACCTGCCGGTGCTGACAGTGACACTAAACATAAAGTAATGAAATTTAGAGTATTAAAAGCATCTGTGAGAGCTTATCAGAGAAATTTAAACACTCATTCAAGTTACAAAAATTTTAGACAATTAAGAGCTCAATTGAGAGATGACAGTGCGTCTCTTGATAGTTTATTGCTCGCTGATCAATTAGATAATTACGCTGAGACCGGCAAAGAGTACACTAAAATACTTAAACAAATTATAAATCAGAACTCTTTAAAAGATTTTGATGATGTAAAATTAATGCCTCTTAGTGTTAAATACAAAAATTTGATCTAATTTACTTCAATTGACATTTGAATACCTAACCATCTCCAAATATCTCCATCATTAAGTGAGCAATTTATTCTACCTCTCCTGAAAGTAAATTTTTCTCTAAAATCAATTTTGAGAATATTATCCTCAAATTTCATGATTGAATTTCTCCATTCATTTCCTTCGTTTGAAAAACAATTAATTTTTTGGATATTTTTTTGTTCCTTAAAAAATTCAATCTCAACAGTTGGGGGATTTTGATCTTTACTTATAAATTTATCACTAGGTTTTAAATTTTTATATGCAATTGGAAATAATTTTAGAATAAACTCAAATCTTTTTAATTCGCCATATTTTTCATTTATTGGAAATCTAGGTAGCTCAAAACGATTTTTAGTTAAATCAATTACCCCAGAATGTTGACCAAAACCATATTTAAAATTTCCTTCAATAAATTCTTTTTGTTTTAAATTATATTCTCCAAATGGGTAGGAAAAAAAAATTGGGTTATATCCTAATTTTTCCTCAAAAATTTTTATAGAATTTTTAATATCTCCTTCGAACTCATCGTATGAAAAATCCAACAAATATTCGTGAGTATGTGAATGATTACCTATAAAAGCAAAATCATAACTTGATACCTCTTTAATTTGGTCCCAGTTCATGTATCCAGGCTTTCCCACTGGTTCTGTAGAGACAAATAATATAAATGGTATCTTTTTTTTCTTAAGAATTGGCCATGCATTATCATAAAAGGATGTAAACGCATCATCCACAGTTATTAAGATTTTTTTATTTTTCTTTGGATTATTAAATTCATTATCGAACACAGATGGATCATAATATTCTATATTATTTTTCTCAATTAGTTCGAGTTGCTTTTCAAAAACATCTATCTTAATATTTGTCGATGGATATTTATTTTCATTAAATCTATGGTACATAATAGATATAACACCATGGTCATTAGGATAATATTTAATATTTTTTTCTGCATGAGCTGAACTATTTATGAAAAACAAAATCAAAAAAAATTTAATAATAGACGCAGCAAATGAAAAAATTATTTTCAAAATCATAGATAAGAATAAAACTTATACTAACGAATATGATAACAGTAGAAAAAACTTTGACAAGTTTGCTATGCTTTTGTTCAAATTTTTAGATAAAAAGAAGGTTAATTTTGAATTAGTTGAAAAAGTTATGGTAAATTTAGGGCCAGGTAAATATTCAAGTATCAGAACCTCAATATCGACTTTAAAAGCTCTAAACTTAATATATAAATTCAAAATTTATGGATTTTCTTCAAAAGATGTTGAAAAATATGACTATTCAAGAGTTTTTGAATTATTAAAAAAAGGTAAATTAATAAAAAAATTGATTAAACCACTTTATATGAGTTAAAATAATATTATGACAGATACAATAGAGCAAAAATGTTTAGCCAAAGGTGTAAAATTAACCGATCAAAGAAAAACTATTGCAAGAGTTATATCTGAGTCTAAAAAAAATTATGGTGAGTCAGATCATCCTGATGTCGATGAACTTTATAAAAGAGTTTCCGACATAGATAGCAAGATAAGTATTGCAACAGTTTATAGAACAGTAAAATTATTTGAAGAGTCTGGCATTTTAATGAAACATGATTTTAAAGACGGAAAAGCAAGATATGAGCTTAATGATGATCATAATCATTTAATAGATATAAAAACTGGAAATATAATTGAATTTACTAGTGATGAAATTGAAATTATTCAAAAAAAAATAGCAGAAAAACATGGATATAAGTTAGTTGACTCAAAACTTGAACTTTACTGTGTTAAAAATAAATCTGAGTAATTGTGAAAAAAATATTCATTAAAACCTTCGGTTGTCAAATGAATGAATATGATACGAATCGTATTTACGATACTGTAAAAAATATTGGTTACTTAAAAACTAATGATCACTTAAGCGCTGATTGTTATTTGTTAAACACATGTCATATCAGAGATAAGTCAAAAGAAAAAGTTTTTGACGAAATAGGGAGAGTAAGAAAAAATTATAAAAACAAAAAAAAACCTATCGTGATTGTTGCAGGTTGTGTTGCTCAAGCTGAGAGTAGGGAAATGATCAAAAGAGAACCTTTTATAGATATCGTTATTGGCCCACAATCATATCATAAGATAAATAAGATTATTCATAATTTTGATTCAAAAAAAAAACATGAATTAACGGAATTTGAAACTGAAGATAAATTTAATTATTTAGATAAAATTAAAAATAATGATAGTAAGGTTTCATCTTTTTTAACAATTCAAGAGGGATGTGATAAGTTTTGCAGTTTTTGTGTTGTGCCTTATACAAGAGGACCTGAGTATTCCAGACCTTTTAAAAGAATTATTGATGAAGCTGAGAATTTAGTAAAAAATGGTACAAGAGAAATTATTTTATTAGGACAAAATGTAAATGCTTATCTTTTCAAAGATAAAGAAAAAAATTTCAATTTGTCACACCTAATATTGGAGTTAGATAAAATAAAAGAATTAAATAGAATTAGATACACCACATCTCATCCAAGAGATATGACAGAAGATTTGATTGAATGTTATTCTAATTGTAAAAAACTAATGCCTTTTATACATTTGCCAATCCAAAGTGGTTCCAATAAAATTTTAAAATTAATGAATAGAAATCACAAAGTAGAGAAATATTTAGAAATTTATAAACTCATAAAACAAAAAAATCATAATGTTGAGTTTTCTAGTGATTTTATAGTGGGTTATCCAGGAGAAACAGATTGTGATTTTAATGATACTATTAAGTTAGTAAAAAAAATTAAATTTATTAATTCTTATTCTTTTATATACAGTCCAAGGCCTGGCACTCCTGCATCAAAATTGAAAGAAATTAATAAAGAAATTGCAAAAGAACGTTTACTAAATTTACAAAGTGTTTTAGAGGATCACCAAATTAAAAAAAATGAGTCATTAATAGGTTCAACAATTGAAGTTTTAGTAGAAAATAAATTAAAAAGTCAGAATAAGTATTTTGGAAGAAATATATTTTTAAACTCTGTAATTTTTGATGGTGAGGAAAAGTTTATTGGAAAATTAGTAAATGTAAAAATAGAAAAAATAAATCGAAATACTTTATTTGGAAGAATTGATGAAAGTAAAGATATGAGAGCCGCTTAATTTGAATAACTTTTCTTATAAAAAAGCTGTTGATGATTTAAAATTTGTATACTCTGAAAATAATACCCTAAGTATTATATTTAAAAACAATGAAATATTAATGGGTGTTGTCGGCGAATTTAACAATAATTTAAAAGAATTGGAAAAAATAACTGATACAAGTATTTATTCTCGTGGTAATTCAATTTTAGTAAAAAGTACATCAAAAAAAAATGAATTAGTAAAAAATGCAATTGTTTTTTTATTTGATCAATTTATAAATAACGGCACAATTGAAACAAAAGATATTATATCTTCGGTAAATAAATTTATGATTGAGGAAAAAACAGATAAAATAGAATACATAATTAAAACGCCGAAAAAATCAGTAATACCAAGATCTGAGAAACAAAAAAAATATGTTAGAGCACTAAGAGATAGCGAAATTATAATATCTTCTGGACCCGCTGGGACTGGAAAAACTTATTTAGCAGTAGCTATCGCTTTAACCATGCTTCTAGATAAAAAAATAGAGAGGATAATATTATCTAGACCAGCAGTTGAAGCCGGAGAAAGACTAGGGTTTTTGCCTGGAGATATGAGGGAAAAGGTAGATCCATATCTACGACCTTTATATGATGCGCTTTATGATCTTTTAGATTTTGAAAAAATCCAAAAACGTATTGAAATTGGTGATATAGAAATAGCACCTTTGGCATTTATGCGAGGCAGAACACTAAAAAATTCTTTTGCTATTTTAGACGAGGCTCAAAATGCAACTGATACTCAAATTAAAATGTTTTTAACTAGAATAGGAGAAAACTCAAAAATTGTTATTAATGGTGATCCATCACAAATAGATTTACCTAATAAATCTTTATCTGGTTTAAAAAGATCTAAAGAAATACTTGGACATTTAAATGAGATATCTGTAGTAGATTTTGATCACACAGATGTGGTGAGACACCCATTAGTTTCTAAAATAGTAAAAGCATATTCCGATCAAAATTCTAAGAAATGATCAAAATTTATGTTGTTGTTGATTTTCCCAAATGGAAAAAAAAGATTAAAAATTTAAAAAATTACTTCAAAATAAAACAAAGAAAATTTAACACTCAAATAAATTCATCAAAAAAAAAAAAAGAATTTACTATATTTTTAACAAATAATTTGAAAATGAAAAAATTAAATAATAAATTTAGAAAAGTTAATAAACCAACAGATGTTTTGTCATTTCCATTAAAAATAAAGAATAAAAGTAACATTTATCTTGGAGACATAGCTATTAGTTATGAAATAATTAATAAAAGATCCAAAAAATCATTGTTCGATCATGAATTAGATAAAATGTGGATTCATGGATACCTACACCTATGTGGACATGATCACATTAAATATAAAGATTTTAAAAAGATGTCTAGAAAAGAAAATTTAATATTTAAACAACTTAATTTTTAAATTGGCTCAAATTTTAAATAACAAATTTTTAATAATAATTATTTTACTTTTTTTAGGTTTTCTTTCATCATTTAGCCTACCTCCTTATAATTTTTTTTTAATAAATTTTTTCACTTTTCCAGTTTTATTTTATATTTTGATTATTAATATTAGTCGAAATTTACTTAATAATTTCTTAATTGGATGGTTTTATGGATTCGGATATTTTTTATCTAATTTATATTGGATTTCATATTCACTTAAATTCGATAAAAATTTTGAAAATTTAATTGTTTTATCAATTTTATTAATCCCGTTTTTGTTAGCATTATTTTATGGATTATTTTCGTATCTACTTAAATTTTTTAATATAAAAATGAATTTTAGTTCAATTTTAATTTTCTCACTTTCACTGTCCATTGTTGAGTACTTGAGAGGAACAATTCTTGGTGGATTTCCTTGGAATTTAATTACGTTTAGTTTAGTAAATGTTATTAGTTCGCTGCAAATACTTAGCTTTATAGGGACTTACTCTTTAAACTTATTAGTTATTACCTTTTACACTTTACCAATAATAATTTTTTTCAATATTAAAAATTTAAGAAAATTCACTATCTTATTATTAGCAGTTTTGACGTTATTAATTAATGTTTACTATGGATTTGATAAAATTGAGCAAATTGAAAATAAACCAAAAAAAATAATCATTCCATCAATAAAATTAGTTTCCCCTAAGTTTAATATTGAGAGGTTTTTTATCAATGAACCCATAGAAGATAAAATAAACGAACTTTTTGAAAATAGTTATCCACTTGATAAAGATGTAATTTTAGTTTTTCCAGAAGGTATAACTAATATTGGAGAAATAAATCATTTAGAAAATAATTTTGATAATATTTCTAATCAATTAACAGATAAATCAAAAATAATCTTAGGTATTACTTTAGATGATGGAGAAAAAATATTTAATTCATTAGCAGTATTTAACAAGGAATTTGAAATAGAGGATAAATATAATAAAAATAAGCTTGTCCCATTTGGAGAATTTCTACCTTTAGAAAAATTTTTAAGCAAGTTTGGCTTAAAAAAAATAACTCATGGATATAAATCGTTCAGCTCTTCAACTGAGAGAAACATTCTTAGTGTGGGTGAAATTTCATTTTTACCTTTGATCTGTTATGAAATTATATTTTCTGGTGCATTAACGAAAAATGAAGATAATTATGATTTCATATTAAATATTTCTGAAGATGGCTGGTTTGGAAACAGTATAGGACCTGTTCAACATTTTTCCCACTCTATATTTAGATCAATTGAGGAAGGCAAAGATATTTTAAGAGTTGCTAACAATGGAATTTCTGCTCATATAAGTTCAAATGGTAAAGTTAATAAAATGCTCAACACAACTCAAAAGGGAAGCATAGAAATTAACTCGGTTTCTAATGATTTTCCCACATTCTTTAGCGTTTATGGTAACAAGATTTTCTTTTTTTTAGTATTTTTTTATATTAGTTTAATTTTCTTTTTGAAAAAATTTAAATGAAAAAAAATTATTTATTTACAAGCGAGTCAGTTTCTGAAGGCCATCCAGATAAAGTCTGTGACAGGATATCTGATATGGTTGTAGATACTTACCTTGGCGCTGAGCCTCAGTCAAGAGTTGCATGCGAAACTTTAACTACAACAAATAAAGTTGTTTTGGCTGGTGAGGTAAGGGGGCCCGAAATTAAAAAAGATGATTTAATTCAGAAAGTCAGATCTTGTATTAAAGACATAGGATATGATCAAGATGGTTTCACTTATAAGGAAGCCACAAAAATAGAAAGTCATTTGCATGCTCAATCATCAGATATTGCAATGGGAGTTGATTCTTCAGGAAACAAAGATGAAGGAGCGGGAGACCAAGGAATAATGTTTGGATATGCTTGTAACGAAACCGATGTTTTAATGCCAGCCCCAATACATTATTCACATAAGATTTTAAGATTAATGGCTGAAGATAGAAAGTCAGGAAAACTTAAAAATATCGAACCTGATTCTAAAAGTCAAATAACTATTGAATATAAAGACGGAAAACCAGCTAATGTGAAATCTGTAGTGATATCTACACAACATTCTGCTGATGTAAATCAATCTCAAGTTAGAGAATTAGTTAAGCCTTATATTGAGAAATCAATTCCTAGAGAATTATTAAAAAATTTGTCCGAGACAGAAATTTATGTCAATCCAACTGGAAATTTTGTTATTGGTGGCCCAGATGGAGATAGCGGTCTAACAGGCAGAAAGATAATAGTCGACACTTATGGTGGAGCTGCACCACACGGTGGAGGAGCTTTCTCAGGAAAAGATCCCACGAAGGTTGATAGATCAGCAGCATATGCATCACGATATCTTGCGAAAAATATTGTAGCTTCAAAAATTGCAGATAAGTGTCTCATTCAATTAGCCTATGCAATTGGCGTGTCAAAGCCACTTTCAATATATGTAGATTTATTTGATAACGATGAAGAAAAGAATAAACATGTAGAAAGCTTAATACAAAAAAATTTTGATTTAAGTCCTAGAGGTATTAGGGAGATGTTAGGATTGAATAAACCTATATATGAAAAATCCGCAGCATATGGACACTTTGGTAGGGATCCAGGACCAGACGGCTCTTTTTCATGGGAAAAAGTCGATAAAAAAGACATTTTCACTAAGTAATAATAAGTTGAAAATTTATAAATATTAATTATAAAACCTATAACATTGTTGATATATCAAAGTGGGCTTCGGCCCATTTTTTTTTGGAGAAAAAAATATGTTAAACAGACGAGCAGATAAACTTGAACTATTAAGAATTGCAGAAGCAGTTGCACTAGAAAAGTCTATAGATAAAGAATTAATTATTAATTCTATGGAAACTGGTATTGCCAAAGCCGCTAAGTCAAAATTTGGTAATGAAAATGAAATTCAAGTTAATATTAATAGAGAAAGTGGCGATATTGAAATTTTTAGAAAATTAATAATTGTCGAAAAACCAGAAAATAACAATACAGAAATAAGCTTAGAAAGAGCAAAAGCTCTTAATAATGAGAAAAAATTAGGTGAGGAAATATTGCAACCTCTTCCAACATTTGATTTTGGAAGAATTGCTGCACAGACTGCTAAACAAGTTATTAGTTTTAGTGTCAGGGAGGCTGAAAAAGAAAGACAGTTTAACGATTTTATTGATAAAAAAGATACAATATTGAGCGGGATAGTCAAAAGATTAGAGTTTGGAAATGTAATTGTTGATTTAGGAAAAGCAGAAGCAATAATACAAAAAAATGAAATGATCCCAAGAGAAAATATAAAAGCAGGAGACAGGGTAAAAGCATATTGTTATGATGTTAGAAGAGAGCAAAGAGGACAACAAATATTCTTATCTAGAGCTCATCCAAAATTTATGGAAAAACTATTTATTCAAGAAGTTCCAGAAATATACGATGGTTTAATTGAGATAAAATCCTCAGCAAGAGACCCGGGTAGTAGAGCAAAAATTTGTGTTAAAGCTATCGATACGTCATTAGATCCAGTTGGAGCCTGCGTTGGAATGAGAGGTAGTAGGGTACAAGCAGTTGTTAATGAATTACAAGGAGAAAAAATTGATATAGTTAATTGGTCTGAGGATGTAACGGTAGTAGTTTCAAATGCTCTCTCACCTGCTGAAGTATTAAAAGTTAATATTAATCAAGAAGCAAAAAAATTAGATGTTATTCTGACTGAGGAAAATTTGAGTAAAGCGATTGGAAGAAGAGGACAAAACGTTAGACTTGCAACAAAACTTATTGATTATGAAATAAATATCATGACTGATAAAGAAGAGTCGGAAAGAAGACAAGAAGAGTTTAAAGATAGAACAGAGAATTTAATGAAAAATTTAGAGGTGGATGAAACACTTGGTCAGCTTTTAGTAGCCGAGGGTTTCTCGACAATTGAAATATTAAAAGATAGCAAACTAAATGATCTAGTAAAGATTGAAGGTATTGAAGAGGAGACTGCTAAAGAGCTAATTGAAAGAGCTATAGAATTTGATAAAAAAAATCAAGAAGAAATTCAAAAAAAGATAAAAGATTTAGGTTTAGAAGCTGATTTAATAAATCATTTGGGATTGACACCTGGGATGCTTTTAACATTAGGTGAGAAAAAAATATTAACTCTTAACGATTTTGCAGATCTCGCATCTGACGAATTAATCGGTGGTTTTGATATTATCAAAGGTGAAAAGATCAGGATAAATGGCTATCTCGAAGACTTTGCTTTATCAAAAGCAGAGGCGGACGACCTCATAATGAAAGCCCGAGAAAAAGTTTATAATAATTAGGTGATGGAAAATGGAAAAACAAAAGAAAAAACTAACAATATCAGGAAAGCCAAAAAAAAATTTTGTTTCTCAACAAAATTTTGAAAGTAAAAAAAAATTTTCTTTTAACAATCAAAAGTTTTCAAAACCTACAAATAATTTTAAAAAAAATTTTAAAACTAAGCCTATAACTACAAAACTAAGCGATTATGAACGTAGGAAGTTAGCTGAACAAAAAGCAACGAAAGTAATAAGAGGTGAAAATAATCAAAAAGATAAAGATAATAAGTCAAAATTTAGTACAAAAAAAAGAGAGACTAAACTAACAGTCTCTAGAGCTTTAAGCGAAGATTTAGAATTTAAATCAAGAAGTCTTGCATCAATTAAACGAGCTAGAGAGAAAGAGCTTAGAATTTCAAAAAGTAAAATTGGTGATGAAGAAAATGCAAATATTAAGAGAGATATTAATATACCTGAATTTATAACAATTAGAGATCTTGCCAATAGAATGGCTGAGCAATCATCAAATATTATTAAACATTTAATGAGTATGGGTGTTGCTGTTACTATCAATCATACAATTGATTCTGACACAGCAGAATATTTAGTAAAAGAATTTGGCCATAATCCTATTAGAGAAAAAAAAGCAGATGAAATAATAAAAAGTATTATAGATACAAAATCCAAAAATCTAAAAAATCGTCCCCCAATAATTACAGTTATGGGTCATGTTGATCATGGTAAAACTTCTGTTTTAGATGTTATAAGGAGTACAAACATTGTGTCTGGAGAGTTTGGTGGTATTACGCAACATATAGGAGCTTATCAAATAACGAAAAGTAATGAAAAAATCACATTTATAGACACACCGGGTCATGCTGCTTTCACTGAAATGAGAGCAAGAGGTTCGAAGTTGACTGATATAGTTGTATTAGTAGTTGCAGCCAATGATGGAGTGATGCCTCAAACCGTTGAATCAATAAAACATGCAAAAGCAGCAAAAGTCCCAATTGTTGTAGCAATTAACAAGTGTGATCTTCCAGATGCTGATCCCCAAAAAATTAAAAACCAGCTATTAGAGCATGAATTAATCTCAGAGGACTTATCTGGAGATACAATCATGGTCGAAATTTCAACAAAAACTAAAAAAAATATAGATAAATTACTCGAATTGATTTTACTACAAGCAGAACTTTTAGATTTAAAATGTGATTTTAGCTGTAACTCTAACGGTGTTGTCCTTGAGTCAAAAATAGATATAGGTAGAGGACCGATAGCAAATATTATTGTTACATCCGGTAATCTTAAAAAAGGAGATTATTTTGTTTGTGGTACAAAATGGGGAAAAGTCAGAGCAATTATAGATGATACTGGAAAACAAATTAACGAAGCATTACCATCAACACCAGTCGAAGTTTTAGGTATAAATGGTGCAGCAAAATCTGGAGATGACTTCTTGGTTCTTGACTCAGAAAAAGAGGCTAAGGCTTTATCAGAAGCAAGAATTGAAGAGACCAAAACTTCAAAAAATCCTTTAACTATGTTTACACAAGAATCTGCTTTTAAAGATAACAAGTCTGAAGATTTAAATATTATAGTAAAATCAGATGTGCACGGGTCGTCAGAGGCAATAAAAAGTGCAATTAATCAAATTAAACACGATGAGGTAAAGGTAAAAATAATTTTAGTCGATGTTGGAATGGTAACCGAGACAGATGTCAATTTAGCTAAGGCATCTAATGCAATTCTAATTGCTTTTAACGTTAAACCTAGTAAGGAAGCAAAAAAAATAGCAGAACAAAATAACGTTAAAATTTCCTCATTTAATATAATCTATGAATTGATTGATTTTGTCAGAAATCAGATGTCAGGACTATTATCCCCAGATGTAGAAGAAAAGGTAATTGGTTCAGCTGAAATTTTAGAAATTTTTAAAGTATCAAAAGTGGGAAAAGTTGCTGGTTCAAAGGTTATTGATGGTGAAATTTCTCAGGACGCTTTAGCTAGAATTATTAGAGATGGAGCAATAATTTATAATGGTAAAATAAGCACTATTTTTAGGGAAAAAAACCAAGCCAAGCAAGTGTCAGCTGGACTGGAATGTGGTATATCTTTTAAAGATTTTAATGACTTTCAAAAAAAAGACATTATAGAGGCTTACAGTTCTACTACAACGGAAAGGGTAATATAATATCATGGCAAACGCAGGTAGACCAGTTTCTCAAAGACAATTAAGAGTTGGGGAAATGATAAAACAATCATTAAGTATGATATTTCTAAAAGATGAAGCAAAAATACCTGACATTAATTCTAAAGAAATCACTGTCACGGAGGTTAGAATGAGCCCAGATTTAAAAACTGCCAAGGTCTTTGTGCTACCACTGGGAGGTAAAAACTCAGAAGAAATTATAGAGAAATTAAAAGAATTTTCTTTTGTTGTGAGAAAAGTATTGTCCAAAAAAGTCATAATGAAATTTTTACCAAAACTATTTTTTGTGAAAGACGAATCTTTTGACTATGCAGAAAAAATTGAAAATTTAATAAAACAAGCTAATAAATAGGAAAACTATGAAAAAGAATATTAAGGAATTAAGTTTACACGAAAAAGATACAGGTTCTTCAGAGGTTCAAATAGGTCTTTTAACAGATAAAATAGAAACTTTATCAAAACATGTGAAGCAGTATAAAAAAGATAAACATTCATCTGTTGGATTATTAAAAGCAGTTAATAAAAGAAAAAAACTATTGGATTATCTTAAGAAAAATAAAATTGATTCATATAAAAATATATTAACGAAATTAAATTTAAGGAAATAAATGTTTAAAATATTCAAAAAAGAAGTTGAAGTTAGTGGAAAGAAAATCAGGTTAGAAACTGGTAAAATTGCAAGGCAAGCAGATGGAGCAATAATTGCTACGTGTGGAGAAACAGTTGTTCTAGCAACAGTCGTCGGAGCAAAAAAAGTAAATCCTGATGTAGATTATTTTCCATTATCGGTAAATTATCAAGAAAAGTACTACGCTGCAGGAAAAATTCCTGGTGGATATTTTAAAAGAGAGGCTAGACCAACAGAAAGCGAAACTCTTATTTCAAGATTGATTGATAGACCTATTAGACCTTTGTTTCCAGATGAATTTAGAAATGAAGTTCAGTTATTACCTACAGTAATTTCTTATGATAAAGAAAATGAAGCTGATATTTTATCAATTATTGCATCTTCAGCTGCATTAGCAATATCTGGAATGCCATTTATGGGACCAGTAGGTGCATCAAGAGTAGGTTTTATAGGTGGTAAATATGTTTTAAATCCTACCAAAAAAGAATTAGAAAATTCAAAACTAGATTTAGTTGTAGCAGGAACCAAGGATGCTGTTTTAATGGTTGAGTCTGAAGCAAAGGGTTTGACAGAACAACAAATGCTAGATGCAGTTAAATTTGGTCATGAGGGTTTCGTACCAGTCATAAAAATGATAGAGGAACTTGCAAAAGAATGTAAAAAACCTGATTGGGTTGTTGAAAAAAAAGATTTATCTGAAGTAAAGAAAAAGTTAGAGAGTGAATTTACAAAAGACCTAAAAAAAGCTTTTTCAATTAAAGATAAACAAGAAAGATCTAATTTAATATCTGAAGTAACTGAAAAAGCTAAAAAGTTGTACGAAGAAGACGAAAATTATTCAGAACTAGATGTTATGCATGAATTGAAAAATCTTGAAAAAGGCATTGTGAGAACAGACATACTTAAAAATAAAAATCGTATTGATGGCAGAGGTCTTTCAGATGTAAGACCAATTAAATGTGAAGTTGGAATACTACCAAGAGTTCATGGATCAGCATTATTCACCAGAGGAGAAACACAAGCAATTGTTACAACAACTCTAGGAACATCTGATGATGAACAAAGAATTGAAAGTTTAGAGGGTCTACAACGTGAGAGATTCATGCTTCATTATAACTTTCCTCCTTTTTCTGTTGGAGAAACGGGAAGAATAGGAACTGGAAGAAGAGAAATAGGTCACGGTAAACTAGCATGGAGAGCAATAAATTCATCTTTACCTACAAAAGAAAGTTTTCCATATACATTTAGAATAGTTTCAGAAATCACAGAGTCTAACGGTTCTTCATCGATGGCAACTGTTTGTGGTTCGTCTTTAGCACTTATGGATGCTGGTGTACCAATTAAAGAGCCAGTTGCTGGTATAGCAATGGGATTAATTAAAGAGGGAGATGATTTTAGTGTTCTATCAGATATCTTAGGTGATGAGGATCATTTAGGAGACATGGATTTTAAAGTCGCTGGAACTAAAGATGGAATTACTTCTTTGCAAATGGATATAAAAATAACAGGAATTACATTTGAAATTATGGAGCAAGCTTTAAAACAAGCTAAAGACGGTAGAGTACATATTTTAGATGAAATGAATAAAGCATTATCTAAATCAAGAGATGATGTGGGAAAACATACTCCTAAAATGGAAAAAATAACTGTTGAAAAGAAAGATATAGCTACAGTTATTGGAAAAGGTGGTGCAACAATCAGAGAGATTGTTGAAAAATCAGGCGCTAAAGTTGATGTCAATGATGAAGGTGAAGTAACAGTAGCAGCACCAGATGAAGACTCAAGAAATAAAGCAATGCAAATGATTAAAGATTTAACAGCTAAAGCTGAACTTAACAAAATTTATAACGGTAAAGTTATGAAAATTATGGAGTTTGGTGCATTTGTAAATTTTTTGGGAAAACAAGATGGCCTAGTCCATATTTCGGAACTTGCAGATAAAAGAGTGGCTAAAGTAACAGATGTTGTAAAAGAAGGAGATGAAGTAAAAGTAAAAGTCATAGGTTTTGATAGAGGTAAAGTTAAACTATCAATTAAACAAGCCACCGTATAAACATAGATAATTATCAGAATAAATATATATGAAGACTCTAATGGAATTAAACTTTAGAGAAAAAATATGGTGTCAATTATTCAAAATTAAATTTTTTAGAGAGAAAGTTTTTTATAAGTTAAGTAGATACAAAAAAAAACTTCAAACTTTAGATAAATTAAATTTAAACCCTAAATCTGTTGTATTAGATATTGGTGGAAATAATGGTGTAGTTTCAAAATATATTTATGATAAATATCGTTGCAATATTGAAATTTATGAGCCTAATCCTTATTGTGTACTAATTCTTAAAGAAATTTTTTTTTATTATCCAAAAGTAAAAGTATATGAAGCTGCAATCTCAAATAAAAAAAGTGTTAAAAAATTATATTATCATAAACTTGAGACAAATTTAAAAAATATGTCCCTATCTGAAAGTTCAACATTAGAAAGTATAAAAAGTAATATATCTAAAAAAAAGTTTAAAAAAGTTAAAACTGAAAATATAAAATCAATTTTGAACAAGTATAAAAAAATAAACTTTCTTAAAATTGACATAGAGGGTCATGAATATAAAATTTTACCTGAGATAATTAAAAATTTAAAAAAAATTGATATTATTTTTTGTGAGATGCATGGAAGCAAGCATCGAAAAGAGTTTCAAAACCAATATAAATTATGGAAAAAGAAAATAAAAAAAATTCAAAATAAAAAGTTTTTTGAATGGTAGTAATAAACGAAAATCCACCCCTACAATTTAATTAATGTTCTCATTATCAAAATTAAAAAATATTTTTAAAAAAAACAAATATGTCAAATATTTAGCTATTGGAGGTTTTGCTTTCTTTTTTATAAAGGGTCTTATTTGGTTAGCAGTCATATTTTCTGTTGGTTTTAGCGCTTTTAACTTCATTTAAATTTCTGTTCATTTTGCGTTTGATATTCCTTAAGTAGTTGCAATAACTTTTTAAAAATGTAAGCTTTCTTTAACCATATCTCATGGTGATAAAGAGACCGATATCGCATCGGTTAAAAGCGAGTTTTGGAAAAACTAACAAGGAGTGTGTATGAAAAGAATGCACAGAGTTCTTAATTCGTTTAGCCGAGGCTCAAAGATCGCTAGGCTAAATCAATTAATGTTCCGAAATTTAAAATCTGTTGAAGCTAATGGCAATGGCACAAGCGGATACGTTATTAAATCTGGAAAAAACTCTGGAAAAGTTGTTGGGCATTTAAAAAAAGAGCCTAAAAACATTTAATTAAGATTGGGGTATGGGGGCACCTGGCAACAGAACGCCCCATCAAAACTATTTTTTTGCTAAATCAACAGTTACTTGTTGAGGATAGATAAATGCTGCTCCAGATTTTCTATCAATTATATAACCAATACCACCACCTAAAATTACATTACCCCATGTTGCTGAGTCCTTGTGTCTTGATGGTAAACTTGCAACTCCATTAATGTAACCATCTTTAACACATGTTAATGCTAAATTAACTCTTGAACTTGTAATCACTGCACTGCCAGGAGTTGTCAGTGTCCAAGTACCTTTATCATTGGAAAGTGTACATGTTGCACCTTGAACGTTTGAAGTAACCGTTATGTTCTGAGAACTACCAGACATTGTTGAAGCACATGATGTTAGTAAAAACAACGATGTTAACAAAATAAAAAATTTTTTCATAATAGATATTTATAAAACGTACATTAATTTTTTTGATTTTTAAAGCGTTAAGTGATATTTTTTGGATCAGGCATTCCTACCTTATTATAACCAGCATCAACATAGTGTATTTCACCTGTAACTCCGCCAGCCATATCACTTAGTAAATATAAAGCAGAATTTCCTACATCAAGATTATCAACGTTTCTTTTTAAAAAAGAATGATCAGCGTTCCATTTATATAAAAATTTTGCATCTCCAATTGCTGATGCTGCTAAAGTTTTTATAGGTCCTGCACTAATTGCATTAATTCTTATACCTTTTGAACCTAAATCTCTTGCAAGATATTTCACACTTGCTTCAAGCGCAGCTTTACATACTCCCATCACGTTATAATTTGGAATAGCTTTATTGGCTTCATAACTTAACGTAATCATACTCCCACCTTGTTTCATAATTTTAGATGCTTCTTTTGCAACTTCTGTAAATGAGAAACAAGAAATCAACATGCTTTTTAAAAAATTTTCTCTAGTTGTATTTAGGTATTCCCCTGATAATTCAGATTTATCTGAAAATGCTATTGCATGAACTACAAAATCTATTTCACCCCATTTAGATTTTATATCTTCAAATAATTTTGATACTTCCTCTTTTTTCTCAACATCACAACTAAAAGTAACATTTGAATTTAATTTTTCTGCTAAAGGAACAACTCTTTTCTTTAGCGCATCACCTAAATAGGTAAATGCAAGTTCTGCTCCTGCTTCTGCAAGTTTTTGAGAAATCCCCCAAGCAATTGATCGCTCGTTAGCAACACCCATGATCAATCCTTTTTTACCTCTCATCAAACTCATTATTAAACCTTTTCAAATACTAAAGTGGCATTAGTTCCACCAAAACCGAAACTGTTAGACATTACAGCATTTAAATTAACATCTTTTTCAACTTTAGTTACTATTGGGTAATTTTTTGCTTCATCATCCATATCCTGAATATTTGCAGATGCAGCAATAAACTTATTTTTCATCATTATTAAACTATAAACCGCCTCATGAACCGAGGTTGCGCCTAAAGAGTGACCAGCTAAAGATTTAGTTGAACTTATTTTTGGTTTGTAATCTTTAAAAGCCTCTCCAACTGCTTTTAATTCCGTTATATCTCCAACCGGGGTAGATGTTCCATGAGTATTTATATAATCAATTTTATTTTTTGTTGTGCTTAATGCCATCTGCATACATCTTACCGCTCCTTCTCCTGATGGAGCAACCATATCGTAACCATCAGATGTAGCGCCATAACCAGTTAATTCTGCATAAATTTTTGCACCTCTTGCCTTTGCATGTTCGTACTCTTCTAAAACTAAAACTCCACCTCCACCAGATATAACAAAACCATCTCTTGTTTTGTCATAGGGTCTTGATGCTTTTTCAGGGGTATCATTATATTTAGAAGATAGAGCAGTCATAGCATCAAACATAGCTGTCATTGCAAAATGTACTTCATCACTTCCACCAGCAAAAATTATTTTTTGTTTTCCTAATTGAATAATTTCCATTGCATTACCAATACAATGACCACTTGTTGCACATGCAGAACTGATTGTGTAATTAATTCCTTTAATCTTAAATGGTACAGCTAAGGTTGCTGATGCTGTACTGGACATTGTTCTTGGAACAATAAAAGGCCCCATACGTTTAGGACTTTTTGCTCTAGTTTTGTCTGCTGCTAAAATAACATTTTCAATAGAAGGGCCACCAGATCCCATAATCATACCAGTTGAAGTATTACTTACATCTTTTTCTTCTAGACCAGAGTCTTTTACCGCTTCTGCCATAGAGATATAATTATAAGCTGATCCTGGTCCCATAAATCTTATAAATTTTCTATCCACATGATCTTCAAGGTTTATATTTGGCTTACCATGCACGTGGCTTTTTAAATTATATTCTTTGTATTCTTCTGAAAAAGAAATTCCTGATTTTGAATTTAATAGTGATCGATAAACTTCCTCTTGATTGTTTCCTAAACAAGAAACAACCCCTATCCCTGTTACAACAACTCTTTTCATTATTTAAATAAACCTACTTTTAAATTTTCTGTTGAGTAAATTTTTTTGCCGTCTGCTAGCAAAATTCCATTTGCTAAGCCAACTGTAGTGCCTTCTTTTATAAGAACTCTTTTCATATTAATCTCATAAACTGCTTTTTTGACATTTTTAAGAACTTCACCAGTAAACTTTACTGTGTTAACTCCTAGAGCTCGTCCTCTTCCAGGATTTCCAAGCCATCCCAAATAAAATCCTACAAGCTGCCACATAGCATCTAATCCAAGGCATCCTGGCATTACAGGATCTTTTTTGAAATGACAGTCAAAAAACCATAGACTATCTTTTATATCTAATTCAGCAACAATAAATCCTTTACCAAATTCACCTTTGTTTTCACTAATTTCTGTGATTCTATCAAACATTAACATTGGAGGTGCAGGTAATTTTGCGTTTCCTGGACCGAAAAGATCACCATTAGCACAACTGATTAGATCGTCGTAAGTGTATGAGCTTTTTTTCATTTTTCGATATCCTTAATACTTGATTTAGCAAAAATATAATATAGATTTAGTTTAGAATAGTTATAAATTACTATGTTAAATAATAGCCAATATATAGAAAAATTAAGAAGTTCTGGCTTAAGACCAACAAAACAAAGAATAAAAATTTGCGAAGTTCTGTTTAATACACAAAAGACTTTTCATTTTACAATTAACGAACTTGTTAAAAGAATAAGTAAGTCAACAAACGACAAAATTTCACTTGCAACTGTTTATAACACAGTTCATGCATTCAAAAACAAAGGTTACTTAAAAGAGATACCAATTAATTCTGATCAAAGTTATTTTGATACCAATACGTCGCATCACCACCATTTCTATGATGAGACCCAAAAAGATTTAATCGACATAGATGATGCAGATGTTGAGCCAGTTAAAATTAATACAAGAATTCCTGGAAAAAAAATCAAGTCAGTAGAAGTACTTGTTAAAGTCGAAGACGACAAATCTTAATTCAATTTCTACATTATAATAGTTCTAAACTGTTGACAAATTTATTTAGAATTATTATAAAATATAAAAAAGGAGATACATGAGCACAGAGTTCAGAAATAAAGATTTCAAATATAAAGAATTAAGCAAATGCCCAGTAACAGGAGCAGGAACAACAGCTAAGTTTTCTGCAGGTAGAGGACAATCAAATAGAGATTTTTGGCCAAATAGTTTGAATTTAAAGATATTAAGTCAGCATTCTAATCTAACTAATCCAATGGATAAAAAGTTTAATTATGCAAAAGAATTTAAAAAATTAAATTACAAAGCATTAAAGAAAGATTTAACAAAATTAATGACAGACTCGCAAGAATGGTGGCCAGCTGACTATGGTCATTACGGACCTTTTTTTATAAGATTGGCCTGGCATGCTGCTGGTACTTATAGAACTGGCGATGGTAGAGGTGGAGCTGGAACAGGCAATCAAAGGTTTGCACCATTGAATGCTTGGCCAGACAATGTCAATTTAGATAAAGCAAGATTATTACTTTGGCCAATTAAGCAAAAGTACGGAAAACAAATTTCATGGGCTGATTTATTCATTTTAGTTGGAAACGTTGCCTTAGAGTCTATGGGTTTTAAAACTTTTGGTTTTGGAGCAGGAAGAGTTGATATTTGGGAACCAGAGGATGATATTTACTGGGGATCTGAAAAGGAAATGCTAGGAGTTGAAAGATACAGTGGGAAAAGAGATCTGGAGCAACCGCTTGGAGCTTCACATATGGGATTAATTTATGTAAATCCTCAAGGTCCTGATGCAAATCCTGATCCTCTTTTAGCTGCTCATGACATTAGAGAAACATTTGGAAGAATGGCAATGAATGATTATGAGACTGTTGCTTTAGTTGCTGGAGGTCATACATTTGGAAAATCACACGGAGCAGCACCTGAATCTCACAAAGGTCCAGATCCAGAGGCATCAAGAATTCAAGATCAATCGACTGGATGGAATAGTGATTATAAATCAGGAAAAGGTGTTGATACTATAAGTAGTGGTATTGAAGGTGCATGGACACAGTCACCTATAAAATGGGATATGGGTTACTTTGATTGCTTATTTAATCATGAATGGGAATTAACAAAAAGCCCTGCAGGAGCTCATCAGTGGACACCAAAACAAAATGGCCAAAAAATTAAAATGGTTCCTGATGCTCATGATAAAAATAAAATGCATCCACCAATGATGCAAACAACAGATCTTTCTCTAAGGATGGATCCTTCTTATGGACCAATATCAAAACATTTTTACAATAACCCAGCTGAATTTGCAGATGCTTTTGCAAGAGCATGGTTTAAATTAACTCATAGAGATATGGGTCCAAGAGCATGTTATTTGGGTAACGAGGTACCAAAAGAGGAGTTAATATGGCAAGATCCGGTGAAAAAACCAAAATATAAATTAAAGAAAAGCGATATTAAAACCCTTAGATCCAAAATATCTAAATCTAAATTGTCTGTATCAGAGTTAGTAAGTACAGCTTGGGCATCAGCTTCAACTTACAGAGGATCAGATAAAAGAGGTGGAGCTAACGGAGCTAGAGTTGCTTTAGAACCACAAATTAGTTGGGATGTTAATGATCCAAAACAGATTAATAAAGTTATCAAAACTTTAGAAAAAATTAAAAATAAATTCGATAATAAGAAAAAATCTGTTTCGTTAGCTGATTTAATAGTGCTTGGTGGAAACGTAGGTATTGAAATTGCAGCAAAAAAAGCAGGAGTAAATGTTGATGTGCCTTTCTACCCAGGAAGAGGAGATGCTACACAAGAACAAACTGATATACATTCATTTGGACTTTTAGAACCACAAGCTGATGGATTTAGAAACTACAACAAAGATGAGACATCTACAGTTTCAGCTGAGGAAAAGTTAATAGATAAAGCACAATTGATGGGTTTAACAGCTCCAGAAATGACGGTTCTTGTTGGTGGTATGAGAGTGTTAGATACTAATTTTGATCATTCAAAAAATGGAGTTTTTACTAAAAAGCCTGGAACTTTAACAAACGACTATTTTGTTAATCTTCTAGATATGAATACTACTTGGAAAGAAACAGATAAATCTGAACAATTGTTTGTGGGAAAAGATAGAAAAACAGACAAAATTAAGTGGCATGGTACTAGAGTGGACTTAATATTTGGTTCAAACTCGCAATTGAGAGCATTAGCCGAGGTTTATGCATGCAACGATTCATCTAAAAAATTCGTTAACGATTTTGTTTCAGCATGGACAAAAGTCATGAATTCTGACAGATTTGATCTAAAATTAAATTAATAAAATGGAAACTGCACTTAATACACCTAAAGTAAGCTTTGAAGATTTCTACGAAGTACCTAACTTAAAATTTGATATTGAAAAACTTAGAGCTGATTTAGACAAAATTCTTGAAGAAAAAAAGTTTAATTCACCAGGAGTTACACACTTTGGTGCAATCCCGCTTAACCAGATACCTAATGATGAAAATTCTATTAAAGGTAATAATATTAGAGGTAAATATTGGACTATAGCAGACGAGACAGGAAAAGAAGTTTCAAGAGATGTAGAAATTGATGAGTCTAAATATACTAAACTTTTACCAGAATTTGAAAAAACATATTTTAAAGAAGTATATGAAACGCTAAGTAAAAAGTTTAGATTAGGAAGAGTAAGATTATTATTAAAAGAACCAAGATCTACTTTGAGTTGGCATAAAGATCCAGAGTGCAGATTGCATGTACCAATAATAACAAACCCAGGTTGCTCGATGGTAATCGAAAACGTTGCAAAACATTTGCCAGCTGATGGCAGGGTTTGGATTACAAATAATACTAAATACCATAATTTTTTTAATGGAGGGGAGCAAGCTAGGATACACTTAGTAGCATGTGTATTAGACAGTCCATTTAAGTAATGACTGAATTTACCAAAGGCATATTTGAGGTAAGTAGAGACGTTTACAAAAATAACAAAGGCTCAATATTAAGAACAATTGTTTATACAATTGGTCACTTTGCAATTGCTATTACAGTATTAATGCTTGTAGCAGATGTATCTTTTATGATTGCCCTAACAGATGCAATTGTTGAACCAATAGCAAATTCAGTTTGGTACTTTGTTTTAGATAAGTGGTGGGCAAGTAAAAGCAAAAAGTCCTAGTTACCCCACAAATATTCATTATTAATCCATCCCACATAGTTTCCAGTTTCCACTTTAAACCATTTTTTTTCTTCTTTTTTAACAATCAATAATCTACCGCTTTTAATTACTGCAATCGGCGTTGAATATTTAGTAGAATTTTTAAAGAGTATTTTCTCTTCAAGGGTAATTAATGATTTATTTTTTTTTAGCTGAGACCTATGAACCCATCCACCATTATTTTTATAGTCTAAGATTTTTCTAAAATTTTCTTTTTCATCTATAACTTCAACTGGAAAATTTTTTTTTAAATATACAAACTTAATTGGATAGTCTAATCCAGGTCCATATCTTACATTTACCTTATTGTATTTTAAAGAAAGAAAGTAATTTTCATCTGCTTTTATATCATTAAAAAAAAAGATCAAAAATAATATAAATAATATCCTAAACATTTTTATTTTACTAAACTACATATTCTGAATTCTAAATTTAATAAATTAATAATTAAAACTTTCCCATTTAAACACTTTCCAACATTTAAAATATATTTAATAGCTTCATTAGCTTGAATATTGCCAACTATACCTGCAACTGTACCAATTACTCCATCTTCCTCACAAGTAGCTATGTCATCATCAGGCGTACCTTGATAAAAAGACTCTAGGCAAGGTTTTGTTTTTTTTGAAAAATTGAACCCAAAAATATGTCCATCGAATTTTCCTATTGAACCTGAAATAAAAATTTTTTTTAAAATCTTAGAAAATTTATTTATTAAAAATTTACTACTAAAGTTATCGGTCCCATCTATTATAATATCAAAAGATTGTATTATTTTTTTTATATTAAAATCATCAATTTTTGTCTTAAAACTTTTTATTTTAATGTGAGAATTAACCCTTTTTATTCTTTGTTTTACAACATCAACTTTGTATTTTTTAATATCACTAGTAGTAAATATAGACTGCCTGTGAATATTTGATAAATTAATTTTATCATGATCAATTAAGCCTATTGTTCCAACCCCAGCTCTACTCAAATATTCTGCTGCAGGACAACCTAGTCCTCCAAGACCAACGATTAAAACTTTTGATTTCTTAAGTTTTTTTTGCCCACTGACGCCTATATCCTTAAGAATAATTTGCCTCGAATATCTCTCAATTTCATTATTTGTTAGGCTCATTTTTTTCCTGTGGATCCGAAACCACCTTGGCCTCTAACGGTATCAGGTAAACTATCAACTTCCTCAAATTCCATTTTAAGAATTGGTACTAAAACCATTTGAGCAATCCTATCACCATTATTAATTATGAAATCTTTGTTACCATGATTAAATAAAATAATCTTTAATTCTCCTCTATAGTCACTATCTATAGTTCCAGGAGAATTTAATACACCTATGTTTTCTTTTGCAGCCAAACCTGATCTAGGTCTTATTTGAATTTCAAATTCCTCAGGTATTACAACTTGCAACCCTGTTGGAATTAACCCTGAGCTGTTTGGTTTAATTACAACTCCTTTATCTAAAAATGCAGATAAATCTACCCCAGATGAACCGTCTGTTTTATATTTTGGAGTAATTACTTTTCTATTAGTCTTTTTAATTAATATTTTGACCATTAAATCAAATTTAGCTGATTGATAACCCTTTTTACAATCTCATCAGCTACTACTGATTTATAAGTTTTAGAAATAATTTCATTTTCAACATTTTTGTCTTTATAAAATATTGAGACCTCATTAAAATCAGAGTCAAACCCAATATCATTTTTACTAACATCATTAGCTATTATCCAATCACAACCTTTATTTTGTAGCTTTTCTTTACTGTTAAGGTGTAAATTACTAGTCTCAGCTGAGAAACCTATAACTAATTTTGGCTTATTATTATTTTTGGATATTAATTTTAAAATATCTATATTTTTTTCAAAATCTAAATTTAGATCTTTATTTTTTTTAATCTTATCTTCTCTTAGATTTTTTATTTTAAAATCACATACAGCTGCACAGAAAATAGCAACATCACAAGGTAAATTTTCTATTGTCTTCTGATACATTTCTTCAGCAGTATTAACTTTAAAGAAATTAATATTTGGATCAGGTGTTAGCTTTGATGGACCGGAAATTAAAGTTGTCTCAAATCCACTATTAAATAGTGATTTTGCTATCTCGTAGCCTTGCTTTCCACTTGATCTGTTTGAAATATATCTAACTGGGTCTATATATTCTCGCGTAGGACCTGCCGTAACAACAGCTTTAAATTTTTTGTTATTACTTTTGGATTTAAAAAAATTATCAAGTTCATTAAGTATGTAATTTATATCAGCCATTCTTCCGTCACCATATTCTCCACACGCCATTTCTCCGTTGAAAGGTCCTATAATCTTGTAATTGTAGCTTTTAATTTTTTCTATATTTTGTTTGTTTGAGCTATGTTCCCACATTCTCACATTCATAGCAGGACAAACAAATATGTTTTTATTAGATGCTTGAACAACAGTTGTTGCTAAATCATCGCTTATACCTTGGCTCATTTTAGCAATAATATTTGCAGTAGCTGGAGCTATTAGTATTAAATCTGCCCATCTTGATAAAGAAATATGATCCATTTCAGACTCATTCTCTACAGAGTATATATCTGAATAAACTTTATTTTTTGAAAGTGAAGCAATAGACAATTGTGTAACAAATTCTGAACCACCTTTTGTCAGTATAGTTTTAATTTCACACTGAATTTTTGTGAGAGATCTAATCAAATCTAATGATTTATAGGCCGCTATACCTCCAGAAATTATAAGTAATATTTTTTTTTTTTCTAAAAATTTCATACTTAATTAAAATACTATGACACCTAAAAAAACAAGTATTAATACACCAATAATACTTTGGTTTCTAAGAGACTTCATCTCATTTTTCTTCTCAGTTAATGAAGAATATGAGTTAGTATTTTGTGGAATTTGACCACTAGCTAAAAATGCTAAAGCTTGGTTTGCGTTTTCCATAACTTTTGGAAATTCTGGAATTTTTTTTAAAATATCTGCAGAATCCTTTAAAGTGTCTACAACATTTTTAATAGGATCTTTTGTTTCTTTTAACCAGTTTTCAAGTACAGGTCTTGAGGTTTCCCATATATTAGTATTTGGATCTAATTTTCTTGAAACTCCTTCTACAACTACCATTGTCTTTTGCAGTAATAAAAGTTGGGGCTGAGTTTGCATATTAAACTTTTCAGTTATATCAAACAATTGTTTTAATAATTTTCCACCAGATATATCTTTTACACTTTGACCAAATATTGGCTCTCCAATTGATCTAAGTGCTTGAGCAAGCTCATCAACGGAGACATTTTTTGGTACTAATCCTGCAATTAGATGAACCTCAGCTACTTTCTTATAATCTCGACTGACAAAACCAAATAATATTTCAGCTAGATATCTTCTATTAAGTTTATCAATTCTGCCCATAATTCCAAAATCTATTGGTACAATTTGGCCTGACGAATTTATAAAAATATTTCCCTGATGCATATCAGCGTGAAAAAAGCCATCCCTAACAGCCTGTCTTAAAAAATGCTGTATTAAGTCAGATGCAATTTTTGAGGTATTTTTTCCACTCTCAATTAATTTATATTTCTCTCTTATAGATATACCATCTACCCAATCTAAAGTTAGCACACTTTCACTAGTAAAATTCCAGTATATTTTAGGCACGTTAAAACCTAAATCATTCTTTGTATTTTCTAAGTATTCGTTAGCGGCTGCTGCTTCAAATCTCAAGTCCATTTCGTGATTTGTTATTTCTTTAAATAAAAAGACAACTTCAATTAATTTTAATCTTTTAGTTTTTGGAATTAACGTTTCCACCAAATAAGCCAACATCATTATTGCATCAATTTCAGAGTTAAATATTTCTTTAATATTTGGTCTTAAAACTTTTATAGCTACATCCTTAATGATATTACCCTCGTTTATCTTAGCTTTATGAACTTGTGCAATTGATGCTGCTGCAATAGGATCTGAGAATTCAATTATATTTTTTGCTGTTAATTCTCCAAGCTCATCTCGTATAATATTTTCTGCTAACAATTTTGAAAATGGAGGTAATTTGTCCTGCAATTTTTCTAAATTTTTTGTAAGTTCTTCTCCAATGATATCCGGTCTTGTTGCTAAAAATTGTCCAAGCTTTATAAAGGTAGTTCCCAAATCCTGAATTGTTGAGCTCAGATCATTTGTGTTGCTTGTTTTTTTTTGTTTTTTGGTAAAAGATAATGAAACTAAATTAAAAAATAATTTGATTAAAAATGGAACTTTGTGAGATCTATCAACAATTTTTATAATATCTGATGAACCTATCTTTCTAGCAATTTTAAATAATATAATAATTCTATTAATCATATTTTCCAACCTGAATGGATCGATACTATTCCACCTGAAAGATTTTTATAATTTGGTTTATAAAATTTATGACCCTTTAAAATTTCAATTAATTCTTCTTGATTTACAAAATTTTCAATGCTTTCTATTAAATATTGGTATGGTTTACTTTCCCCCACAACTATTTTTCCAATTGTTGGAATAAATTTAGAGTAATTTTTGTATAAAAATTCTAAATTTTGATTTTGAATTTTTGAAAATTCTAAACAAAAAAATCTTCCACCTTTTTTTAATACTCTGTAAGCTTCTTTAATAGATTTATTTAAATTTTTAGTATTTCTTAGTCCAAAACTTATTGTATAAAAATCAAAACTATTACTCGGCAAATTTAGTTTTTCGGCATTAGAAAGTTTCCATTTAATATTTTTATAAGTTTTTAATCTTTTTTTTCCTTCATTCAACATTTTGCGATTAAAATCTACACACAATATTTTTGATTTATTTTGATTAACGTCCGAAAATAGTTTTGCGATATCTCCCGTACCACAAGCCACATCAACAAGTGTATCATTTGATGATGGATTAATTTGTCTTATCAACTCTTTTTTCCAATACCTGTGAATACCTAAAGACATAAAATCGTTCATTAAATCGTATTTATTATAAACTGTGTCAAAAACACTTTTCACTAAACCTTTTTTTTGCTGAAGATTTTGCTGCATAGTAATAATATTATTTTTATTAATATAATATTAAATGCCAGAATTACCAGAAGTAGAAGTAGTCACACGTTCACTAAAAAAAACGATTAAAAACCGTAAAATTATTAAAATTATTGTTAACAATCGTAATTTAAGGTTCAAGCTCCCTAAAAATTTTGAAAGTATTTTGAAAAATAAAATTGTAAAAAATATTACAAGAAAATCTAAATATATCATATTTGATTTTGGTAATAATTTTTACACAATTTTACACTTAGGCATGTCAGGAACCTTACATATTCCATCTAGCAAAAATGTCACAAATCTAAGTTTTTATAGTAATCCAAATTTGCCAAAAAAACATAACCATATAATTATTGAGTTTGATAAAATCAAATTAATTTACAATGATCCAAGAAGGTTTGGTTATTTCAAAATATTAAAAAATAAATATGACTTTAAAAGCTATTTTACAAGGATTGGGCCTGAGGCTTTAGATAAAGGATTTAATTTGGTGTATTTAAAAAATAAGATTAAAGATAGAAAAAAAAATATAAAAAACTTTTTATTAGATCAAAAAATTGTTTCAGGCATAGGAAATATTTATGCAAATGAAATATTATATAAATCACAAATTTCACCTATGAAAAGTGTTAGAAAATTAAGCTCAGTAGAATTAGAAAAAATAATTAAATTTTCTAGAACAACCCTTAAGAATGCGATAAAATTTGGTGGCTCTTCTATCAAAGACTTCAAAGGTGTTTCTGGTGGTGGAGGGAGTTTTCAAACTAAATTTACAGTTTATAATAGGGAAAATCTAAAATGTACTAAACGTAATTGTAAGGGAATTATAAAAAAAAGGTATATATCAAATAGGTCAACTTTTATTTGTAATTTTTGCCAATTTTAAAAAAAATATTGACCGCGTCTCTTTCTAGGGTTATACCATCGCGTTTTATGGCAAATACAAAATCAGCAATCAAAAGAATAAGAAGAATAAGAAAACAAACCTCTGTGAACAAAGCCAGAAAAAGCAGATACAAGACAGCTTTAAAAAAAATGAACGGTCTAATTGAAAATAAAGACAAAAAAAAAGCTCTTGCCTACTTGCCTAAGTTGAATTCAGAACTCATGAAGATAGCTAAAACTGGTATTATTAAAAAAGGAAATGCTTCAAGAAACATTTCAAGGATAACTAGAAAGATTAGCGCTATTTAATCAACCTAGAGTTACCAAAAAAAACAACTTTAAATTTACTCACACTATATATAAACAGATTAAAATCTATCTAACAACATGTTGAGTCAAATAAATTTTAAAAAAATATTTAAAGTTTTAGTAATTATTTTTTTACTATCCTAAAAATTTCAAATTCAATTCTTAATTTATTCAATTAAGGATTTTATTTTTTTTTTTTAAATCAAAAAATTTTATTGAATATTTTTGACTAAGATTTTAGATGGATCTCCCAATGAAAAATAATTTAAATGTAAATATAGATAAAAATTTTAATTGGGAAATCATTCAAAAAGAATTACGCAATCAATTTGGAAATGAAATTTACGAAAGTTGGTTGAAAAAAATTGTATTTGAGCAAAAATTTACTAACCATATTTTGGTTTCAGTATCGACAAGATTTATTAGGGACTGGATTGTTTCCAGATACCTCGATCAAATTTTAGGGATAATTAAAAAATTTAACAAAGAAATAATTAGGATTGAGTTCAAAATAGAGAATAAAGTAGATTTTAATAAAAACGATAATCAAATTAATGCTAACACCAAAATATCTTTCATTAAAGACTCTTTTTTACAATACAATAGGATAGACCAAAATAAATCATTTGAAAATTTTGTAATAGGTGAAAGTAACAAACTTGCTTTTGAGGCAGCAAAAAAAGTTTCAGAAAAAATTGCACACTATAATCCTTTTTATCTTTATGCAGGTGTAGGTATGGGAAAAACACATTTATTAAATGCTATAGGACTAAAACTTAAAAAAGATAAAAAAGTTACATTCATATCAGCTGAAAGATTTATGTATCAATTTGTAAAATCTATTAAATCAAATGAAATGGTTAAATTTAAAGAAAATTTTAGAAATTCAGATGTATTAATAATAGATGATATACAGTTTATGAATGGTAAAGAGGCTATGCAAGAGGAGTTCTTTCATACTTTTAATGCTTTGATAGATAAAGACTCACAGGTAATTTTATCTGCTGATAGACCACCGAATAAACTTGTCAAAATTCAAGAAAGAATTAAGTCAAGATTTTCAGGAGGTCTAGTAGTCGATATACAAAGCCCAGAACATGAATTGCGTTTGAAAATTTTAAAAACCAAAGTCGATGATTTAAATATTTTATACAATGAAAAATTAAAACTATCCTCAGATATTTTGAATTTTATAAGTAGTGAAATAAGAAATAGTATAAGAGAATTAGTTGGGGCTTTAAATAGAGTTGCTTCATTTGCTAGGATTTATGACAGAGTTCCAAATATAAATGAAGTTAAGATAATTTTGAAAGATTTACTTAACATAAATGAAACTAAAATTACTATAGATAACATTCAAACTTTAGTCTGCAAATATTTTAAAATTAGCAAAAATGAAATGCTTTCATCAAGAAGATCTAGATATTTGGTAAGACCAAGACAAGTTGCAATTTATTTATCTAAAATTCTAACAACAAAGTCTCTGCCAGAGATCGGAAGAGAATTTTCTAATAGAGATCACACAACGGTAATTCATTCTGTTAAAACAATAGAGAGGTTAAAAGTAGAAAACACTGAAATATCTAACGGGTTAAATCACCTAAAAAATCAAATACTTTATAAGAATGAGAATGAAATTTAGTATTAATCAAAAAGATTTACAAGAGTCTTTAGGTTTCTGTCAAAATGTAATTGAAAGACGAAGCACTCTGCCGATTTTGTCAAATGTTTTAATAGAAGCAAAAAATAAAATCTTAAAAATCACAGCAACAGATTTAGATATGATTTTTGTTCACAATATTTCAAATGTAGAAATTAATGAAGAGGGGGAAACCACAACTAATTCATCCATAATGCATGACATAGTTAGAAAGTTTTCAGCAGGAAAAAAAATAAATATTGAGGCAATCTCTGATAGTAAGCTTCAATTAGAATCTGAAAAATCCATATTCAAGCTAAATTGTATAGACTCAAAAGAATTTCCATTATCTGAGGATGATCAAGATGGAGAGTCTATAACTATTAACTCACAAAGTTTTTTGAAACTTCTAAACAAATGCAAATTTTCTATATCAAGCGATGAGACAAGGCATTACTTAAGTGGAATTTTTTTACATTTTACTCAAAATGAAGACAAAAATTACCTTACAGCTGTTTCCACGGACTCTCACAGAATGTCTATTTCTAAAATGAGATTGGAGAAACAAATAAAGTTTGAACCTATAATTTTGCCAAAAAAAACTATTTATCAACTTTGCTCTATATTAGAAAACTTTAATGGAAATATTAAGTTACTTAATTCAAAATCTAAGATTAAATTTTATTTAAATAACAGCACATTAACTTCTAAAGTTATAGATGGAAAATTCCCAAATTATATTCAAGTTATACCAAAAAATAATAAAAAAAAATTAGAGGCAGATTTAGAATTATTTCACCATAGCGTAGACAGAGTTGCCTCGGTCTCAACAGATAAAAAAGATGGTGTTAGATTTAGTTTATCAAAAAACAAATTAGACTTGTCTGTTAATAACGCGAACAGCGGAGATGGAAAGGAAACTTTGTCTGTAAAATTTGATCATGATTTAGATATTAGTTTTAATTCAAAATATTTAGTTGATGTTGCTAGTCAGCTTGAAGGTGAAAATATTGAAATTTATTTCAATGATATATCCTCACCTGCGCTAATCAAAGACCCAAGTGATTTCGATAGTATATATGTAATCATGCCAATGAAAGGCTAAATCTCTCAAGAATTTTTATCGAGATCATTGTAAATAATTTGCTCAACTTGATTTGCTAGTTCATTTTGTTCAATTCCTGGAGGTAACATATTTAAAATCGAAACTGTAATTCTTTGATTGGGAATTAGCTTTCCACGCTTAGGCCATACCCTTCCTGAGTTAATAGCGACTGGCAAACACGCAATATTAAGATCATTGTATATTCTAGAAAAACCTTTTTTAAATTTGGACCTATCATCAAAACTTTTTCTAGTACCTTGTGGAAAAATTATGAGGATTTTATTTGTATTCTTAATCACCTTACCTACTTCGTCAGAAAAATTGAGATTTTCTTTAGATATTTTATTTCTATCAATCGATATGCAACCCATTTTTTTTAAATACCATCCAAATAAAGGAATTCTAGTAAGTTCTCTCTTTAGTATAAAAACTGGGTTATCAAATATTGTCTGTAAAAAAAAAGTCTCAAAAATTGACTGATGAGATGAGGCTACAAAATATTTTTGATTGCTTGAAATATTATCAATTCCTTTAATCTCGATTTTGGTAAGCATTATATACTTAAGACAAAAACCGGTCCAATAGCCTAATAATTTACCGCCTAGTGTAACTAAATATTGGGGGAGGATTAAACTTGGTATGAATAAAACTAATAGGAATATTAAACCAAAATAGAAAACTAATATAAAAATAGTATTTCTTATCATTTTATTAAATTATGTCATTTAATCTTTGTTTTTTACTAATCTTTTTAATCTTTGAGTTTTTAATAATGATTTCAATTGGACGAGGTCTCAAATTATAATTTGATGATAAAACTATTCCATATGCACCAACGTCTTTGATAGCTAAATTATCGCCTTCATAAATTTTTTGAAAATTTTTTGTTTTAAGGAAACGATCAGATGTTTCACATATTGGTCCTACAAAGTCATGAGAGCAAGAATTTTTAGAAGTTTTTTTAATTAGTGGTATTATATCATGCGCAGCATTGTATAAAGCAGGACGTATTAAGTCGTTCATTCCAGCATCTATAATAATAAACTTTTTGTTTGAACTGTTTTTTATGTAAATTACTTTTGTAAGTAAAACAGCAGTATTTCCAACAATAGACCGGCCTGGTTCAAAAATAATCTTACAATTATTTTTTTTTGAAAATTTATAAATATTTTTTGAAAGTTTTGAATAATCTAGTTTCTTGTTATTTTTGACATATGATATACCCATGCCCCCGCCTAAATCAATATATTCAAATTTATATTTAGATTTTGATAAAATTTTATTTATAGCAACAAGTACATTATTGTAGGGTTTGTTTTGTGTTATCTGGCTTCCAATGTGAACACTCAAACATTTAATTTTGATATTCCTGGAGTTTTTAAATTTGTTTAAAATTTTGATAATATCATTGCCGTTCAAACCGAATTTGTCTTGTATTCTACCTGTTGATATCTTTGTATTAGTTTTTGCATCTATATTAGGGTTCAATCTTAAACCTACGCTTACTTTTTTTCCAAATTTTTCAGCTATTTTTTTTATATTTTTTAATTCACTTTCAGATTCAACGTTTATTAAAAGTATATTTTTGCTAATTGCAAATTTTAATTCTTCAAATTTTTTTCCAACACCTGAATATACAATCCTATTAGGCTTAAAACCTAAAGATAATACTTTTTTTAATTCACCGTCAGATACAACATCAGCTCCAAGACCATGTTGCTTAATTATTCTTAAAATTGTTGAATTATAATTTGATTTAACGGAGAAACAAATTAAAGGATTGAAGGATTTAAATGAATTTTTAAAATTAATTATATTATCAACTAGTCTTTTATTAGAATAACAATAAATTGGAGACCCGTATTTTTTAATTAAATTATCCGCTTTAATTTTTTCAATGTAAAAATTATTATTTTTATAATTCATTAAATAGTAATTTTGTGACCTTGTACCATACTATTACCTTTATATTCAGGATCACCTTTTTTTCCACATGAGACTAAAGACAAAAATACAATTATAACTAATAACAAATTTTTCATTTAATTTCCTTTTTAAGTTTATTTATCATTTTCTTAATGTTTTCAAAAGATGTTCCTCCATATGATTTCTTTGAGTTAACTGAATTTATTAGCTTTGCTTGTTCTAAAATTTCATTATTCAGTCTTTTATCAATTTTTTTAACTTGGTCTAAATTTAATTCTTCAAGAGATAAATTTAATTTTTCTGCTGAATTGACTATTTTTGAAGTTATTTTATAAGATTCTCTAAAAGTAATTCTTAAATTTTTTACCATAGCATCGGCTAAATCAGTTGCTGTTGTATAGCCTTTATTAGCTGCTTGAAGCATTACATTCTTATTAATTATTAAACCTTTTAAAACTTCATCAAATATTAATAAACTATTTTTTAAAGTATCAAATGATTTAAATACCAACTCTTTATCGTCTTGGAGATCTTTAAAATAGGACAAAGGTAATCCTTTAACAATAGTAAGCATAGAAATTAATGAACCATAATTTACACCCGCTTTTCCTCTTAGATACTCCAGTGTATCTGGGTTTTTTTTTTGCGGCATAATAGATGAACCAGTTACCAAGTTGTCTTTTAATTTAATAAAATTGAATTGGTCAGAGTTCCAAATAATCAATTCTTCTGAAATTCTTGAAATATGCATTGAGCATATTGAGACATTATATAAAAAGTCTAAAACAAAATCTCTATCAGATACTGTATCTATTGAGTTATTAGTTGGTTTACTAAATTTCAGTTTTTTTGTTGTATACCACCTATCAATTTTAAAAGACGTGCCAGAAATTGCACAAACCCCCAAGGGGTTTTCATTTAAACTTTCCAAACTATTTTTAAATCTTTTTTTATCTCTATTAAACATTTCAACACATGACATAAAATAATGTGCTAAAGAAATAGGTTGAGCATTTTTTAGATGTGTAAATCCTGGTAGGACTGTTTTTAAATTCTTATCTGCATTATTTAATAAGCTTTTAATTACTTTTGTTAATAACTTGTCAATTTCACTAACAGAGCTCTTCATCCAAATCTTAAGATCTGTTAAGACTTGATCATTTCTTGATCTTGCTGTGTGCAAAAAACCAGCATCATCACCTATCAGTTCAAATAATCTACTTTCAATATTCATATGAATGTCCTCTTTAGAAATATCAAATTTAAATTTTTTTTTATCAATCTCATTTTTAATTCTGTTTAAACCCCATAAAATTTTTTCTCTAACCTTAAGAGAAATAATTTTTTGCTTATAAAGCATATCTGTATGAACCATAGAACCTCTGATATCCTCTTTGTACAATCGTTTATCTATGTTTATTGAGGACCCTACTTTTTTAAAATTATTAGAAGTTTGTTTTTTGATACGAGTGCTCCAAACTGCATAGTTGTTTTTATTTTTTCCCATGATAATTATTTATAATATTTAGTATGTCTAATTTAATTAAATTTTTTATAACAGTTATAATTATTTTTTCTACATTTAGTAGCTATTCGAAAGATTTAAATTTACCAAAAAATTTGATTATTTATGAAAAACCAAAAGAATATAAGGACGTAACTTTTAAGAATACATTAGAAATGGATATAAATTTAATCAATTATAACGGAAAGATAGTCTTAATGAATTTTTGGGCAACTTGGTGCGAACCTTGTAAAGAGGAAATGCCATCACTTGATAAACTTTCTCTCGATAAAAATTTCAAGAATTTAGAAATTCTACCAATAAATATTGGTCAAGAAAAAATTAATAGAATAAAAGAATTTTATATTAAAACTAATATCGAAAATTTAGATATTTTTTTCGATACAGACGTTAGGTTGGCAAAAAAGTTTTTACTGAGAGGTCTACCAACAACATTGATAATTAACAAAGATGGTGGTGAAATTGCTAGAGTTGTAGGATCCATAGATTTCCAAGATAAAAACTTTAAATCTTGGCTTCAGAACTTTGATTAATCTTTAAAAAAATAAGCAAGACAAACTAAAACTATGATAGCAATAAACTGTAAAAGAACTCTTAGCTGCATTAGTTTATTTGAATATTTTTTACTTGTAGAACCACCTTTGAAAAGGGTACCAATGCCTAGAACTAAAACAATAGCAACAGCCAATATAAGAACTATAGCTATTACCTTTATTAATATTTCGGAAACCATTAAAAGTATCTATTACATAAATAGTAAAAAAAAAATAAAATAATTTATTTATGACATTTTGCCTTGATACAAAACTAATAAAACCAGAAACTGGTAAAGAAATAAAAAATATAATTGTATTATTACATGGTTACGGTGGTGACGGAAATGATATTGCACAAGTTACATTAAACTGGAAAAGATTCTTGCCTAATACACTATTTGTTTGCCCTAATGCCCCAGAAAAATGTTTGATTAGTCCATCAGGTTACCAATGGTTTGATCTAAGCAAAGACAATGACGAATTCATTTTGAATGAGAGCAAAAAAAATGAAACAATATTAAAAAAATTCTTAAATGAGGTTAAAGAGAAATTTTCATTACCAAATTCTAAGATATGTTTATCTGGATTTAGTCAAGGATGCATGATGTCAATTAATGTGGGACTTTCATCACATGAAAAATATTCTGGAATTTTAGGTTTTTCTGGTAAAATAATCAGTAAAAAAGATCTATCAAAAAGAATAATTCATAAACCTGAAACATTATTGATACACGGTGAAAATGATGACATTGTTCCTTGTGTAAAATCTTTAGAGGCCAAAGATTTCTTGGAAAGACACAAAGTTTTAGCCCAATTAGAAATAATTAAAAACTGTGGTCATCATATACCTATTGAGGCATCAAGTATAGGATTAAAATTTATTAAAAAAATATTTGATTTAAATTAAATTAAACAATTTGAAGCATTGAATTAATTTTTTTTTTAGGTTAATTTAATTTATGAATTTTCAAGATCATAATGTTTCATTAGAAAAATGCCCTGCACTTGTTTTAAATGCAGACTACAGACCTTTAAGTTATTATCCATTATCTTTATGGAGTTGGCAAGACTCGATTAAATCAGTATTCTTAGATAGAGTATCAATAGTTTCTTATTATGATAGAGTAATCAGAAGTCCCTCATTTAGCATGAAGCTACCAAGTGTTATTGCACTTAAAAGCTACATCAAACCACTTTCTAATCCAAATTTTACAAGATTTAATGTTTTCTTAAGAGATAAATTCTCTTGTCAGTATTGCGGCAGTAAACAGGAATTAACTTTTGATCATTTGTTACCAAGATCAAAAGGAGGAAAAACTGATTGGGATAATGTTGTGACAGCTTGCTCGGCTTGTAACGTTAAAAAAGGAGGCCGGTTGTTAGAAAAATCAGGAATGAAATTAAACCAAAGGCCTTTTCAACCCACTACCGAAGATCTTCATAAAAATGGTAGAAATTTTCCACCAAATTTTTTACATAAAAGTTGGATGGATTATTTGTATTGGGATGTTGAATTAGAACCTTAACTAGATTTTTTCAGAAATATTAATTGCAATTTTAGAACCAGTTTTTATTACTTTATCAAAAATTGAATATAAACCCTCTTTAGTTGCTCCTTCATCGTAAGCAATATCTTTATGATCTATTTCGTCTTGTCTAAATTTTTCTATCTTTTTTCTAAGTGATTTTTCATCATTTTTAATTTCTTTTATTTGGTTTAAATAATGTTCATCTATTACTTCCTCGACAGATGCAGTACAAAGCATTGCTGCTTTCTTTCCTAGTAATGTGCTACCAAAACCTAAACCTAAACCCAAAAGATCCCATAAAGGTAAAAATTTTGTTGGTTCAATTCCTCTTTTTTTTATTTCTTTTTCAAAAAACTCACAATGCTCTACTTCATGCTCTTTCATATGCTCAATAGTCTTCTTTAGTTCTTCATTTCTGACTATAGTATTTAACGCTAAAAGCTGACCCTCATATATTTTGATGGCACCTCTTTCACCTGCATGATCTACCCTAATAAATTCTTCAATTTTTCTTTTATTACTTTTTTGCATACTTGAATATATAGACAATGACTATGGTTAAAACAAACGAAATTATAAAATTTAAGGTCGCAAGTGAAACCCCAAATATTGAAAAATCTACATCTTTACAATCAGGCTGAATATTATTTAGAGATTTAAGTATTTCCTCTTTCTCGAGGGCTTTAATATTTTCATCTGTGCATGAAAACATTGGTTCAATAAATCCTTTTTCAATACTTACATGATAACCTGACAACAAAATACTTGCCAAAAAAGTTAATCCTAAAATTATTAATAATATATTTCTATTACCAATGAAAAAAGTAGTTAAACTTATTAACATTGCTATAGTATAAGGTATTCTCTGGTATAAGCATAGTATACATGGTTTAAAGCCAAGCATGTACTCAATATAGAAAGCTGCAGCTAAAGAAAAAAAACTAAGAGTAAAAATTATTATATAAAATTTTTTTATGTTTTGATCTGACATTTATTTTAAAAATTAATAAGAAATTTATATACAAAAAATGCTAAAACTATAATAATTATCGATACTAATATAGAAACTGTAACCAGTTTTTTTTCAATAATCTTTTTCATTGCTGCACCAAAATTACCCAATAGAAAGGCGATTATAAAAAATCTAGATCCTCTCGTTAGAAGAGAGACTATAACAAAATAAATGAAGTTAAAATGCACAAACCCACTCGTGATTGTTAGTAATTTAAAGGGTACAGGTGTAAAACCCGCAATCGCAAGTAATGTAACCCACGCAATAGTTCCACCGTCAGAGGAAACCTTATCTTTTAAAAAATTAGTGTTATCAACTCCATATAGTTCAAATATCTTTACGCCGATCTCGTTAAAAAAAATGTATCCTATAAGATATCCTAAACATGCACCTAATACTGAACCTGTTGTTGCTATAAATGCTATTTTTTTCCACTCATTTTTCTTTGCAATTGTCATAGGTATTATAAATACATCAGGTGGTATAGGAAAAATAAAGCTTTCAATAAATGATATAAACCCTAAAAATTTTTTAGAGTTTTTGTGACCAGCAATTTTAATAGATTTATTATAAATATTTTTAATCATAATTTTGTGTTCTAAAAACGCTCTTTATACTATAAATTTTACATTAAATTAATTAAAAAGGGCGAATGGCGGAACTGGTAGACGCGTTGGACTCAAAATCCAATAGCAGCAATGTTGTGAGAGTTCGAGTCTCTCTTCGCCCACCAAAGTAAAATGAAATTAGATAATTATAATAACCTTCTAGAACTTTTTTTTGACCAATACAATAAACAAGACAAAAATAATATTTTCCTAATTAACTTGGGTACTCCAAAACATAAATTAAGTTGGGAGAAAACATACTTATTAGTTAATCACTTATCTAATCAAATATCAAAAGATATTAAATTAGGCGATAGATGTGTTTTAATTTCAGAAAATAGACCCGAATGGTTGATATCTGATTTGGCAATTATGTTAGCTGGAGGAATTAGTGTGCCTTCTTACACCACTTATACTACTAAAGATTATGAATACATTATTAAAGATTGTGAACCATCAGTATTAATAGTTTCAAATAATACTCAGTTTAATAAAATTAAAGATATATTAGACTACAAAAAAATCAAAAAAATTATTTCATTTGACAGATTAGAAAATTTGAAATTTCAAAATTATTTATGCATTGAAGATATTATAAATAAAAAAGACGGTTTTGAAAATTTTGATAGCGAAATTAGTTTAAAGCGTTCAGACCCAGCTTGTATTATCTATACATCTGGAACACAAGGAAATCCAAAAGGTGTAATTTTAAGCCACGGAGGAATTTTGAGTAATTGCGAAGGTGGTTATGAGTTACTAAAATCAATCATATCGAAAGATATGAAATTTTTGACCTGGTTGCCATTATCACATTCTTATGAACACACGGTACAATTCATACAAATTGCTGTAGGTGCAAAAGTTTTTTATGCAGAAAGCATAGATAAATTACTCAAAAATATTAGTGATTGCTCACCTGACATAATGACAGCTGTTCCAAGATTTTATCAAAACCTCTACCAAAAGATAAGCTCTACTTTTAGTAAAGCGAAAGGTTTAAAAAAATTCCTTGTAGAAAATACTGTTAATTTAGGGTCTAAAAAATTTAATAGAGAAAAAATGAGCATTAAAGATAAAATAGTAAATAAGATTTGTGAAATTACAGTCAGATCTAAGATCAAAAAACAATTTGGAGGTAGTCTCAAGACGTTCGTATCTGGTGGTGGTGCTCTTGACCCTGAAATTGGTATTTTTCTCAATGCAATAGGACTACCAACATTGCAGGGGTATGGTCTAACTGAAACCTCACCTGTCGTTAGTTGTAACCCAATTGAAGATATAAGGATAGATACTGTCGGAATTCCTTTTAGGTGCAATAATGTGAAAATAGCTGAGGATGGAGAAATATTGGTAAAGGGAGAAAACGTGATGCTAGGTTATTGGAACAAAAAAGCCGAGACAGATAAAGTATTAGTTGACGGATGGCTTCATACAGGAGACATAGGTAAATTTGTAAATGGTTATTTAAAAATTACTGATAGAAAAAAAGATATATTAATTACGCCAGGTGGTGATAACATTTCGCCTGTCAAAGTAGAGACAGCACTAAATAACTCAAATTATATTGATCAAAGCTTAGTGTACGGTGACAACAAGCCCTATCTTGTTGCTTTATTAGTTTTAAATTCAGAAATTAATGCAAATGAAAAAGATTTAAGTGACGAGATAGAAAAAATAAATAAAAATTTGACTAAAATAGAAAGAATAAAAAAGTTTTTTGTCATAAAAGAAAATTTTTCTATTGAAAATGGTATGATGACACCAACATTAAAGTTAAAAAGATATAAAATAATTAATATTTATAAAAATAACTTTGAACAACTTTATAAATAACAAATAATAATTAATGTTGTATTAGGCGCATAAACATTAATGTTTTTACATTAATTAAAAAAAGATTTTTATAATTTTAAATTTAAATTTTACAACTTAATTTCTAAAAAATTATATAATTGACATAACATAAGAAAAAATTTAAAAATTACTTAAACAACGAATCAAAATGATTCGTACAAACAGGGAGCTAAAGATGGCTAAAAGAAGAAAAAAAGCTAAGAAAAAAGCTAAGAAGAAAGCTAAAAAAAGAAGAAGAAGAAGATAATATTTCTTTTTTAAAAACGCTTCTCATAACGATTGTGTGAGAAGCGTTTTTTTTATTCTTATTCGTTTTCAGAAACTAAACTTGTATTTTCCTCTTCACTTACAGACTCTGTCTCATCCTTTTGTGTTTCAACCTTTTGGACCTTTTGATTAGTAGCTTCGTTTTTTTCTAAATTTCTTTTTAAGGCTTTATCTAGTTTCTTTTGAGTATTCTCAACAGAAAGATTTAATACAATTTGAAATTCTGAAATAATTCTTTCATATGCTTTTTCAAATAACTGCCTTTCACTGTATGACTGGTCTATCATTATATCATCGCCTTTATTTAGATCTCTCACAACTTCAGCTAATTCATAAATTTTTCCAGATGTAATTTTCTGTTCATATTCTTGTGCTCTTCTACTCCACATAGACCTTTTTATTTTTGGTTTACCTTTTAAAATAGAAATAGACTTGTTCACTTGATTAATTGTTGATAAAGGTCGCAAGTGTGATTGTTTGTTAATTGGTAATAAACCAATAGCTTTGTCTTTTTCAAATTTAATATCATAACATTGCACATCAATGCCTCCAATTTTTTTTGCATTAACAGAGAGTATTTGGCCCACCCCATGTTTTGG
>CACKJD010000006.1 GCA_902600485.1 uncultured Pelagibacteraceae bacterium
TAAAAATATTCAATTTTACAAAAGTCCAAAAGACTTTTTTATTAGTAAAAGAAATACAAGAATAATTTTAATGACAACTAAGTCAAAAAAATCCTATAAAGAATTTCTGTTTAAAAAAAATGATACTGTGTTATTTGGTAGAGAAAGCTCAGGTGTACCAACTAGTGTACACAAAAAAGTAAGTCATAGATTAATTATTCCAATGATGAATAAAAAAAGATCACTAAATTTGTCATCATCAGTATCAATTGTGGTTTCAAAAATTCTAAATCAAACTAATTTTTAATGGATAAAGATATAAAAAAGAAATTAACAAGGGATTGGTTTATAAACCTTCAAGAAATGATCTGTAATACGATACAGCAAATTGAAGGTGGAAAAATAAAATTTTTAAAGAAGAGTTGGGAAAGAAGTATAAAAAAGGATGAAGGAGGTGGCTGTTATTATATTCTTGAAAATGGCAAAATATTTGACAAAGTTGGTGTCAATTTTTCAGAAGTTTATGGAAAACTGACTAAAGAATTTAAAAAGAAAATTCCTGGTACAAAAAATAACAGAGATTTTTGGGCATCTGGCGTATCCGTGGTAATGCACATGAAAAATCCTCATGTACCAGCTATGCATTTTAATACCAGATATATCTATACAAATCATGGCTGGTTTGGAGGGGGGATGGATGTTACTCCATGTTTTAATGATCCAACTGTTAAAAAAATGTTATTTAAAAAATTAAAAAAAATGTGTGATAGGCATGACAAAAAATATTTTAAAAAATATAAAAAATGGTGTGATGAATATTTTTATTTATCACACCGAAAAGAGCCAAGAGGAATTGGTGGAATTTTTTTTGATTATAAAAAAAAAGATTGGGAAAAAGATTTTGGATTTGTAAGGGATTTAGGAATAAATTTTATTCAAATATTTAATCAAATTATTAGTCTTAGAAAAAGTAAAAAATGGAACTTGAAACAAAAAAATATTCAATATTTAAAAAGAGGTAGATATGTGGAATTCAACTTGTTATATGATAGAGGCACAAAATTTGGTTTACAAACTGGTGGCAATGTCGAAGCTATATTAATGTCGCTACCTCCTTTAGCAAAATGGAGATAAAATATGAGTAACAAAGAACCAATTACAGTAGAAGGACTAAAAAAATTATCTGAAGAACTTGTCTTTCTAAAAGAAAAAAAAAGACCTGAAATAGTAAATGCTATATCAGAAGCTAGGTCACACGGAGATTTAAAAGAAAACGCTGAGTATCATGCCGCAAAAGAACAACAATCTTTAAATGAGGGAAGAATTCAAGAGGTAGAGGATACTATAGCGAGAGCAAATGTAATAGATGTAACTAAACATGAAAATAATGGTAAGGTAATCTTTGGTGCAACTGTTTCTCTTCAAGATTTAGACAGTAATGAAAAAATTAAATATAAACTAGTTGGTAAAGATGAGGCAGATATTAAAAAAAAATTTATATTTTATCAGTCTCCTATTGGCAAAGGTCTTATTGGAAAAAATACTGGTGACTTCGTAGAAATTAATACTCCATCTGGCAAGAAAAATTTTGAAATTATAAAAGTGGACTACGTTTAATTTCTTAAAATACTATCAACTTTTTCATCAGCTAATTTAAAATTGTTACTCAGCCATGCAGATTCTAATTGTTTGAGTTTATCACCTAATAGCTTACCATCTTTATAATTATATTTTTCCTTTAAAAATTTAGCGTCAAAGGGAAAAACTGGCGCTTTCTCCATTTTATAAAATGAAATTAACTCATTAATATTATAAACATTTTTAGATTTAAGAATATGAAATTTGATAAGGTCAATTACTTTATCCTTACCATGTTTATAAAGGAGTATTTTTAAATTTTTCTTTTCAAAAAAATTCTTATTTAAATCTTGATAAGTATTTTTTAAAAATAATATTCTATCTTTTTCATCTTTAGATATATTAAATTTATGCACAAAATAATCCGCATTATCAGTTTCATCGATTATTAAAAGGCTTATTAAAAAGGTAAAATCATTTTCTTTAAAGAGATTTTCATTACTCCTTTTCTCAATATTTTTAATTATATTAAAACTAATAATTTGAGGAAAAATTAATTGTATTATTTCTCTTGAAAACTGATCTTTAGGTATTTTAAAAAAACCTTTAGATAGAATTATTTTTTTTAACTCACTAAGCAACCTATCACCTGATATTATATTTATACCACTAATATTTTGTTTGATTATTTTTTTAATTTCCTCTGAATGATTGTTTTTTGAATAGATTAGGAAGAACCTAATATATCTTAAAATTCTCAAATAATCTTCTTTAATTCTGGTTGCGGGATTTCCAATAAATTTAACCCATCCATTTAAAAGATCTTTTTTTCCATTAAATGGATCAAACAATTCTCCGTTCAAATTTGAATAAATTGAATTAAATGTGAAATCTCTTCTTTTTGCATCTTCTTTCCAATCCTTGCAATATTGGACCTCGGCAAACCTTCCATCTGTTTTCACATCTTTTCTCAAAGAGGTTATTTCGAATTTTTTCTTTTCTATAATTGCTGTTATCGTTCCGTATTTTTTTCCAACATCTATATGTTTGATATTATTTTTATTTAAACAATTCACAACCTCATCTGGATTAAGGTTAGTTGCAAGATCAATATCCTCTATCTTCTCACCCAATATATTTTGTCTAACACATCCTCCAACAAAAAGTATTTCACTTTCTGCTGAGTGGTCGTTAATTGAATTAAAAATTTTTTTTATCTTTGGATCGTTTTTTAAATTGTATAATCTATTTGGAGAATTAATATTACTCTTAGTAAAAAATTTTAAAAACTTTTTTATCATAAAATGGCTGGGGCGCTAGGATTCGAACCTAGGAATGGCGGTACCAAAAACCGCTGCCTTACCACTTGGCTACGCCCCAAAGTCAATTTCTTATAACATAAAGTTTTAATATTTATATAGTTTTAGATAAAACAGACCAATATTTTGGGTAATTTTTTCTAAACTTTTTAAAGCTATCTATAATAGAATTTCTTGATTTAGAATAGGCGACAAAACATGACCCCGATCCTGTCATTTTAACAAAATTTATCCCGGGCTGATTTTCAAGAAATTTAATAGGTTTTTTTAACTCTGGATATTTTTTTATTACGATATCTTGCAAATCATTTTTCAGACTGCCTAAATTATTTAATTTGTTTTTAATGTTTTTTAGTGGTTTTGAGTATTTTTTTACTTTGGAAAAAATATACTTTGTTGAACATCCATATTTTGGCATAAATAATAATAAAAAATATTTTGTCTTTTTGTTTAATATTTTTACAGAATTATTACCATCTAAATACATAATATTTTTAAAAAATCCAAGTTTCACATCCTGTCCAATTGAGTCATTTATATTTTGTAATTTTTTTTTATTAATTTTAATAATTTTATTTTTCATAAAAATTTTAATTAAAGTAGCGGCATTCATAGATCCACCACCCATTCCTGACTTAACAGGTATATTTTTTTTAACTATTACAAGATACTTTTTTTTCAGTAATTTTTTTTTGTCTAAAACAGATAAAGTTTTATAGATTGTATTACGACTAGTAATTTTTTTTGAAAATTTACCCTTAAACAATATCTTATGTTTACGACTACCTATCTGTCTTAGACTAATTTCATCATAAAGTGAAATCAGTGATACTAGACTCTGTAATTTATGTAAATTTTTTGTTTTTCCTATAACATTTAAATTTAAATTTATTTTTGCATAAGACTTTTGTGATATCGTATTCATAGAAACAGTTTAATTAGTAAAATTATAGTCCAAAAACTAATTTTTTTTCAATTTCTTTTTTTAACTTTTCTTCGGTATCTTCTAATTTTAAAACTCCATTCCAAAAATATCTTGCCTGCACTTTTTTGTTAAGTCTCCATAATACATCACCGTAATGATCATTAACTATTGGATCGTAAGGCATAAGTTTTACAGCTTTTTCTAGATATTTTTTTGCGTTAACAAAGTCTTCGATTAAATAATAGGCCCATCCAATTGAGTCGGTAATGTAAGGGTCATTTTCTCTTAAACTATAAGCTTCCTTTAGCATATCCATTGCTTCAGGAATTTTGTAAGATCTCTCTAACCAGCTGTATCCAAGATAATTTAAGACATATGGTTCATCTGGATCTATTTTAAGAGACTCTATTAAATCTTCATCAGCTTTTAAAAAATCTTTTTTTCTTTCGTAACTAGTTCCTCTTTTATACAAAAGATCTGCATATTCCTCTGCACTATAATTTGAGTATTGTATTAAATTTGAATAAATTTCTATTGCTCCCTCATAGTCTTGAAAATTTCTCAATATGTTTGCCATATCAAATAAAATCTTGTTTGACGGGTTTTGAATTTTTCCATATTTTTTTTTAATAAATTTTAAAGCACTATCGTCATTTTTAGTCTCTTGGATAATTGATGCATTTTTTTTCACTTTAAACCAGTTATATATAACGTTATCTTTTTCAATGTTACTTAGTTCATTTTTTACTAATTTATATTTTTTTGTATCCATGTAGTTTTCAATTAGTAATGTCGAATTAAGCGTAAAATTTGGGTTAAGATATTTTGCTAAGATAATATAAAAATTTGATTCTTTATATAAACCTTGTGATGAATAAAGATTAGCGATTAAATAGAAAAACTCTGCAATAATATCTTTCTCATTTTTGCATGAAAATAAATTATTTAATTTGTTATAATTTTTTTCTTCAATCCATTTTACTGATTGAGCAATTAACAATGGTTTATTAAGTTGATTAATATTTTGTAAAACCTGGTCTATTTTTTTAATTTTATTTTGTTCAATTAAATAATCTAAATAAAAATATATATATCTAGAGCTGCTTCCATCATATTCTATAAATTCTTCAAATCTTTTATCTGTATTTTTTAGATCAAAATAACAGCTTAAAAAAGCTAAGCTAATATCGTCTAATTCTGCAAAATTATTGTTTTTATAACTTTTAATATTATTACTTTTAAAAACCTCTAAATAGTTTTTTAAAACTTTTGACAATATAATATGGTATCTATCATCTGGGTCAATTAAGCTTTCAATTTTTTCTAAATTTGAACTACTTTTTTCTAAATTTTTATTTATTAAATTATCTACTAAAAGAATCACTTCTCTCTCTAAAAAAGAATAATTATTTTGTGAATATTTGATTTTCTTAATTGCCAAATCAACTTTTTCATTTGCAACCAGTGATTTTATATAATTTTTGAAATGTTCTTCGTGTCTGTCATTTAAGATCTTTGAATTTTCTAAGAATTTTAAGGAGTTTTTTGCATCATTATTATTGATAGAAAGCACTGCTGAAAAATAATTAGATAAATTTTTTTCATTAAACTTATTCACATCACTTACTTTAGAAAACGACGAAGTTTGATATATTAAAAAAATAACAAGAAAATAAATGTATTTATGCATACATCAAACATATGTCTAAAAATAATTTAAATCAAAGAAATAAAATAGAAGATTTTTTATTTAAAACGAAATTTGATTACGAAAATCAACCAATTAATAGATTAAAGAAAGTTGAAATAATTGAAAATAAACAAGAGTTATTAAAAAAACTAAAACTAAAAATCGAAAATTTGAAGGATTGTGAATTAAAAAACAATGCTAACAAAATTGTATTTAGCGATGGTAACGAAGAAAGTTCTGTAATGATCATAGGCGAAGGTCCAGGTCAAAAAGAAGATGAGCTAGGTAAACCGTTTGTGGGTGATGCGGGTATATTATTAAATAAAATGCTTGCAGCAATTAATTTAGACAGGAAAGATATTTATATTACAAATGTTGTTAATTACAGGCCTCCTTCAAACAGAAAACCTGAAATAAAAGAAATTAAAAGATATTCTGAATATTTATACGAACACGTTGAAATTATTAATCCAAAAATGATTATTCTACTTGGTAGTACAGCTATGGAAGCTTTTTTTGGATCAAATTTAAAAATATCAAAAGAAAGAGGTATTTGGAAAGAAATACTTATCAAAAATAAAACCTTTTTGACAATGATAACTTTTCATCCAGCATATTTACTAAGACAAGCTGATCAAAAAAAATATTCTTGGTTGGATTTAAAAGAAATAAGAAAGAAAATTGATGAACTTAAAATCGATATTTAAAGGTATTCAAAATATTGCGGGCGTAGATGAAGTGGGTAGAGGCAGTTTAATAGGACCAGTTTATGCATCTGCGGTTATATTAAAAAAAAACTGCGATGTTAAAAAATTGAAAGACTCAAAAAAATTAACAAAAAAAGAGCGTGAAGTTTTAAACAAATATATAAAAAAAAATTCGTATTGGTCTATCGGTTCTGCATCAAAAGAAGAGATAGAGAAACTAAACATTCTAAATGCCTCTTTGTTAGCCATGAAAAGAGCTATAAAAAAATTAAAAAAAAAACCTCATTTGGTTTTAGTTGATGGTAACAGAATTCCGGTCATGAAAAATTATAATCTAAAATATGTAATTAAGGGTGATCAAAAAATACCTCAAATCTCAGCAGCCTCAATTGTTGCTAAAGTTTCTAGGGACAGTTTGATGAAAAAAATATCAAAGAATTTTTCAAAATATCAATGGAATAAAAATTGTGGATATGGAACAAAAGTTCATATTCAAGCAATTCGAAAGTTTGGTGTCACAAAGCATCATAGAAGAACTTTCAAGCCTATACACAATATATTGAGTCCAAGATAATAATAAACACAATTAATTCAAAATAATTCAATCATGAGTTGACGTGGAGTCTTACCTAGAGTCTAATTATCTTTTTAAAAATGGAAAAGATAAACTTAAAAAATAAAATTATTAATGGGGACAGTCTTAAAGAGCTAAAAAAAATCCCTAAAGAAACTTTCGATTTAATCTTTGCAGACCCGCCTTACAATTTGCAATTAAAAAATCAACTCACTAGACCAGACAGATCTAAAGTGAATGCAGTAAATGACAAATGGGATCAGTTTGAAAGCTTTAAAAAATACGATGACTTTACATATGCATGGCTTGATGAATGTAAAAGAATTTTAAAAAAAAATGGAGCTATTTGGGTAATTGGTAGTTATCACAATATTTTTAGAGTTGGAACAGCTATTCAAAATTTAGGCTTTTGGATATTAAATGATGTTATATGGAATAAAAAAAATCCAATGCCTAATTTTAGAGGAACAAGATTTACTAATGCCCATGAAACTTTAATTTGGGCATCGAAATCTGAAAATTCTAAATACACTTTCAACTACCAATCTTTAAAATGTTTAAATGACGATCTTCAAATGAGATCTAACTGGGAATTGCCGATTTGTAATGGTTCTGAAAGACTAAAAAAGAATGGTAAAAAAGTGCATTCTACCCAAAAACCTGAGGCTCTACTTCACAGAATTTTATTAGCAACAACAAATAAAAATGATTTTGTTTTAGATCCTTTTTTAGGATCAGGAACAACGGCAACAGTTGCTAAGAAATTGGGAAGAAATTATTATGGTATTGAAAAAGAAAAAACCTATTTTAAAGCAGCTGAGCAAAGATTAAAAAAAACAAAACCTATAGAAGATGATTATTTAGATACTCTTCAAAATGGAAGATCTAAACCAAGAATACCTTTTGGCTCATTAGTTGAGTTAGGAATAATTAAACCAGGAACTACTATATACGATAATAAAAAGAAAATTAGTGCAAAAATAATGGCTGATGGGAGTATTAAGCATGAACTAACAGAGGGTTCAATTCACAAAGTAGCAGCCACAATTTTAGGAGCTGAAAGCTGCAATGGTTGGACTTTTTGGCACTACAATCTTAACGGTAACATTGTACCTATTGACCACTTAAGACAAAAACTAATATCTAGTAATTAAGTTTTATAAATTCTACCTAAATAATATTCTAGAAATTTTTTATTTTTTACTAATCTTTTTAGGAAAATATTTCTGAAAAATATTATTAAAGGATTTGATAAATGAAAAGCAAACAAGTTAAATTTTGATCTAAAATTAATCATTTTTAATTTATTTGCTCTCTTTTTGAAAAAATTGATTTCTTTATCGGTATTTAAAGACATAAACAATTCATAAGCACTCTCAATCGATTGCGATGCACCTTGTGCAAATGATGGTGGAAAGGCAAAAAAGGCATCACCTATCAAATGAATATTATTATTCTTTATTTTGAGAAACTCATCACTAACAAACACTGGAAATATTTTTAATTCCTTAATGCCTGTAACAAATTCTTTAATTTCTTGAGGGACTTTTTCTAAAATTCTTTTGATAAAGGAATTTTCACTAAATAATGAATAATTACCTTGCTCCTCTAATGAAAGAGAATGTTTCATAATAGCAATAAAATTTAAATCACCATTAGAATTTAATGGGTAAATAACATGGTGGAAGTTTGGACCTAAAAACAAAGCTACATTTTTTTTGTTCACGTTTTCAGGAAATTTAGTTAATTTACCTCTAATAGCTAATGTGTCATTATATTTTGGTTTTACTTTGTTATTTGAAATTAGATTTTTACTTTTTGAAAAAACTCCATCAGCGATAATCAAGTAATCACATTCTTTAGTTACATTATTTTCAAATGAAATTTTAATTTGTTTTTCTTTGTCATTTATTTTTGAAATTTTAAAACCAGTTTTTATTATATCACCCAAATCTTTTTTTAAAAAATTTATTAAAGTTGATCTTTTTAGTGTTGTATACTTGATGTCAGCTGTATTGAAATTCGTAATATCTAGATCACAGATTTTATTTGATGAATTCATTGAAAAAAAATCAATTTTTTCAGGATTAAATTTTTCATTATCAGATAATTTATTAAACCCAATTTTATTCAAAAGCTTAACGCTATTGACTGAAAGTTGAATACCGTAGCCGTCCTCTGAATTAATAGTGTCGTTTTTTTCATAAATTGTAATTTCATAATTTAAACTATTTTTAAAAAGATTGGCGATGTACAAACCTGAGATACCTGCTCCAATTATCGCAATTTTTTTCATTAATTTTTCTCGAGATATTTAACTACTTTTTTAGTGAATGTTGGCAACATGTAATTATTTATTTTTCTTTGATCAATCCAAGTAGATGATGAATATTTATTGATATTTTTTAAATGAAGTATTTTTATATTCATATTCATATTAGACAATTTAATATTAAGACTTTTATTAAATTTTTTAGGATTATGTAGTTCTTTCATGGGAAAAATTCTTAGGTTTTTTAAAAAATTAAATTTAGTATTTTTTATTAATAAATATTTTTGATCTTTTTTATAAACTTTGAGTAAAAAATATTTGTCTTTATATTTTTTTGAATTTTTTGTTAAATTAAAGTCTTTCTTTTTAAAAGATTTGCATTTTTTAGTTATAGGACATTGGCAGCAAAGTGGGTTGGTAGGTTTGCAAACTAAAGCACCAAATTCCATAAGTGCCTGAGCATAATCACTTGAACGGTTTGAAAATCCTAAAATAGACTTTTTTTCAATTAAATTTTCTTTCTGAATTTCTTTTTCTTTTTTTAAATAAAGGTATCTTTTTATAATCCTTTCTACATTACCATCTAGTGGAATATATGGCTTATTAAATGCAATAGCTAAAATTGCATTAGCAGTATAATCTCCAATACCAGATAGTGATTTCAAATCGTCAAAATTATCAGGTATTACTCCATTAAAATTTTTGATTACTGACTGCGCTGCTTTCTTTAAGTTTCTTGCTCTTGAATAATATCCAAGACCTTCCCAAAGTTTAATTAGTTTTTTGTTATCAACACTTGCAAGTTTTTTTATGTTTGGAATTTCTTTAACAAATTTGTTAAAGTATGGAATTACGGTTGCTACTTGAGTTTGTTGCAACATAAATTCACTAATTAACGTATTATACTGCCTTTTTTCTTTAGATACATTTTTTCGCCATGGTAATGATCTTTTATTTAAATCGTACCATTTCAGAATATTTTTTGTTACAAATGGATTTCTCATATGCAGTTTAAAAAATATACTAAGCAGAGATCAGGGGGCATTCAAGGTCTAAGATCTTTTAAAGACACTTTGCCCACAAAAGTAAAAAAAATCATAAATAAAAAAGGCAGTATATTTCCTGAAATATTAAATAATTGGAAATATATAGTAGGTAAAGAATTATTCGATATTTGTTATCCAAACAAATTTAAGAGTTCAAACAAAGTAAGAAGATCGACATTAGAAATTATGGTCAATAGAGGTAGTGAAGTAAATGTAGAGTATTCTAAAAAACAAATTATGAATAAATTAAATTCAATTTTTGGTTATGTGGCGGTCGATAAAATAAAGATAATAACCTTTGAAAAAAATGAGAAAATTAATCTAGAAAAAAGTAAAAGTGCGTCAAAAAGAGATTTCTCAAAAAGCTTGAACGGCATTAAAAATGTAAATATTAAAAATGCTCTTAAAGAATTAATTAATTCATATAAAAAATAAATGAAAAAAATAAAAACTATATTATTGTTTATGTTTATTGCATTGTCTAATCCGTCTTATGCTGAAACAATTAAGCCAATAATTGACGGTAATAATAATGCAAAGATAAAACTTATAGTTTATGAGTCTTTAACATGTTCTTATTGTGCAAACTTTCATAAGAATGTTTATCCAGAATTAAAGAAAAATTTTATTGATAAGGGAATTATATCAATTGAATATAAAAGTTTTCCATTAAATATTGCGGCTTTAAATGCTTCAAAGTTTGCACATTGTGAGAACAAAGGAAATTCTGAATTGCTTCACTTTTTATATGATAATCAGAACGAATGGGCAAAAGGTTCGACAGCTGAGGAATATAATAAAAATCTAATCAAAGTTATTAAATCTGGAAACTTTAAAATTGACGAGCAAAAATGCTTGGAGAATAAGTCGTTAGAGGATCATATACTTAACGACCGAATCGAGGGAGTAAAAAGTTTTAACATAAACTCAACCCCTACTCTATTAATAAATGGGAAAAAGTTCGAAAAATCACTTACATACAAAAATTTGAAAAAAGCTATAGAAAAACTATTATAGTTTTTAATGGAATTTAAAAAAATTCAATTAAACGGATTCAAATCATTTGCTGATAAAACCGATCTATTAATAGAAAATGGGCTCACAGGTATTGTTGGACCTAATGGTTGTGGAAAATCAAATATTGTAGAGTCATTAAGATGGTGTATGGGCGAAACTTCTGCGAAGAGCATGAGAGGATCGGGAATGGAGGATGTTATATTCTCCGGTACTTCAAACAAACCATCAAAAAATATTGCAGAAGTAACTTTAAATTTGTTCAACAATAATAATGAGGGTCCACATCAATATAAAAATACTAATAGTATAGAAATAAAAAGAAAAATAGAAAAAGACAAAGGATCAAAATTTTCGATAAATGGTAAAGAAGTACGGGCAAAGGATGCACAGATGTTTTTTGCTGACTTGTCGACTGGTGCCCATTCACCATCACTGATAAGTCAAGGAAGAATAGGCTCATTAGTAACCGCAAAACCAAGTGACAGGAGAGCTATTTTGGAGGAGGCCGCAGGCATAGCTGGACTACACGCAAGAAGACATGAAGCTGAAATTAGATTGAACGCTGCTGAAAATAATCTCAAAAGAGCTGATGAGTTAAGGAGACAACAGGAAAAACAATTAGCAAATTTACAAAAACAAGCGGAGGAGGCAAATAAATATAAAGTTATATCAAATGAAATAAAAAAAATAGAGGCTGGTTTATATTATCTAAAGCTTCAAGATATTGATAAAGAGATTAAACTTGAAAAAGAAATTAATGAGGACTCTGATAAAGAATTTGACAAATTCAATAATGAAATAGAAGATTTAAAAAATAAAATTCAAAATGAATTAAATAAAATTGACCCGATTAAACAAAAAAATTTTGAAAATCTTTCAAAAATACAAAGGTTAAATTTAGAATTAAAAAGCCTAGATGAGGAAAATATTAGAATACAAGATGAAATAGAAAAACTTAATGAAAATCTTAACATTTTAGATCAAGATAAAGATCGAGAAAAAAGCATTATAATTGACGCTAACTCTAATGAGAAGAGAATAAAAGAAGAAAAAAAAGATTTAATTGAAATAGATTCTAAATATTATGAAACTGAAAAACAATCTTCATCAGATTTAAAAGATTTTAAGGATAAACTAAATACAGAATTAGCTTCAATTAAGAATTTAATTATTTCTAATAAAAATGATGATGCAGTAATTGCTTTAGACAATTTCAAGACTACAATCGATGAATACTGTGAAGTATATAGTAAAAATCAAAATATTAAAAAAGAGTCTGTAAAAAGATCCGAAAGAATACAAAATATTGATAAAGAAATAGAAAGTTGGAAAAATCTTTTAAACAAATCAGAAATAACAATCAATAAATTAGAGGATAGAAAAAAAAAAACACTTGATCAATTAAAAGGACTTGAGGCCAAACCAAAAGATCAAGCAGAAAAAAAAGGCCAATTAAATGAAAATCTTAGATTGTCAAATTTAGATAAAGAACAAAATGAAATTATTATTAAAGAAAGCGGAGATAAGTTATCAATGTTGAATATTAATCTCAATGAAGTTAAAGAAAATTCTATTGAGATTAGAGAGAGAAAAGCTAGTTCAGCTGCAACAATTGATGGATTAAATAAGAGAAGACTAGATCTGCTTGAAAGAATAGAAAATGAACTCAATTTAAATGAAAACAATATTCTTGAATTCTCGAACCTAGAATTAAATGAAGAGTTTCCTGATGCTGTAACGCAAGAAGAATTGCTTGATAAGAAAAAACGAGAGAGAGATAAATTAGGATCTGTTAACCTAAGAGCGGATGAAGAAACTACAAAATATCAAGATGAAATAAAAAAAATGGAAAAAGATAGATCAGACTTAGTGACTGCAATTACAAAATTAAAAGAAAGTATTAATGAATTAAATCAGAAAGGTAGAGAAAGGCTTATTGAGGCTTTTGAAAAAGTTAATAGAAAATTCAATGAAGTTTACACAAAACTTTTTAATGGTGGTAGCGCAAAACTAGAGCTGATTGACTCTGATGATCCGCTTGATGCAGGTTTAGAGATGCTTGTAAGTCCTCCAGGAAAAAGATTGCAATCAATAACTTTATTGTCAGGTGGTGAACAAGCATTAACAGCCCTATCTTTAATTTTTGCAGTTTTTTTAACAAACCCAGCTCCAATTTGTGTTTTAGATGAAGTTGATGCTCCTTTAGACGATGCTAACGTTACAAGATTTTGTAATTTACTTGAAGAACTTACAAAAATTACAAAGACAAAATTTGTGATTGTTACACACCACGCTTTAACAATGTCAAAAATGAACCGTCTTTATGGTGTTACAATGCCTGAAAAAGGTATTAGTCAGCTTGTTGCAGTTGACCTAGAGAAAGCCGAAAGCATGGTCGCTTAAATGAAAAGAGATGACGACCTAAAAATTCGCCTTAAAATTGCAAAAAAGAAAATTACCCCTGAAAAAGATCCACCCGCACAGTCAAATTTAGGACAGGCTTTCAAAATGAGCACTGAGCTTGTTTCTGCTGTACTAGTTGGGACAATTATTGGGTTTATTTTAGACACTTGGTTTGATACTAAACCATGGTTAATAATAACATTTTTTTTTGTGGGTGTCGTAGCAGGTATAACCAATGTTATTAGGTCTGCAAAAAAAATACAAAAGTAAGATTTATGGCTGCAAATCCGATGTACCAATTCAATGTCTATAGAATTGGACCTGAAATTAAAATAGGTGAAGTTGATATATCATTTACAAATGCTAGTTTATTTATGGTCATTAGCACTCTTGCTATTCTAATTGTTTTTAATCTTGGGGCTAAAAAAAAATCACTTATACCTGATAAAATTCAATTGTTATCCGAACTTAGCTATTCTTTTGTATCAAAGATGATAAGTGATACAGCAGGAGCAAAGGCAAAACCTTATTTTGCATTTATATTTTCGTTATTTATGTTTGTATTATTTTGCAATATGTTCGGAATGATACCTTATTCATTTACAGTAACTAGTCATATTATAGTTACTTTTGTTTTAGCAGCCTTTATTTTTATAGGTGTAACTATTATTGGTTTCTTAAAACATGGCTTAGGATACTTAAAACTTTTTGTGCCTAGTGGTGTACCAATCATTCTTTTACCTTTGATAGTTGTTATAGAAATAATTTCATACCTAAGCAGACCAATTAGTTTATCAGTTAGATTATTTGCTAATATGATGGCTGGTCACACAATGATGAAGGTCTTCGGGGGTTTTGTAGTAAGTCTTGGTTTAGTGGGAGGTTGGCTTCCATTAGGCTTTTCTGTTGCATTAACAGGTTTGGAAATATTAGTTGCTTTCCTTCAAGCTTATGTTTTTGCAATTTTAACATGTATCTATTTAAATGATGCATTAAATTTACACCATTAAAAAGGAGGAGAATATGGAACTAGAAGCAGCAAAAATGATAGGAGCAGGTCTTGCAGCAATTGCATTGGCTGGTGCTGGAGTAGGTATCGGAATTATTTTTGGTAACTATTTATCTGGCGCAATGAGAAATCCGTCTGCAGCCCAAAAACAGTTTCCTAATTTATTATTAGGGTTCGCTTTGGCTGAAGCAACAGGGCTTTTTGGACTTGTTGTTGCATTGATTATTTTATTTGCATTTTAAATTAAGTTTGTGAAAAAAATAATAATTTACTTGTATGCACTTTTTAGCTTCAACTATGTTGCTATAAGTGCTGAGACCGGGGGTATGCCCCAATTAAATCCAGAGTTTTGGCTTTCTCAAATATTTTGGTTAACCATTACCTTTGGGATTTTATTCATTATATTATCTAAATTTATACTACCAAAAATAAGAAATAATTTAGAGTCAAGAAAATCACAAATTATGGAAAATATTGAGATTGCAGATAATCAAAAAACAAAAAGTGAAAAAAATCTAAAAGAATACGATAAAATAATATTGGATGCTAAAGATAAAGCCAAAAAAACCTTTAATTTAGCAAAAGAAAAAATTCAATTAGATTTAGGTAAGGAAAGAGAAAAGATAGAAAGCGAACTTAACTCTGAAATTGAAGATGCTGAAAATGAGATAAAAGATTTAAAAAAATCATCTTCAGAAAAAATAAGCCTAATTGCAGTAGATACCGCAGCTGAGATTATTCAAAAATTAATTGGGGTAGAGGTAAATAAAAGTAACGTTTCAGCAATAGTTAACGAACAAGTCAAACTTATGAAGGGCAAATAATGGTATTTGATGCAACTTTTTGGGTAGCAATCTCTTTTATTATATTTTTTGGAGTTTTAATTTATTTAAAAGTTCCTTTAAAGATAAACGAAAACCTAAATAAATTAATTTCCGACATAAAAAATGAACTTAATGAAAGTGAGAAATTAAGGAAAGAAACAAAAGTATTTTTAGATCAATCCCAATCAAAACTTAATAGCGCTTCAGATGAAACAAAAGTTATATTAGATAATGCTAAGAAAGACGCTGACGCTATGGTTCAACAAATGAAAGATAAATTTAACAAATCTGCAGAAATTAAAAAAAGATTGACTGAGGAAAAAATTACTCAAATGAAAGAACAGGCAATAAAAGAAATAAAAAATACCTCAATAGATATTGCAGTCACCTCGGTTGAAAAAATAATAAAAAATACAATAGATAAGTCTAAATTAGATAATATTTTTCAGAAAAATATTGATGAAAGTAAAGAAGCTCTAAAAAAATTAAAATCAAACTAAATATTTTCTTACTTTCGAATTTAAAAAAATATAAATTAACAATATGAAAACTATAATAGTTGGATCAGGATTTGGTGGTTTATCAGCTGCTTTGAGACTTAAAGCTAAAGGACATGAAGTTACTTTAATTGAAAAACACAATGATTTAGGCGGTAGAGCAAGAGTTTTTGAAAAAAATGGTTTTAAATTTGATGCTGGGCCTACTGTAATTACAGCGCCTTATTTGATTAATGAATTATTTCAATTGTTTGGGAAAAAAGCTGAAGACTATTTAAATATTAAACCATTGCAAACTTGGTACCAATTTGTATTTGAGGATGGTTATAAATTTAATTATTCTGGGAATGAGAAAGAAATGAAGAGACAAATCTCAGAAGTTTCTAATGATGACGTGGATGGCTATTTTGATCTAGTAAATTTTACTAAAAAAATTTTTGATAAAGGTTATATGGAACTTTCTGATGTACCTTTTAATAAACCTTCTTTTATGCTCAAACAAATTCCATCTTTGCTAAAACTAAAAAGTTATAAATCTGTTTACTCACTTGTTTCGTCATATGTCAAAAACGAAAAGCTAAGGAGAATATTTAGTATGCATCCGCTTTTAGTAGGAGGAAACCCTTTTACGACAACATCTATATACGGATTAATATTATATCTAGAAAAGAAATGGGGAATTCACTACTCCATGGGTGGCACAGGTAATATTGTTAAAGGTTTAGAAACTTTAATGATAGAAGAAAATATAGAAGTGATTAAAGGAGTAGAGGTTAAAAGAATTATTGAGGAGAATAAAAATATAAAGGGTGTTGAATTAAATAACGGTGAAAAAATATTAGCAGATAATGTTGTTTGTAATGCTGATCCACCAGGGGTTTATGAAAAATTATTAAATAAAAAAAAAGGAAATTTATTTTTCAATTGGAAAAGAAATAGAATGGATTATTCAATGGGTTTGTTTGTTTATTATTTTGGAACAAAAAAAGTTTATAACGATGTAGAGCATCATACTATTAAATTTGGAAATAAGTACAAAGAACATCTTGATGATATATTTAATAAGAAAAAACTAAACGATGATATAAGTTATTATTTACATAGACCAACTGCCACAGATAAATCAATGGCTCCTGAGGGAAATGATTGTTTTTATGTTTTAGTGCCTGTTCCAAATAATCAATCAAATATTGATTGGTCTATAGAAGGGGAAAAAACTAAAAAACTTGTAATAAGAAAAATGCAGGATGATTTATTGCCAGATCTTGAAAAAAATATAGTTGAAGATTTTTATTTATCTCCTGATTATTTTGAAAATGATTTAAATACAAAGTTTGGGTCAGGTTTTTCAATCCAGCCGAAATTTACCCAATCTGCATACTTTCGTTTTCACAACAAGTCAGAAATTTACAAAGGATTATATTTCGTTGGTGCTGGCACTCATCCTGGTGCAGGAGTGCCTGGTGTACTATCTTCTGCTAAAGTATTAGATAAAATATTATAATGTCAAACAACCTAATCTCAACTCACGCAAAATCATTTAGTTGGGCAGGTTTTTTTTTAGCTAAACAGACGTTCGAAAATGGATCGAGTCTTTATGATTTTTGTAGAACCTTAGATGACATAGCAGATGAAAACACGTCTTTAGACTCAAAAAAACAAAAATTTAATAAAATTAAAAAAGATTTCATTGAAAGAAACTTTGAAAATATTTTGATTAAAAATATCGATAATCTTATTAAGAAGTTCAATATTTCAGAAAAAATAGTTCTGGATCTTTTTGATGGTATTGAATCTGATATTAAAGAAAATATTGAGTTTAAAACAAAAAGGGAGCTGCTTGTGTATTCATACAGAGTTGCTGGTACAGTAGGACTAATGATGGCAAAAATATTAAAAGTAGATTCAAAAATTGCACTTAGATCTGCGGTAGATCTTGGTATAGCAATGCAGTTAACTAATATAGCAAGAGACGTTGTAGAGGATATTGGTAGAAATAGAAAATATATTGATCATGATTTTATAAAAATTAAAGAGACATTAGGTATAGCTGAACTATTTTATAAAAGCTCTTTTAAATCGATAAAAGAAATCCCTCTAATAAATAGATTTGCAATTTTGGTTGCACGTAGAGTTTATAGAGAAATTGGAAATAATATATTAAAAAAAAAAGATTTAGAAAATTATAATAAATCTGGAAAAATTTTTGTTAATAAAATTGGCAAAATAAAACAGACAATATTAAGTATATTTGATCTATTTATATTAATATTCTCTAAATCATATATTCATTTAACTAATGAAGAACATATGGAAATTGGTAAGGAAATTAATTTGAATGAAAGATTTTGATTACATTATTATTGGAGGCGGATGCGCTGGCTTATCTCTTGCGTACGAATTAGATGCTAAAAATAAGTTGAAAGATAAAACTCTTGCTATAATAGAAACAAGGGGTGACTATAAAAGAGATAAGACATGGTCATTTTGGAAGGTTATGGATCACAATTTTGAGGATTGTGTTATCAAAAGTTGGGATAATTTTTCAGTAAATACAGAAACAGGCCATCACGAAATTCAAAATAAAGATTACCCTTATCAAACTATTGATAGTGGCCTTTTTTATGAAAAAATTCTTAAACGAATAAGTTTAAATAAGAATATAAAATTTTATAAAAATACTGAGAGTCTTAATATTGAAAACTCTATAATATTCAATAGCATTCCACCTAAAAGTAATAGTGAGTTAAACCTTTGGCAACACTTTAAAGGTGTGGAAATAAAAACAGAAAAAAATATTTTTGATGATGAAATTTTTAATTTAATGGATTTTAATTGTGATCAAAGAAAAAATGTTCATTTTTTTTACACTCTTCCTTTTGCAAAAAATAAGGCATTAATTGAAACAACCTGGCTGTCTAAACTAAACAACAACACGTTAAATGATTACGATACTCAGCTTCAAGATTATATTAAAAATATTTTAAAGATTAAAAATTATGAAGTTAAATACAAAGAGCAAGGAGCAATACCGTTGTTTTTTCCAAAATCTGAAAAAAAGAATAATACAATTAATATAGGATCAGCTGGTGGCATGACAAGATTAAGCACAGGATATACCTTTTTAAATATTCAAGATCATTCTAGATATATTGTTAATCAAATAGAAAATATTAAAAAAGCAAAAATTTATGATATCGGAAAGAAATACAAATTTTTAGATAAAATTTTTTTAAAAGTTTTAAATAGATACCCAGAAAAAATGCCAAATATATTCTTTAATATGTTTCAAGCACCTTCAAGATCAGTAATTAAATTTTTGTCGAATAAAAGTAATATTTTAGATGACTTAACAGTAATTCTCAAAATGCCAAAGTGGTTATTTATAAAAAATATTTTTTAATATAATGAATAAGATTAATTATTATCATTCTTTAATTTTCTTTAACTTATGTATTTTTTTATCAGCATTTGAATTTTTAAGAAATGATGACCCTTTAATTATTTGTTTATTTTTAATATTGAGTTTGGGTATATCACATGGTGCGCTTGATCATCTTAAGGGTGCAAAACTTCTAAAAATTTATAACTATAGGTCCACATTATTATTTTATGTTTCATATATTTTTGTCGGATTATCTGTAATCATATTTTGGCTTATATTCCCAAAATTAATATTGATATTATTTTTGATAGTGGCAAGCTATCATTTCGGTAAAGAGGATTCAGAATTCATTAAAAGCTCGTCTAATTTTGAATTGACTTATTTCTTAAAAGGGTGCGTGATTATTGTAGCTCCATTAATTTTCCATAAATCCGAGACGTTAGCTATCTTTGAATATTTAAATTTTGAAATTTCTGAAAGCTTTTTGATAAATAATTACTTTCTTTGGTTAATTTTAATATTAAGCTTTATTGCAAATATATTAATCTCATTGAGGCAAAATTTTGAGACAAAGTCCCTACTATTTATGGACTATATTTCAATCTTAATTTTGAATTACTTTTTAAATCCTTTGTTGGCTTTTACAATTTATTTTTGTTTTTTGCATTCAGCTAGACATTCATTTAAACTTTCTAACGAACTTAATAAAAAGTCACTAATAGAGGGTTTCAAGAAATTCACTTTAAAGGCAATACCTTTGACAATTTTAACTTCTATTTTATTTGTAATATCTTTAGTTATTTTAAAAAATTATTATGTTTTGGATAATGCTATATCGAAAATTATATTTATTGGTTTGGCGTCTTTAACCTTTCCGCATATATTACTTGAGTATCTTTTAGAAAAAAATGAGAAAAAATGAATTAAAAATTTATTTAGCATCTCCAAGAGGTTTCTGTGCGGGGGTAGATAGAGCAATTGAAATAGTAAAAAAAAGTATTGATAAATTTGGTTCCCCTGTATACGTAAGGCACGAGATTGTTCATAATAAGCATGTTGTTGAGAGTTTAAAAAAAATTGGTGCAATTTTTGTCGAGGAGATTAGCGAAATTAAAGATAAATCTAGACCTGTGATATTTTCTGCACACGGCGTTCCAAAAAAAGTTCCAAGAGAGGCAGAAGAATTAAATATGAAATATGTTGATGCGACTTGTCCGTTGGTGTCAAAGGTTCATAGAGAAGCAGAAAATATGCATAAAAATGGATATCATATAATATTAATCGGCCATAAAGGACACCCAGAGGTAATTGGAACGATGGGTCAAATTCCAGTAGATGGTATTACGCTTGTTGAAACAATAGAGGACGTAGAAAAAATCGTTTTTAGAAAAGATGAAAAGTTGGCATTTATCACACAGACTACTTTATCAGTGGATGATACAAAAGAAATAATAGAATATTTAAAAAAAAAATTTCCACAAATTAATGAGCCGAAAAAAGAGGACATTTGTTACGCTACTACAAATAGACAGGCTGCAGTAAAAAAAATTGCTAAGCTTTGTGACATGTTCTTTGTAATTGGTAGCAGAAACTCATCTAATTCAAAAAGATTAGTTGAGGTTGCTAGTAAAGCGGGTTGTAACCAGTCTGAGTTAATTCATTCAGAGAGTGACATACCATTAGATAAAATCGGCAAATGTAAAACTATCGGTATTTCCTCAGGAGCATCAGCGCCTGAAATAATTGTGCAAGATTTTATAAGTAAAATTAAAGAAAAATACGAAGTACAGATCGAAGAAGTTGAGATCGTAAAGGAAAATGTATTTTTTAAGATCCCCGGTATGCTAAATTAATGGCTGTTTTTACCAAAATAAATAAAAAAGACATATTTAATATTCAAAATTTTTTTAATATAGGAAAAATTATTAGTTACCGTGGAATAAAAGAAGGAATAGAAAATACAAATTATCTTATTTCCACTAGAAGACAAAAATTTATTTTAACAATATTTGAAAAAAGAGTTAAAAAAGAAGATCTCCCATTTTTTATGAAACTAATGGATAAATTATCAAATTTAAAAATTAAATGTCCGAGCCCTCTTAAAAGTAAAAAAGGAAATTATTTATTTAACTTAAAATCTAAAAAAGCCTGCTTAGTCAGTTTTTTGAAAGGTAAAGATAAGAAAAAATTAAAAAAAGAGGATTTATTCGTAATAGGTAAGAATATTGGTAAAATGCACAAAGCCTCAAGAAAAATTAAATTATACAGAAAAAATACTTTTTCTCCCCTTAAACTAAAAAATTTATTAGACAGTATAAATAAAAATAAAATTAATAAAATCTCAAAAAATTTAGTTTCAGAAATGAAAAATACATTTATGGAAATTAAGCAAGGATGGCCAAAAACTTTGCCCAAAAATATAATACATGGTGATTTATTTATAGATAATATTTTTTTTCATAGAGGAAAATTTTTAGGGTTTATTGATTTTTATTTCTCATCAAATGACTTTGAGGCTTACGAATTAGCTACATGCATAAACGCCTTATGTTTCAATAAGAAAAAAAAAACTTTTTCCTATGACAAAGGTAAAACTTTACAATTGATTAAGGGTTACGAAACAATAAGAAAATTACAAAAAAAAGAGAAAGATTGTTTAAATATACTTTGTAAAGGATCTGCACTTAGATATCTAGCCACTAGATCTTATGACTATATAAATACCCCAAAATCAGCAATTATAAAAAAAAAGGATCCAAGAGAGTATATTCAAAAATTAGCTTTTCATAAAAAAATTAATTCTTTTAGCTCATATATTAAATAATGATTAAAATTTATACAGATGGTTCATGTATTGGAAATCCTGGGAAGGGTGGATGGGCTGCAATAATTTTTAAGAATAATGAAAAAAAAATTTTAAAAGGCTCAAAAGATATAACAACAAACAATCAAATGGAGCTTACAGCTACTATAAAAGCATTAGAATATATTAGTACGAAAGATAAGATTCAAATTTATACAGACTCTAAATATGTAAAGCAGGGAATAACTGAATGGATAACAAAATGGAAGATTAATGGATGGAAAACATCAAAAAAAGAAGAGGTTAAAAATAAAGATTTGTGGCTTGAATTAGATAATTTAACTTCTAAAAATTCTATAGAGTGGGTTTGGGTTAAAGCTCACTCAGATAACGATTTGAATAATGAAGTTGATTTATTAGCCAGAAAAGAAGCTGGCTTATAATAATTTGAAAAAATTCTCAGCACTTGAGATGTCGCAAACCCCGGTCTCTTTTTCCTCTTGAATTTTTAAAACATTTAAATTTTCAATTAGCATTGTATATCTATTTGACCTTAAGCCAAGTCCTCTCCCCGACTTGTCAACTTCTGCACCTATTAACTTTGTAAAATTTAGAAAAGGATCAGCTAACATCATAATATTGTTCTCAACCTTATTTATTTTGCCCCATGCATTCATTACAAATGGATCATTTGCTGCAATGCAAAAAATCTGGTCAATTCCTTTTTCATAAAATTTTTTTGAAAGGTTAATAAAACTTGGTAAATGTTTTGCAGAACAAACTGAAGTAAAAGCACCTGGCATTCCTAATAAAATAATTTTTTTGTTTGAAAATAAACTGGAAATTTTAATTTTTACTGGTTCTTCATTAATGAGCTGAAAAACTTCACAATCTGGAAGTTTTTCGTTAATTTTTATTTTCATGTATTTTTTTTAAAATATAATTTTTTACTTGATCTAAGCTATTTTCTAAAATCTCAAATTTTTCTTTCTCTTTTAATACATTTCTTAATTCTGGAGGAAGTTCTTCATTTTTACCTAGTGCATTTTTAATAGCTTCTGGAAATTTACTAGGATGTGCAGTCGATAAGATTATACAGCTATTGTCTTGTTTAAGTTTTTTTGCAACTCCATAACCTATAGCTGTATGTGGATCTAAAACTATATTATGATTTTTAAATACTTCCTTTATTTCATTTATTGTTTCATCCTCGCTGAGTTTTTCGGATAAAAAATCTTTATTAATTTTATTTAAAGAAGTTTCATCTATTTTGTAATTATTCTCTTTTACTTTAGCCATTATATTTTTTGTTTTGTCTGAATTGCGTCCTTGTATCTCAAATATAAGTCTCTCAAAATTACTAGCAACTTGTATATCCATGCTAGGTGAAAAAGTTTCAGAAACTTTTTTTGACGTATAATCACCTTTGGAAATAGCTCTATGCAATATATCGTTCTGATTAGTTGCAACTATTAATTTATCTATCGGTAAACCCATTTTTTTTGCTAGATATCCTGCATAAATATCCCCAAAGTTTCCAGTGGGAACAGAAAAATTTAATTTTTTAGATTTTAATGAAAAGAAACAAAAAAAATAATATACTGTTTGCGCTATTATCCTAGCCCAATTTATTGAATTGACACCAGACATATTAATCTTTTTTGAGAAATTTTGGTCAACAAACATTGATTTAACTAGGTTTTGACAATCATCAAAATTACCCTTAACGGCTATATTAAAAACATTTTTTTCTTTAACAGTACTCATTATTCTTCTTTGAACCGATGAAATTCTATTATGTGGATGAAGAACGAAAATATTAAGATTTTTTTTGCCTTTTATTGCGTCTATTGCAGCTGCTCCAGTATCACCAGATGTTGCAACTATTATATTTATAAAATTTTCGTTTTTTGATAGATAATATTCATAAAAATTACCAATTAATTGCATAGCGATATCTTTAAAAGCTAATGTTGGACCATGAAATAATTCTAATATATTGAAATTTCCAACTTTTCTTAATTTAACAACTTCTTCTGATCTGAAAGAGGAGTAAGATTTTTTAACTAAATCGTATAAATTATCTTTTTCAATGAAATCTCCAGTAAATTTGTGAACGATTTCAGTAGCGAGCTCATAATAACTCATGCCTTGTAGTTTTGACAAATCTTTTTCGTCAAATTTGTAATCTTTCTCTGGTAAAAAAAGTCCACCGTCATCAGCAAGGCCTTTAATAAAGACGCTTTCAAAAGGTAAACTTTCTGAATTACTTCTTGTGCTTATATATTTCATTAATAATTTTTTTTTCTAAAATACAAATATATTAAAAAAATTGAAATCGCTAATGAAAACCATGTTAATGCATATTTTAGGTGATTATTGGAAATATTTGCTGTTATATTTTTTTGAAGAGGGTAATTTTTATCGTTAACTCTATTGTTTAAATAAATAATATAATTAGGAAATATTTTTCCTGTAAATTTATTTAAATCTTCATCATTAAGTGTAAACCAATAATTATTTTCTAAGTCGTTTTCAGGCTTAAAATAATTGAATTTAGATTTTTCTTTTAATATTGCTGTAAAATTTTTGTTGTTCAATTGAAATTTTTTACCTTTTTGATTTCTAGGTATCCATCCACGATTAACTAAAAACAATTTATCATTTATTATAATCGGATTAATTAAATCAAAACCTGGAGCTCCTTTTTCATTTAAACTGTAAAGATAAATCTGATTATTATAGTCAATTTTACCTACAAATTTTATACTTCTAAAATTTGTTAAATTTGTGCCATTAAATTCAGATGGTTCACTATCTAATGACTGATTAATTTGTTTTATTAATGTTAACTTCCAATTAAGTCTTATCATTTGCCAAACGCCCAATGATAAAAATACTAATATAAAAAAATATACAAATAATGAAAATGCTAATTTATTTTTCAATATTGATTAACTGCCCCAAATATATATTGCTGCAAATAAAAATAGCCAAACTACATCAACAAAATGCCAATACCATGCCGCTGCTTCAAAACCGAAGTGATGATCTTTGTTAAAATGACCAAGTTTACCTCTCCATAAACATACTGCTAAAAATATAGTTCCAACTAAAACATGAAAACCATGGAAACCGGTTGCCATATAAAATGTTGCACCATATATATGACCAGAGAAGTTGAAGCTAGCATGTTGATACTCATAAATTTGCAATGCAGTGAAACATGCGCCTAATATAACTGTGAGCCACAAACCTTGAATAAAACTTTTTCTATCATCTTCAAGCAAAGCGTGGTGGGACCATGTTACTGTTGTGCCTGACAACAACAAAACTAAAGTGTTGATTAAAGGAATGTCCCAAGGATCAAAAGTTTCAATATCTTTTGGAGGCCAAACATTGCCTACAAATTCACCTGGAAAAAGACTTGCATCGAAATAAGCCCAAAACCATGCAACAAAAAACATGACTTCAGACGCAATGAATAATGTCATACCATACCTATGATGAATTTGAACTACTGGAGTATGATGTCCTTGATGTTCTGCTTCATTAACAACATCTCTGAACCACATGAAAGCACCATAAATTAAAAGAGCAAAACCAAAAAGCATAGCCCACATAACTTTTGAGTGAAAATAGTAGACGGTACCAATAGCAGTAATTAATGTAGCGAATGAAGTATAAATTGGCCAAGGGCTTGGGTCTACTAGATGATAATCATGTTTTTGATCTTTTGCAGACATTTATTTTATTACCTTAGTTTGTTTATAATAATCAGATGAAAAGAAAGTATATGACAAAGTAACATCGCTTACATTCTTTGTTTTTGGATCATTTACTACTTCTGGATCAAGATAAAAAGTCATGAAATAACTTTTTTTTTCTCCAGGATTTAAAGTTTGTTTTTCAAAACAAAAGCATCCTAATTTGTTAAAGTAAGGACCGAATGAAGATGGAGAAACGTTATAACTTGCAACACCACTAGTAGGATCTTTACTAAAGTTCTCAACTACGAAGTTTACTTTGTAAACTTTGCCTGGTTTGACATCAACCAAATTGTTTTCGGTTTTGAAGTTCCAAGATAAATCAGTTTGAACATTGGTATCCAATCTTACAGATACGGGCTTATCTATTACGATTTTTGGTATATCCTTTGAAATTTGCGTTGTACCTCCAAAACCAGTTACACGACAAAAAAGGTCATATAACGGAACAGCGGCAAATGACATACCTAGCATTAGCAAAAATATGAAAGATAGTAATAGAGGGGTTAATTTTTTTTTTGATATCATATTACTCTCTCAAATACACCAACATTATATAAAGTGAATATAAACAATAAGATTATAAAAACAACAAGTCCAATTCCTGTTAAAAGGTTTTTCTTTTTTACTTTTTTATCAATTTCCATCATACGAAATTATCAACTAAAAATAATACAAAAATTGCAAATAAATAGATTATTGAATAACTAAAAACCTTTTTGGCTTTTAAAATATTAAATTTGTGTTTTTCGTCTTTGTAAAGATCAAAGCAGATATAGTTATAATATATTGTTAAAGGTAAACAAAATATTGCAAAAAAGTTTCCCACAAAACCAATATGGTATGGCAAATACAATACCGGTAACATAATTAGCGAATAAATAAGTATATTTATTTTAGTATTTTGTACTCCACTTATAACTGGTAACATTGGTATTTTTGCTAATCTATAATCTTCCGCTTTGTAGAGACTAAGGGCCCAAAAATGTGAGGGTGTCCAGAAAAATATAATTAGGAAAAATGAAATTGGTTCTAATGATAAATTGCCCGTTACGATTGTCCAGCCTATAACTGGAGGTAATGCGCCTGCAGCTCCACCTATTACTATATTTTGAGGCGTTCTTCTTTTTAACCAAACTGTATAAACAACAACATAAAAAAAAATGGTAAAAAAAAGTATAAATGCCGATAAAAGATTTGAAAAATAATATAATCCATAAATTGAAATTAAAGATAATGCTAATCCAAAAATTAAAGCTTGTGACTTGTTTACTTTTCCAGTGGGTATTGGTCTTAAACAGGTTCTTGACATTAATTTATCAAGATCCGCCTCATACCACATATTCAAAGCACCGGCTGCTCCAGCACCCAATGTAACAAAACCTATGCTTATGATTGCATCAAAGATTGGTATTTGATTTGGTGCTGTAAGTAATCCTACCGCACAGGTGAAAATTACTAAGGACATCACCCTAGGTTTCATAAGATCAATTAAACCATTAAATAGTTTGATCTCACTAAGTAGATTTCTTTTTAATAATGAGTTTAGAGCGTTCATTTAATTACTTTTAAATTAAGATTTAGATTTCTCTGCTCCTTCGTAAACGTCCACTTTAGGTAGTTCATCAAAAGTGTGAAAATTTGGCGGTGATGGCACTGTCCACTCAAGTGTTGTTGCCCCTTCTCCCCATGGATTAGATGATGAGGCTTTCTTGGTAATAAATGAGTATAATAAATTTATTAGAAATACTACTACACCGGCTACTGATATATATGAACCGACCGAAGAAATGTAGTTCCAATCAGCAAATGCATCTGGATAATCTGCATACCTTCTTGGCATTCCTGCTAAACCTAAAAAGTGTTGAGGGAAGAATATTAAGTTCACACCTATAAAGGTTAACCAGAAGTGGAGTTTGCCCATCCACTCTGAATATTGATATCCTGACATTTTTCCAAACCAATAATACCATCCAGCAAATATTGCAAAAACTGCACCTAAAGATAGAACGTAATGAAAGTGTGCAACAACGTAATACGTATCATGTAAAGCTGTATCAACACCCGCATTAGCAAGCACTACCCCAGTTACACCTCCTACAGTAAATAAAAATATAAATCCAAGTGCCCAAAGCATTGGCGTTTTAAAAGAAATTGATCCTCCCCACATTGTTGCTATCCATGAAAAAATTTTAATTCCTGTGGGAACTGCAATAATCATTGTTGCTGCAAGAAAATAAGCTTTAGTATCTGTATCTAAGCCAACCGTGTACATATGATGGGCCCAAACCACAAAACCTACAAAGCCAATTGCAACCATTGCATAAGCCATACCTAGATATCCAAAAACTGGTTTTTTTGAAAATGTTGAAACTATATGACTTATCATTCCAAATCCTGGTAATATTAATATGTAAACTTCTGGATGACCAAAAAACCAAAATAAATGTTGAAACAGTGTAGGGTCTCCACCTGTTTGAGCGTCAAAAAACGCGGTTCCAAAATTTCTGTCTGTTAAGAGCATGGTTATTGCTCCTGCTAATACTGGTAATGATAATAATAGTAAAAATGCTGTTACTAAAATTGACCATGCAAATAAAGGCATCTTGTGAAGTGTCATTCCCGGAGTTCTCATATTCAAAATAGTAGTTATGAAATTTACTGCTCCAAGAATTGAAGATGCTCCAGCAACATGCAGACTTAAAATTGCTAAGTCCATTGCAGGACCTGGTTGACCTGTTTTGGATGATAGTGGCGGATAAATTGTCCAGCCTCCTCCAACACCTTGAGCTCCAGGAGGTCCATCTACAAAAATTGATGACAATAACAAAATAAATGCAACAGGTAATAGCCAAAATGAAATATTGTTCATTCTAGGAAATGCCATATCAGGTGCTCCGATCATTATTGGTACAAACCAATTTCCAAATCCACCTATCATTGCTGGCATTACCATAAAGAAAATCATTATTAACCCGTGTCCAGTAACTAAGACATTATATAAATGATAGTCTCCACCTAGAATGCCATCTCCTGGATGCATAAGTTCCATTCTCATTAAAACTGAAAATGCAGTTCCAATTAATCCTGCAATAATTGCAAAGATTAAATACATAGTTCCAATGTCTTTATGGTTTGTTGAATACGCCCATCTTTTCCATCCTGTTGGCGTATGATGATCGTGATGTGTAGCTGCAGTGCTCATTGTTTTATTTACTCGCTATTAAATTATTATTTTGATTTGTTATTTCCTCTTTTGCAAATTTTATTTTAGCCTCTTCAAGCCATTCTTGATATTCCTCATCTGTTACAACTTTTACAGTGATTGGCATAAAAGCATGCTTAATTCCACAAAGTTCTGAACACTGACCATAAAAAGTTCCTACTCTATCTGCTTTGAACCAAGTTTCATTCACTCGACCAGGCATAGCGTCTCTTTTAACTCCAAAAGCGGGTAGTGCCCAAGCATGTAATACATCATTAGCAGTGATTAAAACTTTTACTACTTTATTAACGGGGACAATTACCTCATTATCGACTGCTAATAATCTTGGTTGGCCTGGTAATAAATCTTTGTCTTCAATCATATAAGAGTCAAAAATTATATTTTCATCGGGATATTCATAACCCCAGTACCATTGATAGCCGATTGCTTTAATAGTTACATCAGCTTTAGGTATCGTATCTTGTGAATATAAAATTTTAAAAGATGGGACCGCCATTACAATTAAAATTAAGCAAGGTATTAGAGTCCAAAGAACTTCAATAGCAACATTATGGGTTGTCTTAGAAGGATTGGGATTTCTTGACTCTCTGAATCTAAAACAAGCATAAGCCATCAAAAATAAAACAAAAACACTTATTGCTATAATAATTGGAAGTAAAATCGAATTATGAAAACTAACTATTTCGTACATTGATTGTGAGGCAGCGTCTTGAAATCCAAGCTGCCAATCTCTAGGTTGATCTGCAAATACCTTTGAAGGTAACAAAATTAACGTTGACAATATAAATAAAGTTTTTTGCATCTTTAAAACTATATAAAGTGATTTTATAGAAATTACACTTAAGATTTCGCGACAATTTATCAATTTAACTCATAACCTACTATAGATAATGCTGATATTGCTGCTGTTTCAGCCCTCAATATATTCTTACCTAAACTCAACTTATAAATACCATTAAATTTTCCTATTTCAACTCTTTCGGATTCTGAGAAATCTCCCTCTGGGCCAATAATCACACAATTAGATTTTGATAATAACTTATCCTTATCTAGTTTTTTTGTTTTTGAATTTAAATCTGTTAAAATTAAATTTATGTTTTCTTGATTTTTACTAAGAAATTTTTTTAATGTTGTTGGTTCTTCGATACTAGGAATATTAATCCGATTGGACTGTTCGCTTGCTTCCACAACTATTTTTCTTAACCTATCTAAATTTATTTTTCGAACAATTGTTCTATCAAAAATAATTGGTATAAAATTTGTTACACCTAATTCTGTAGATTTTTGAATCATGAAATTAAAAAAGTTTGATTTGATTGGAGAAAAAGCAAGCCATAATTCATTTTTATGTTCTTTTGATCTTATTTGTTTTCCAAGTCTAAAATTTATAAATCCAGATTTAATACTTTCAAAGCGGGCAACCCATTCTCCATTTTCATTAAATAAATTAAAGTTATCGCCTTTTTTAATTCTCATGACTTTTAATAAATAATGAGATTGATCTTTATTTAATTTACCGGTTAAATTATTAGATAAACTTTCTTTGAAAAATAATCTAATATTGTTCATAGTATAATACTAAACTTTTTATGAAAAAAATTAAGGTAATAATTTTTGACGCCTATGGCACTCTTTTTGATGTAAATTCTGCAGCAGAAAAATGTAAAGAAAAAATTGGTGATAAATGGGAGAGCTTTGCTAATTATTGGAGAACCACTCAGTTAGAGTATACTTGGTTAAGAAGTCTGATGAAAAGACATAAAGATTTCTGGGAAGTCACAGAAGATAGTTTAGATAAATCTATGTTAACATTTAAGATTGATCCCAATATGAGATCAGAGTTGTTAAATCTTTATAAAATTTTAAATACTTTTCCAGAGGTAAAAGAAGTGTTAAAAAATCTTAAAGAAAAAAAATATAAAATTTCAATACTCTCAAATGGCACACCAGATCTCCTAAATGGGTTGGTAAAAAGTAATGATCTAGAAAAAATGTTCGATGATATATTTTCAATTGAAGAGGTTGGAATTTATAAGCCAGACGAAAAAGTGTATGATATGCCCATAAAAAAGTATAAAGTTGAAAAAAATGAAGTTGCATTTTTAAGTGCAAATACTTGGGATGTTTCCGGTGCAGGAAATTTTGGTCTCAATGCTATTTGGGTAAACAGAAACAAAAATATTTTTGACAAACTAGATTATATTCCTCATAATGAAATAAATAATCTTAATGAATTATTGAAACTAATTTAAAAAATGAACAAACCTATTAGAGCAGGAAATAGTGCCATCGCTTTAGAAGTTGAAAAAGGAAAATCTTATTTTTGGTGTAGCTGTGGAAAAAGTTTAAAACAACCTCTTTGTGATGGGTCACATAAAGGAACTGAATTTAAACCAGTAGCTTTTAAAGCAGATGTAACAAAAAAATTATTTTTTTGTGCTTGTAAACAAACTAAAAATCAGCCATTTTGTGATGGTTCTCATAACAAATAAATGATGGAAAACTTATTTAGTAAATTAAATTTTATTGCACCTTGGTTTTTAAGATTGGGTCTAGGTGTAGCATTTATTATACATGGATATTTTAAGTTTCCTTTACCACCAGCTGGATTAATAGAATATTTTGGTTTATCGCCACTTTTATCGTCTGTTGTTGCTATATCAGAAGTTGGATCTGGAATATTATTAATTATAAGTGGATTTATAAAGGGACCTATTGGAAATTTTCTTACAAGATTAAGTGCTTTTACTATCACAATTATAATGATCAATGTGTTTGCTATTGGTCATCCAGATTGGTTTTTTACAACAAAACTTTTTACTAGTGAGCAAATATTTCTCTTTCTGATAAGTTTATATTTTGTTATTAAGGGAAACAATTAATCTTATGATTGAAGTAAGCAAAATTATAAATCCATCTAATGCATCAGATGGTGCTGGTGTGAAGCTAAAAAGAAGTATTGGTGTAGAGCCAAATTATTATGATCCATTCTTAATGTTAGATGAATTTGGTTCTGAAAATAGTGAAGATTATGTTGCAGGATTTCCTCCACATCCACACAGAGGAATTGAAACTGTTACATATATGCTAAATGGGGATTTTGAGCATGAGGACAGTACTGGCGGCAAAGGGAAAATGACTGCTGGTGATGTCCAGTGGATGAAAACCGGAAGTGGTATTATTCATTCTGAAATGCCGGCCATGAAAGAGGGAAAACTTCACGGATTTCAGTTATGGATAAATATGCCAGCCAAATTAAAAATGAGTAAGCCTGAATATATTTATATTAAGGCAGATAAAATGAGTATCCATAAAGATCAAGACAAGGAAGTAAAAACTATAGCTGGAAAATTTGAAAAAGCAGAAGGTCCGGTAAAGGGTCATAATGTAGAGCCTATTTATTTTGATGTAGTGCTTAAAAAAGATAAAGAGTTTAAATTTGATATTCCTGAGACACACAATTCCTTTATATATTTAATTAATGGAGAAATAAAAATTGGAAGCAAAGTGCACGATAAAATTAAAGATAGTACATTGATACTACTTGATAATGGAAAAGACTTAAAAGTTAAAGCATCATCGGACTCTAAATTTCTACTCATATCTGGAAAACCTTTAAATGAAGAAATAGCAAGAGGTGGTCCATTTGTGATGAACACTAAAAAAGAGATATTAGATGCTGTTAATGACTATCATAATGGAACATTTGTTAAATAATGCATAGTGTATCTTTTTCAAAAACTGGTGGCCCTGAAGTTCTTGAATATAAAGAGTTAAAACTTGAAGATCCAAAGAGTGGTGAAGTGCTAATTAAACACTCTGCAATAGGATTAAATTTTATAGATACTTACCATCGATCAGGTTTATACCCTGTACCGCTACCTTCAGGAATTGGTTTAGAAGGTGCAGGAGTTATTGAAAAAGTTGGACCAGATGTTTCAAATTTTAAAGAGGGTGATAAAGTTGCCTACGCTGCTGCACCATTAGGCTCTTACTCTTCCCACAGAATTTATCCAACAAAAAATTTGGTCAAAGTTCCTGAAGGAATTGACCTTAATATAGTTGCGTGTTTAATGACAAAAGGATTAACGACTTTTTATTTGCTGCACAAAACTTATGAGGTTAAAAAAGGTCAAACAATATTATTTCATGCTGCAGCTGGAGGTGTTGGTCAAATTTTTTGCCAATGGGCAAAAAGTTTAGGATGTAAAGTTATTGGAACTGTTGGATCTGAAGAAAAAATAGAATTAGCAAAAAAATACGGTTGTGATGAGGTAATAAATTATACGAAGGAAAATTTTAAAGACAAGGTTATGGAAATTACAGATAATGAAGGGTTGCCAGTTGTATATGATGGGGTTGGAAAAGTAACTCTAGAAAATTCTTTAGCATGTTTAAAAATGCGGGGGATGATGGTTTCATTTGGTAATGCATCAGGAAAACTTGATCCAGTTGATGTTGGTAAATTAATTGCTCCTAAAGGTTTATATTTAACTAGACCAAGTATTGCTCATTATACCGCAACAAGAGAAGAATTAGATGAAGCATCTGAAAAACTATTTCAAATGGTAAAAACAGGAAATGTTAAAGTTGAAATTTATAAAAAGTATGACCTTAAAGATGCAATACAAGCACACAAAGATCTTGAGGGACGTAAAATATTAGGACCTGCAATAATTACTCCTTAAATTTAACATCTATATCAGAAATATGTAACTTTAAGGCCTTCGTAGAAATTTGTATTTCTCTTATAAAAAAAACAATAGATATCATCATAGATAAACAACAAGATCCAAAAATTATCCTAGCAACAAATATTTTTTCTAAATATAGAGCAAAAACAGTTAGCATATTAAATAAAAATCCAAATGCAGAAAACATAATTGTGTATTTTAAAACATTTATTCTATTGTTTAGGTTGATCAGTTGGTCTTTCCACTCAGGTGGAGTATGTTTTTCAAATACATGCTCATCATGAATTTTTCTTATGAGGTTACTAAGTGTGTGAAACCTGTTACTATAAACTCCCATAATCAAAGGGATTGCAGGAAACATTAAAGCAGTCACAGTATAATCAATATCCATACGAATCAATTTGATTATGAATCGATGCTTTGTTATTTACAAGTAAATTATAATGAAAGATTTTAAACTTTTTCTTGATTTAATTAGGATTAAAAAACCAATTGGTATAATGTTATTATTCTGGCCGTGTTCCTGGGGTTTAAGTTTAGTATACGATTTTGGCAATAATTACTTTCTATATACTCTATATTTAATTTACTTTTTTTTAGGTTCAATATTAATGAGATCTGCAGGCTGTATAGTTAATGACATACTAGATAGAAAATACGATATACTAGTAGAGAGGACTAAAAATAGACCTATAGCATCGGGAAAGATATCGGTAAATTTAAGTCTTATATACGTAATTATATTATGCTCGCTCTCGTTTCTTATTTTAATACAATTTAATTTTACAACCATCCTTTTAGGTTTAGCATCAATGCCATTTGCATTTAGCTACCCTTTAATGAAAAGATATACTTACTGGCCTCAATTATTTTTAGGTTTCACTTTTAATTATGGACTGATAATGGCCTGGTTTTCAATAAACCCTCAATTTAGTTACATTCCTTTTATTTTTTACTTCGGAGCCATATTTTGGACATTAGCCTACGACACAATATATGGATATCAGGACATAAGAGATGATGAAATAATAGGAGTTAAATCAACATCAATCAAATTTAAAAAAAATCCTAAGAAGTTTATTTTTATATGTTACTTAATTTTTATATTATTACAAATAATAACTGGAATGCTGATGAATTTTGAATATTATTATTTTATTGGGGTGTTATTTATTAGTTTGCATCTATTAATTTTTCAAAATCTAAATTTAAATATTTCAAATCCAAAGTCTTGCTTGTCCAAATTTAAAAGTAATAATTTTTTGGGGTTTATAATTTTTTTAAATATATTAATTAGTAAAATTAACCTGTAATGAACAATATTCAGATATTAAAAAGATTATTTAACGATTATACAAAAAAATATGTTCCGTTAATATCATTAGCTTTGTTGTTTTCCTTAATTTTAGCAGCAAGCACGTCCTCAATTGCTTGGCTATTGGACCCTGCGATTGAAAAATTATTTATTAAAAAAGATCAGGCCTTAATGGTACTAATACCATTAGGAATAATTGTTGCATTTGCCTCTAAAGGATTATCGCTGTATTTAGCTAAATCTATTATGATAAGTGTTGCTGAGGAAGTTAGAAAATCTCTTCAAGTAGATATGATTAAAAATTTAGTTAATGCGGATACTGAAGTAATTGAAAAGAGACACTCAGGAAAAATTATAACTAACTTAGTCAATGATGTTAATTTCATGACTGCACTTGTCAGTGTTGGGATATTGAATTTATTTAAAGATACTTTAACATTAGTTGGATTATTGGGGGTGATGTTTTATCAAAATTGGAAATTATCTTTGATAGCAATTATTATGATACCGCTTGCAAGTTTTTTTGCCAGGTTTTTAGGTAATAGAATTAGTAAAGTAACTACTCAAGCTATGGATATGGCAGGTATTTTAAACAGCTACCTGCTGGAAATTTTTAGAAATCATAAATTAATTAAAGTTTTTCAAAAAGAAACTTACGAGGCTTCAAGAGCAGATCATGCACTCGAACAACTTAAAAATAAAGGTAAAAAATTAGCCATGATATATGCTAGATCGTCACCAATAATGGAATTTTTAACTGGTATAATGATTGCGATTCTAATTTACTATTCTGGAAATTTGATAATGAAAGACGAGATAGGAATAAATAATTTTTTTTCATTTCTAGCAGCTATGATGTTGGCTTATCAACCAGTTAGGTCACTTGCAACTTTAAACTTAACAATTAATCAAGGATTAGCAGCATCAAAAAGAATTTTGCCAGTTATAGATCAAAAACACTCTGTTATCGAGGACAAGAATTTGGATGACTTAAAAGTTCATGATGGAACTATTAAATTTGAGAAAGTAAATTTTAATTATAATTCAGATTCTAGACCAATATTAAAAGATGTTAATTTGGATATTTCTGGAGGCAAAATGACATCATTAGTAGGACATAGCGGTGCGGGTAAATCAACAATTATGAATTTGATACCTCGTTTTTATGATTGTTTAAACGGTGAAATAAAGATTGATGATCAATCCATTAAACAAAGGAAACTTTCGTCATTGAGGAGAAATGTTTCGTTAGTTAGCCAAGAAACTACGTTATTTGATGATACAATCTTAAATAATATAAAATATGCTAATTTAAATGCATCAGATCAAGAAATAAAAGAAGCAGCAAAACTATCTTTTTCAGAGGAATTTATAAATTTACTTCCAAATAAGTACGATACCCTGATCGGTGAAAATGGAATTAGACTTTCAGGTGGAGAGAAACAAAGATTATCAATTGCTAGAGCCTTTTTAAAAAACAGTAAAATAATTCTTTTAGATGAAGCTACCTCTTCCTTAGATTCTGAAACAGAAAAAAAAATCCAAGATGCATTGAGTTATTTAACGAAAGGTAAAACAACTTTAGTTATAGCTCATAGATTGTCTACTGTATTGAATTCCCACAAAATTTACGTAATTGACAAAGGTGAAGTTGTTGCGCAAGGAAATCATAATGAGTTGATTAAAAATTCCTCAATTTACAAGAATTTTTACGATAAACAAATACAAAAAAGTTAATGAGATTATTTTATAATTTAATAATTATAATTATTATAATCTTATCTCCACTAATAATATTTTATAGAATTTTAAAAAAAAAAGAAAATCCTAAAAGATTTTTGGAAAAATTTGGTTTTTTTCGGGGTAATAAAAAGACGGGAAAATTGATATGGTTTCATTGCTCAAGTGTAGGTGAATTATTAAGTGTTGTACCATTAATAGAAAAATTAGAGAAGGAAAAAGATATAAAGAATATTTTACTTACTACATCTACTTTAAGTTCCTCTAATTTATTTAAAAAATTTAAATTTAAAAAAACTTTTCATAAGTTTTATCCAATTGATAATTATTTTATTGTGAATAGATTTTTAAATTATTGGAAACCCTCAGCAGTTTTTTTTGTGGAGTCAGAAATTTGGCCAGAAATGTTAAAAATTTTAAAATTGAGGAAAATAAAAGTCTATCTCTTGAATGCTAGATTAAGTGAAAGATCTTTTAGAAGGTGGAAATATCTAAAAAAAATTGCAACAAATCTTTTCAATTCTTTTGATTATATTTTTCCTCAAAGTAAAGAAACGCAAAAATATTTAAAATATTTCAATTTAAGAAATATTGAATTTTTAGGTAATTTAAAATTTTCTGAAACAGAAAAAAAAAATATTAATAAACCCTTGCCAAAATTATTTCTAAATCGAAATATATTTTGTGCAGCAAGTACACACAAAAATGAGGAGGAAATAATTTCAAATATACATTTAGAGTTAAATAAAAAAATAAAAAATTTATTAACAATTATAATTCCTAGACACATAGAAAGGTCTGGAGAGATTATAGAGATTTTTACTAAAAAAAAACTTAATTATATCTGTCATAGTCAAAAAAAAAAAATAAATGACATTACTGATATTTATTTAGTTGATACATATGGTGAAAGCAAAACATTTTATGCGATGAGCAATTTAGTCTTTTTAGGCGGATCATTAGTACCAAAAGGTGGACAAAATCCGCTGGAACCAATTAGATATGGGTGTAGAATTATTCAGGGAAAACATACTTTTAACTTTGTTGAAATTTATAAAATGCTTATCAAAAAAGGATTATCTTTTGAGGCAAAAAATATATCACAACTCAAAAAACTAATTAATAAATTAATATTAGAGAAAAAGAGTAATAAAAAAGAAATAAATAATTTTAAAAAAATTGGAAACAGTATTCTAAAAAGAAATTTTACTAAGATAAGAGATTTAATTTAAATGAGACTACTAAAACCAAAATTTTGGGATCAACAGTATTTAACCTTTCAATCTTTAATCTTGTATCCTTTTACATTTTTATTAGATCTAAGAAATATAATTACCTTTTTTGTAAAACCAAAAAAGTATAATCAAATTAAAACTATATGTGTCGGAAATATTTACTTAGGCGGGACTGGAAAAACACCCTTAGTTGATTTTCTCTCAAAAAATTTAAAAAAAAAATTTAAAACAGCAATTATAAAAAAAAAATATCGAGACCATCTAGATGAAAAAAGATTATTGGGTAAAAACAACAAAGTTTTTTTTAATAAGAGTAGAAAGTTATCTTTGGTCAAAGCGATTAATGAAAAATTTAACTTAGCAATTTTTGATGACGGGTTACAAGACAAAAGTATAAAATATGATTTAAAAATAGTTTGTTTCAATGCTGTTTCATTAGCTGGAAATAAGTTAAGATTACCTTCGGGCCCTTTAAGAGAGAAAATGAGTAGTTTGAGAAAATATGATGCCGTTTTCATTAATGGAAATTCATTTAACAAAAAATTTATCAGAGACATAAAAAGAATTAATCCTAATATTGCTATATTTAGAGGTGAATATGTATGTTCAAATTTAAATAGATACAAAAAAAATAATTATCTAGTTTTCAGTGGAATTGGTAACCCACAATCTTTGAATAACATTTTAAAAAAAAGCAAAATTCATTTTGATGAAAATTTTATATTCCCAGATCATTATAGTTATTCCGATTCAGAAATTAGGAAATTTAAGAAAATTGCAAAAACAAAAAAACTAAAATTATTAACAACGGAAAAGGATTTTTATAGATTGCCTTTAAAACTTAGAAAAAATATAGACTATCTTAAAATAAACCTTAGGGTAAATAAGATAAAAGAATTTAATAATTTTATAAAAAAATATTTATGAAAAATTTAAGATATTTTTTTGAATTTTTGATAATTTTATTTTTATTTATAATTTTTAGAATTGTTGGATACAAAAATGCATCTAATTTTGGTGAATTAATTGGAAAAATTATTGGACCAAAGTTCAAATCAAAAAAAATTATAAGTGAGAATATCAAAATTTTTAATCCAAATATCAAAGATAAAGAAATGGAAATTATTATTAAAAAAATGTGGGGTAATTATGGAAGAATTTTAGCCGAATATCCACATATTCCTAATTTTAGAAAAAAAAGGCTAGATAACTATTTAAAGATTGAGGGATTAGAAAATTTAGAAAAAATTAAAGAGAGTAAAAAACCAGCAGTATTTATTTCTGGTCATTTTAATAATTTTGAATTAATGGCAATGACAATAGAAAGAGAAGGAGTTGAACTTTCTGCAGTTTATAGACCATTAAATAATAAATTTTTAAATTTTGTAATGGAGTATTTAAGAAAAAATTATATTTGTAAAAATCAAGTAAAGAAAGGTTTAAAGGGTGTTAGAAATGCTCTTAGTTATTTTAAAGAAGGCAAAAGCCTAGCAATTATGATTGATCAAAGGGTAACTGAGGGTGTAGATGTGAGCTTATTTGGTAAAAATGCATATACGACAACTATACCAGCTCAATTTGTCAAAAAGTTCGGCTGTATTATTCAGCCAGTGTATATTCAAAGAGTTAATGGAACTCAATTTAAGCTATTATTCGATGAGCATTTAATCTTCAACAAAGAGCAAGATATCAAAAATATAACTGAAAAGCTAAATCAATGGTTAGAACAAAAAATTACTCAAAATCCAGATCAATGGATTTGGACACACAATAGGTGGAAAAGTTAATTATTTAATTTTTTCTCTTTTTAATTGTGCTTCAATGAAAGAAAAATAAGCCTCTTGTAGGTCAACGTTCCAATAATTAAGATCTTCCAACATAATTTTTTTATTTGATACAGCGCATATTACATGATCACCTGGTTCAATAATTTCGTAATTATTAGGTAAAAATTTTAATTTTGCTAATTTATTTTTCATTTTTAAGTTATAAATTAATATAAATGATTGTTGGAATTATTGGAAGTGGTGGTAGAGAGCATGCAATTTGTAACAAAATTAGAGAATCGCCGAAAACTTCTAAGATATATTGCATACCAGGTAATGCCGGTACAAGTAGAATTGCTGAAAATGTTGATATTAAATTAGATGATTTTAAATTAATCAAAGATTTTTGTCTTAACAATAGAATTGAACTTTTAATAGTTGGGCCTGAACAACCTTTGGTAGATGGAATAGTTGATTACTTCAATGATACAAAGATAAAAGTTTTTGGCCCAAATAAATTAGCGTCACAATTAGAGGGTTCAAAAATATTTACAAAGAAAATATGTAAAAAATATAAAATCCCTACAGCAAATTTTAGAATATTTGAAACATTAGAGGATACCATAAATTTTTTATACACTGCAAATTATCCAACAGTTATTAAAGCGGATGGTTTAGCTGCCGGAAAAGGTGTTTATATTTGTAAAAGTTATGAAGAAGGTTTAATTGCAGCTAAAGAAATTTTTGGTGGTAAATTTGGAAGTGCTAAAAGTATATTAATTGAAGAATTTTTAGTCGGAGAGGAAATGAGTTATTTCATATTATGTGATGGTAAAAATTATCAATTTATTGGAACGGCTCAAGATCATAAAAGAGTAGGTGAAGGCGATAAAGGTAAAAATACTGGGGGAATGGGTTGTTACTCTCCTTCAAGATTATTGAGTCCAGAACTGGCTGAGAAGATTAATCTCAAAATAATCAAACCAACTTTAAAAGCAATTAATGAACTTGGCTCTGAATACAAAGGATTTTTATATATTGGCCTGATGGTAAAGAATACTGATCCATACCTTGTTGAATTTAATGTCAGAATGGGAGATCCTGAGTGTCAAACTATCTTACCATTGTTGGAAAATGATTTTATAGAAGTCTTAATTAGTTGTTGCGATGGAAATTTAAAAAAACAAGTTATAAAGTTAAATAATAAAAAGAGTATCTGTATAGTCTTATGTGCCAAAGGTTATCCTGAAAATTACAAAAAGAATACGGAATTGAAGAATTTAGAAAATCTATCTTTAAAACATAATGAGTATTTATTTCACGCAGGCACAAAATTGGAAAATAATAAAATTATTGCTACAGGCGGGAGAGTATTAAATTTTGTTTCATTATCTGAAAATTTTAAAAATTCTAGGGATGATGTGATTAAACTAATAAATGATCTTAATTGGGATAATGGTTTTTTTAGAAAAGATATTGGTCACAAGGTTATAGACTAATGCGAATAATTGCAGGTAATTTTAAAGGTAAAAAATTGTTAATTCCTAAAGATAATCATACTAGACCTCTCAGAGATGCTGTGAAAGAATCTATATTTAATATCTTAGAACACTCAAAATTGATAACATTTAAATTTCATAATTCAAAAATATTAGATCTATTTTCAGGAGTTGGAACTTTTGGTTTAGAGTGTATTTCAAGAAATTCAAGGTATGTTACTTTTTTTGAAAATTATAATTTGACTTTAAAATTATTAAAAAAAAATATAAATAGTCTAAATTGTTTTTCAAAAACCGAAATTTTTGAAGAAGATGTTTTTAACCTAGAAAAATTTGATATTAAATTTGAAAAATATGAGTTGGTATTTTTAGATCCACCATATAAAGAAAATAAAGTTAAATCTTTGCTTGATATAATTAAGAATAAAAAAATATTAAAAGAGAACGGAATAATCTTAATACATAGAGATAAAAAAGACTTAGATCAATTTCCTAACAACTTTAAAATTTTAATCACAAAAAATTACGGTAGGTCAAAGATTATTTTTGGAAAATTTGATTAGGCTAATAGTTTTTTTGTCTCAACTTTTATTAGCTCAACTGCTGGCTGATCAAATGGGTTTAATTTCATAAGCCTACCTAATAAAATTGTCTCAAGCATAAAGAAAGTAAAAATTTCACCAAGTGTCTTTTCATTTTTTTCATATATTTCAAAACTTCTAAATGGAATTTTTTTGGTCTTAAATATGTTCTTGGTAGCTTGTTTTTGAGCTGATTTGATGGATTGCAATGTGTGTTTTTTAAGATAGTTGAATTTACCAAATATTTTTTTTTTGTTTATTTTTTTTGATTTTAATTCGTTAACATCAAAAAATGTGTAGAAAGAATTTTTGTTTCCATCTAAGTAAAGTTGCATTAAGCTATGGTTATCTCTTGGCATCTCGGATATTACTGGTAATACTCCTTTTGAATTTTTACCTAAACTTTCTGCTACAAGTTGTTGATACCAACTAAATATACCGTGAGAACTCTCATCATAATTAAGTATTATAGAATTGGTTTTTTTTGTTTTGATTAAAGTATAAATCATGCTTACATTATTCAATAAACTTTTCATGAAAATTTTATTTAAGATTAGACTATCAAATTGTTTAAATTTGTTACTTTTTAAACCCATTAATTCTGCTGGCAACATACCAACTTCAGATAAAATAGAGTATCTGCCACCAATGAAATTTTTGTGTTCTATAATTTCTGATTTTAATTTAAAAGCTAAATTTCTTAAATAATTATTTTTATTTTCTGTTATAAACAATTTTTTTCCTTTTGAAAAAATATTCTCATTAACAATTGTTTCTAGAGTGCTGCCTGATTTTGAAATAATTATATTAAGATTTTTTAATTTAGTTTTTTTCAAATTATTATTAACGTCAAGATTATCAAAAAAATAGAACTTTTTCTTTATCTTAGATTTTAAGAATTCGTATATGGCTTTAACTCCTAAAGAAGATCCTCCCATACCATAAATTTGATATGTATTATATTTTTTATATTTTTTTAGTAATTCTTTATTAAATGAATATGAGTATGATTTTGTGAAGCTGTTTATAAGATCATTATTATCATTTTTTTTACTTATTAAATTTTTATAAATGGCTTTCAAATTTTTGTTAACTTTTTTTTTTCCAAAATTTTCAAATCTAATATTTTTTGAAAACATTAACTAATTTTTTATTTGCTCGAGAACGAAATCTTCAGTTGAAGAGCCGCTTGATTTGCTTTGAACTTTCTCTGTTGAAATTTCATCTGATTTTATTGAAGATACAATGTCGTCTATTTCCATCTCGATATTTTCTTCTCTTGTCATGTTAGTTTGATTTTTGGGTTTTGGTAAAGCATTAAAGTCAGGTGGTAAGACTAAAGGATTTTTTTTTATTACTAAAAATTCATCACTAGATTCATATTTTTTTCCCGACAAAGCATCTTTGACTGACTGACATGAATATAAGAAAATTAGAAGAATTAATAAAAGTAAATTTTTAAACATCTCTTTTACTTTTAAAAATAAATTCATCTAAAATAAGGCAAATTACTCCAATAGTAATAAATATATCAGCCAGATTAAAAATAAACCAGTGCAAATTTCCAATATGAAAATCTATAAAATCTGGTACCGCATTATATACAAGTCTATCAAATAAATTGCCTAATGAGCCACCTAATATTATTGAAAAGAAATATCTTCTAAAATCATTTATCTTAATAAGAATATAAATGATAATTATATTAATTATTGTGATAAAAAAAGTTATAAAATTATATATTTCATTATTATCAAAAGACAATAAACCGAACGCAATTCCTTCGTTCCAAATTAAATAAAGATTTAAAAAAGATGCTATGAATATCTGTTGGTCATTTAAAGTATCAAATAAATTTATTACATGAATTTTGCTAATTCTGTCTATTAAAAAAATTATAATTACAATTGATAGATTAAAAAAAAAAATTTTATTCTTTTTTTGCATAAAAACCACAATTATGTCTTTCACACTTTTCCTGAAATATTTTCCAACAAACTGGACATTTTTCTCCTGCTGCTTTTTTAGTTGTAACACTCACAATTTTGTCATTTTGAGAATTTAATTTTAATTTAGCAACTGAAGTAATGCAGATTTCAGCAAAATCGTAATTTTTAAGTAGATCATACTTTTCTTTATTAAGTTCAATTACTATTTCTGCCTCTAAACTTGATCCAATCAACTTATCTGATCTTTTAAGCTCTATACTAGAGTTGGCAATTTCTCTCACATTTAATATTTCATTCCATTTATCAGCAAGGTTTTGATTTTTCCAATTATTTGGTATTGATACAAATTTTTCCAAATGAATACTAATATCTTTTTCTTTATTAACTAACTTGAAAATTTCTTCTGTTGTAAAAGATAAAATTGGAGCAAACCATTTTAATAAACATTCAAGTAAGATATTCAATATAATTAAGCAATTTTTTCTTCTTTTTGAATTTAAATCATCACAATATAAAGAATCTTTTCTTATATCAAAATAAAAAGATGATAAGTCTACTGTACAGAAATTAAGCAGATCTTTATAAAGTATATGAAAATTATAAGATTTAAAATTTTTGTGAAAACTTTCATTTAACAGATAAATTTTGTGCAACATTAATTTGTCTAACTCAGTTAAATCCTCGTAATTTATATTTTTGAAATCAATTTGTGAAAAATTGTCTTTTAAATTTCCTAATATGTATCTAAAAGTATTCCTAATTTTTCTATATGCATCTGCATGTTGTTCCAAAATCGCATAATCTATTCTTAAATCCTCAGAATAATTAGAAGCTGCAACCCAAATTCTTAAAATATCAGCACCATATTTTTTAAGGATATCATCTGGTGAAATCACATTTCCTAATGACTTGGACATTTTAAGTCCTTTTCCATCTACAACAAATCCATGTGATAAGATTGTTTCGAAAGGTGCCTCTCCTCTAGTTCCACAAGATTGTAGAAGCGAGGAATGAAACCAGCCTCGATGTTGATCTGACCCTTCTAAGTACATAGAGGCAGGCCATTTAAGATCTTCTCTAGTTTCTAAAACAAAAGAGTGTGTAGAGCCACTATCAAACCACACCTCTACAATGTCTGACAGTTTTGTAAAATTTTCTGCTTTGTATTTTTTTCCAAGAAATTTTTGAGCATCGTCCTTAAACCAGCAGTCTGAACCCTCTTTCTCGTAAATTTTTGCAATATTTTCAAAAACTTCATCATCAACTAAAACCTTTCCATCTTTTTTGTTTATAAATATTGGTAAAGGGACACCCCAAACTCTTTGCCTTGAAACACACCAATCTGGCCTGGTCTCAATCATAGACTTCAATCTCTCTTTTCCTTTTTCAGGATAAAAAACTGTTTTATTTATTGCTTTAAGTGCTTTGTCTCTCAGACCATGGCTTTCCATTGAAATAAACCATTGTGGGGTTGCTCTGTGAACTAAAGGAGCTTTTGATCTCCAAGAGTGGGGGTATGAATGATTTAATTTACCATTAAATACCAATTTTTTTTCTTTTTTGAGTTTTTCTATAACGATAGCATTAGCTTTAAAAATGTGTGTACCCTCAAATAAAGGAATATTGTTAGTATATTTACCATCATCATCAACTGTCTCTAAAGCTTTAATGCCATTATTTAAGCATAAATTAAAATCATCTGGACCGTGACTTGGCGCGCAATGAACAATACCTGTTCCTTGCTCAGTTGTAACAAATCTAGCCTCTAACATTGGAACATTATAATCATAACCAAGTTTATGAAATGGATGTGAACAGATTGTTCCTTCAAAATCATTTCCTAAAAATTCAGAAATTATTTGAAATTTTTCGATTTTACACTCGTCCACAAATGAGTTTAATAAATCTTTCGCAACTATTAACTTTTTATTTTTAAAATCAGACTCACTAGTAACCTCTAAAATTAAATATTTAAGACTTTTATTATAAGCCAAAGCTTTATTTGCAGGAATTGTCCAAGGTGTAGTAGTCCAAATAATTACCTCACTATCTAATAGATTTTTATTTTTTGAATTTTTAACTGGGAAAGAGGTATATATAGTATCCGATGTATGATCTAAATATTCAACTTCCGCATCTGCCAATGCAGTTTTTTCTACAGTAGACCAAAGAACTGGTTTATAGCCTCTGTATAAACTTCCCTCTTTTAAAAACTTGCCTAATTCTCGTACTATTTGAGCCTCAGCATCGAAGCTCATTGTGGAGTAATAATTATTCCAGTCACCAATTACTCCTAATCTTTGAAATTGATCTTTATGTATTTCAATCCATTTTTCTGCAAACTCTCGACACTCTTTTCTAAATTCAACTATCGGAACATCGTTTTTATTTTTTTTATTTTTTTTATATTGTTCTTCAATTTTCCATTCTATAGGTAAACCATGACAATCCCATCCTGGTACATAAACTGAATCTTGACCACTCATTTGATGAAATTTTGTTACAATATCTTTTAAAATCTTATTGAGAGCTGTTCCCATATGAATATTTCCATTAGCGTAAGGGGGACCATCATGTAAAACAAATTTTTTTTGACCTTTGCTTTTATCTCTTAATTGCTTGTAAAGATTAATATTTGTCCAATACTTAATTAAATCTGGTTCTTTAACTGGAAGATTTGCTTTCATTGAGAAAGCTGTTTTTGGTAAGTTTATTTGTTCTTTGCTCATTAATTGATTTTTTTTGCTTTTTTTATATCAAGTTTTATTTGCTTTTTTAAATAATTTATATTTTTAAATTTTTTTTCACCTCTAATAAATTTTACAAACTCAACTCTAATTCTTTTACCATATATTTTTTTATTAAAATTAAATATATTTACCTCTAGAAGTACTTTTTTTTGATTAAAAGTTGGTCTAATCCCCAAGTTAGCAATTCCCTTATAAATCTTATTGTCTGACAATAAATTAACTTTAACAGCATAGACACCTAATTTTGATATTACATAATTTTGCATTTCGATATTGCATGTGGGAAATCCAATTGTTTTTCCTAACTGTCTTCCTTTTTTAACAACCCCTTCAACAGTCCATAATCTATCTAAGTATTTATTAGCAGTATTTAAATTCCCATCTTGTAACAACTTTCTTATTAATGACGATGAAACCACTTTATTTTTTATTTTAAGTGGCGAAGGTTTTATAACTTTATAATTATATGTTTTTTCATACTTTTGTAATAATTTTACATCTCCTTCCCTTTTATTACCAAATTTGAAATTGTTGCTCACATATATATATTTCATTCCAATTTTTTTGATTAAGATATTCTTGATAAAATCATTACACTTTATTTTTGAAAATTTTTTATTAAACTTTTGGTTAATAACAAAGTCCACATTAAAATTCTTAAGTATTCTAATTTTTTCATTAAGATTAGAAATTCTATAATTTACTAAACCTTTGGAAAAAAACATTTTTGGAATTGGATCAAAAGTAAAAACACCAATTTTTAGTTTTGATTTAGATTTTAATTTTTTTGCCCTTTCAAAAAGTTTTCGATGTCCCAAATGTAATCCATCGAAACTTCCAATTAATATAATTGAGCCTTTGTCCTTATTTTTGATATTAAAATTTTTATATAAATTAATTTTTCTTACCATACTAAACTTTTTTGTGTGTAGTCTATATCTACATCATATTTCTTTTTTAATTCATCAATATTGTTTTCATTTTTGTGGATACCATTCATGATAAACAGTGAATTAAAATTTTGGACATTAGCACCCTTAATATCTGTATTTAAATTGTCTCCAATACATAGAATATTTTTGTTTTTAATGTCTGCCGATTGGGTGTAAATTAGTGGATATGGTTTACCAAAATATTCCACATCTCCGCCAAGATCTTCAAAAATTTTAGCTACAGATCCAGCACAAAATTCTCTGTTACTTCCTCTATCAACAACTAGATCTGGGTTGGTGCAAACCATTTTTTTATCTATTTTATTTTTAAGTAGATTTTTATAGTAGTCTAAATTTTCTGAAAAATTATCATATAATCCTGTACAAATAATAAAATCAGACTCATCTAAGTTATTTACTTTAAATTCTTCAAAAGACTTAAATAAATCAAAGTCACGTGGAGGACCAACATGAAAAAATTTTAAACCTTTATATTTAGACTTCAAATATCTCAAAGCTACTTCACCAGAAGTAGATACTTTTTTACATTTACTTTGATCTAATCCCAGATTCTTTAGAAAGTTTATAACTGTATTATTTGGTCTTGGAGCATTTGTTAGCAAAATATATTCTTTTTTGGACTGCTCAAGTTTATCAAGTACATTGATAGACTCTTTATATAATTTAATTCCATTGTGCAGGACGCCCCAAATATCAATAAACAATAAATCAATATCATTTATTATAGATTTAAGACCTGTTTTATCTAAATTTACGGTCATTAGTGAGATATAGCTTAAAAATCTATGAATTTCTTTGGTTTTTTTTACCATATATTTTTTTTCAGCATCTTGAAAAATTACAGCTTTAAGACTATATGACCTCAATATTTAATGGAGTAATTTATGAAATTTAAACCTTTGCATGATAGAGTTCTTATCGAAGTCCTTGATAGCAGTGAAAAAACTGCTGGTGGAATAATTATACCTGACTCTGCTCAAGAGAAACCTCAAGAGGGAAAAGTAGTTGCTGTTGGTGGTGGTTCTAAAACTGAAGATGGCAAAATCATACCAATGGATGTAAAAGTTGGAGATAAAGTTTTATTTGGTAAGTGGTCTGGAACTGAAGTGAAAATAGATGGAAAAGAATACAACATAATGAAAGAGTCGGACATTATGGGTATTTCAACATCAAAATAATATTTATTAAGGAGTAAAATATAATGTCTAAAATAGTAAAATTTAATTCTGAAGCTAGAACAGCAATGCTTAAAGGTGTTGATATTCTTGCAAATACAGTGAAAGTAACTTTAGGTCCTAAAGGAAGAAATGTAGTCATTGATAAATCATACGGAGCACCAAGAACTACGAAGGACGGTGTTTCTGTTGCCAAAGAAATAGAATTACAAGACAAATTTGAGAATATGGGTGCTCAAATGGTAAAAGAAGTTGCGAGCAAAACAAACGATGAAGCTGGAGACGGTACAACTACTGCAACAATTCTTGCGCAAGCGATTGTAAAAGAAGGTTGTAAGTATGTGACTGCTGGTATGAACCCGATGGATGTTAAAAGAGGTATTGATGCAGCAGTTGATCATGTAAGAGAAAAATTAATATCATCAGCAAAAAAAGTTAAAGACAGTGATGAGATTGCACAAGTTGGTACAATTTCAGCAAACGGTGATAAAGAGATTGGAAATATGATTTCTAAAGCTATGCAAAAAGTTGGTAATGAAGGTGTAATTACAGTTGAAGAAGCTAAAGGAATTGAAACAGAGCTTGATGTGGTTGAGGGTATGCAGTTTGATAGAGGATACTTATCTCCATATTTTATTACTAATGGTGATAAAATGACTACGGAGCTAGAGAACCCTTTAATTTTATTACATGAAAAAAAGCTAACTAACTTGCAACCTATGGTTCCACTTTTAGAAGCAGTTGTTCAAGCTGGAAGGCCATTAATGATTATATCTGAAGATGTTGAAGGTGAAGCGCTTGCTACTTTAGTAGTTAACAAATTAAGAGGTGGTTTGAAAGTAGTTGCTGTTAAGGCCCCAGGATTTGGTGATAGAAGAAAAGCAATGTTAGATGACATAGCTATATTAACTGGCGGACAAGTTATTTCTGAGGACTTAGGAATAAAGCTTGAAAACGTAAAACTTACTGACTTAGGATCTGCTAAAAGAGTAAAAGTTGACAAAGAGAATAGTACAATTGTTAGCGGGTCTGGAAAAAAAGCTGACATTGAAGCAAGATGTAATCAGATAAAACAACAAGTTGATGAGACTACTTCAGATTACGATAGAGAAAAACTTCAAGAGAGACTAGCAAAACTTGCTGGTGGTGTTGCCGTAATAAAAGTTGGTGGTGCAACAGAAGTTGAAGTAAAAGAGAGAAAAGACAGAGTTGAGGATGCATTAAACGCAACGAGAGCGGCTGTTGAAGAGGGAATTGTTGTTGGTGGTGGTTGTGCTTTATTATACGCTTCACAGGACCTTGATAAAGTTAAAGTCAAAGGTGACGATCAAAAAGCTGGGGTTGAAATTGTAAAAAGTGCTCTTCAAGCACCAATAAGACAAATAACAAAAAATGCAGGTGTCGATGGATCTGTCGTAGTTGGAAAATTATTAGAATCTAATAAACCTTCAACTGGTTATGATGCACAGTCAGAACAATATGTTGACATGTTCAAAGAGGGTATTATTGATCCAGTTAAAGTTGTTAGAACAGCTTTGCAAGATGCTGCTTCTATATCTGGTCTATTAGTAACAACTGAAGCTATGATCGCAGACAAGCCAGAAGAAAAAGACTCAGCAGGTGGAATGCCAGCTGGTGGAATGGGCGGCATGGGCGGCATGGGTGGAATGGGTGGAATGGGAATGTAATACGTTTCCATCAAGAAAATACCCTAAACAAAATACTAAACAAATAACCCCTAGAACAAAAGTTTTAGGGGTTTTTTTATTCTGAAATATCAAATTTTTCTGCCAATTACTTTTAATTGATCTCCATTAATTAAATCTAATAGATTTAAAGAAAATTCAATTATACGTGCAAATATGTTTTTAAAATTAAGTCTGATTATGTCTTTTAAAAATAAAAAAGGTAATTTAAAAAAATTTCTTATTAATCTTCTAATCTCTACAAAAGAAAAATCATCTATTTCGACTACATCAAAACCTGATTTATTAAGCATTATTTTTGTAGACTCTTTGGAAAAAAAATGAAGATGAGATAATGGAGCCACCATTGACCATTTTTCTTTAAGGATTCTAGATTTGAATGACTCTGAGTGTGGGAAAGTCAAAAAAATTTGACCATTTTTTTTCATTTTTTTATTTATATTTTTTAAAGTTTGGATTGGATTTTCAACATGTTCTAATACATCAAATGCGGAAACAATATCATTATTATTTTTAATTTGATTAAAGTTTTTTTTAATTCCTTTTAATTTAACAAAAGATCTTGGTTCAAGTCCTTGACAAGTCCATCCTTTTAATAAAAAAGTTTTGTAAAGTCTGCATAATCCTGGACCAACTTCAAAAAATCTACCTTTATTAATATTCACATGTTTAAAAATCCAATGATCATTTTGAGGTAAAATATCTTTAAAACCATAAGTTATAAAATTTTTTTTTTGCTTTAATTCGTATTCTGTTCCACCGAAAACTAAGGGTGAGTCCTTTTCGTAAAGTATATTTAGTATATCTTGGCTCGGAAATTTTGAAATAAATCTATGTAAGCAATTTTGACATTTCATTAAATCAAACTTTTTGTTAATTTCTTTTAAATGATTTTTAATAGGTGCTATTTTTTTGATATTATTATTTTGACAGATTGGACATTTGATAATTTTTCTTAATTTCATATTTCTATTTTTTTAAAATTAATACTTTCATGGTGGTCTGAAAGTTGTTCTTACAAATTTATGTAGTCTTTTTCTGATTAACCACATGCTACAATTTTATTAAATAGCTAGGTTGTATTCAATTATTTTCTTTTTTTTGATAATCCAAGTTTATCGCTATGTCTTAGTCTTAATACAACTATTGCAATAGCTATAAATACAATTGCTAAAGACTCGTACAATAGTTGTGAAGCGTCCATCTCTTTTCCCTGTAGAATTATAAATCTTGATAAAGCTGTTATTGCAATTAATAGGGGTAAAGTAATACTTATCGATTGCTCGTCCCAAAAAACACGCACCATTGCTAAAACCTCTAGATATAAAAACATAAGTAGTAAGTCTGCCAATGTAACAGTTTGATTCATAAACATATTTCGTATTTCCAATAAGACTGCAAGAACTGTGCAGATTAGTATAACTGCAAGTAAAATTAGCTGAATATTTTTTACTAAATCTTTCACAAATTTAACCTAATTGATTCTCTAAAAAATAAGAAGCTATTTATTTTTATCCTTTTGAGTGAAAGGTAACCATTTTTCGAAAGCAGATTTATCAGGTCCATCATACTTTATTTCGTATGAGTTAGTTCTAGTTAAAACTTCGATACCTTTGGAAAATATGAATATAAACATTAAAATAAATATTAATGACATGATTTTAAAAGGATTAAAATTTTTAGTCTTAAAAACACTAACCGATTGTGCTTCAGCGTTATGAAATTGTTTAAAAGTATAATAAACAGCAAAAATTATACCAGCATGAGCTAAAAAAACTCCAGCCCATCCAAATATAAAAGTTGTATATGAAAATATATACAAGCTAAATACTACCGACCAAATAAAACTTAAAACTAACAAAATTTGCAATCTAACTGTTTTTGGTAGTGCTCTTAAATCATTTTTACTATCATCAAATAGTATGTTTGCAGAATCAATCATGAATTTTTTAAGGGACATACAGCTATTTAAATATTTTAAACAAAAAAATCAATTAAAGAATTTTCCCACTAAATATAATCCCAAAGCTACAGCGGGACCTATCCCAAAAGCAAAAAGTAATGTGCCGACTCCTACAGTGCCTCCTAAATACCACCCTATTGATACAACTGAAATTTCTAAAAAGGCTCTTACAGATGCTATTGGAAAATTTGTTTTTCTTTGTAAGCCTGTCATAAGACCGTCTCTTGGTCCAGGTCCTAAGTTAGCAATTAAATAAAAACCAGTACCCAATCCTACTAATAAAACTGATGCTATGGCTAATAAAAGTTTATTAAAATATATTTCTGGAGTAGGAACAAAAATTATACAAACATCAATCATGGTAGCTATTATTAAAATATTAAATAATGTACCAAGACCTGGTTTTTGTTTAAGAAAAATCCATAAAGATAAAACAGATACACTCACCATGAAAGTAACTGTACCTACAGATATATCTGTATTAAGAGATATTCCTTGAGCTAATACACTCCATGGAGATGCACCTGTAAACGAAACTATAAGCAAACCCTCGCCTGCACCAAATAACGTTAATCCAAAAACTAAGAAAAAAATAGTTATCAATTTTGGTCTTAAATTGAATGGGTTTTTAGAACTCCATGATTTTTTTGGAATTTTTTTTATAGTTAAAAACATAATTAATTATTAGAATGTATTTTTAATCTTAAAATGAAAATAATTACTAAAATATTACTTCTTACCATAATATTAATATTTTTCCCCCTCAAATCTTTTGCACATGTAGAACACTATGAAAAAGTTGAGAAATTTTTGATGGAAATTTTTAAAGATGGAAAAAAAATTGGTTTTAACAATTATACATTTAGTAGGAATAATCAAAATTTGGAAATAGATAATAAGACAGAATTTAATGTTTCTATATTAGGATTAAATGCTTTTTCAATTAAAGGAGCTAGTAAAGAAGTTTATAAAAATAACAAACTTGTTAGTTTTAAATCAGATACTATTCAAAATAAAAAAAAAAAATTTGTTGATTTATATTTAAATGAAAGTCAAGAAAGTTATTTTATTAAAGGATCCTCTTATACTGGCAAGGTTGATTTAAATATAGTAATTGGTAGTTGGTGGAATCATAAAATAATCCAAAGTGAAAAAAACATAAGCCCAATTTCCGGAAGTATAAACAAACAAACTATAAATTTTATAAAAAAGCAAAAAATAAACTTGTATGGTAAGGTTTACGATACCAAGCATTTTGTAATTTTATCAAAAAGACTCAATAAAGAAGACAGTAAAGAAAGCAGATATGATGTGTGGTTAGATATAAATACTAATCATATTTTAAAAATGACATACTCAAAGTACGGTTTATGGGAGTATAAATTAAAACAAGTTATTTATTCAAAATAATTATTTAGTTTGTCTTGCTTCTCTCTCTAGAAATCAACTGGGTTAATGAGTCTACCATTAAGTCTGATGCGGTAAATATATCTGTGGACTTAAATTCGTGGGAGTGATTTTTCTCTGGATTGCTTTTATCTTCTATAACTATATCACCACTTAGGGAATTATCTTTAATGTATATTAAGATTAACCATTCCTCATCTTTCGAGTCATCTTTTTTAATAAAAATTTCACCTGTTTCAAATCTTCTATCTATGCATCTAAAAATAGACATCTCTCTAGTTAGATGTCTTTTATTTAATTGAAAAACTAAACTGCTAGCGCTCCTGTAAAAACTTTCTAAAGAATTTTCAATTTTTTGTCTGGAGACAATGTAATCATGCTCTTTCTTTAAAAGTGCATCTCTATCATCTTTATCAGAAGTTTTTATACCTAACGCCTCTACCCTCTCTCTAATTTTCTGGTCTCTAATTAATCTATATTTTTCTTTAAGTTTATCGATCCTGTCTTGCAAACCAGCATAATCTTCTCTTTGCTCTTTAAGTGAAATTTTTTCTAGTTTCTCTAATTCTTTTATTTCTCTAACTCTAAATTTTTCAATCTGTTTTTGTAACTTTATTTCCTCTAAAAATTTTCTTTGTCTTTCTGATTGTTCTTGTCTAAGAATTGCTTGTTCTTTTCTAAGGAAATTTTTTAAATCTTTAGCTCTTTGCTTTTCAAGTAAAATTTCTTCTTTTAATTGCTTTTGTTGAAGCTTTAATTGTAAATCTGCAGTTTCTAGTTCCTCTTGTTTTTCTTGTTGTTTGATTTTTTGCTCTTTCTCGTATGCTTCTATTTTCAATCTCTGCTTTTCTTCTTTTATCAATAATTTATATTGATCGATTTTATTATCAATAAAATCAAAGAAGCTTTTTATTTTTTCTTCTAGATTAATCTTGAAATTATTTTTTATATTTATTTTTATATTTTCTTGAAGCCTCAATAAATTTACAAGAAAGTGGTTTTTTTTTGTAATTTTTTTACTTACATTTTTTTTTCTACTTGGGGCTTTGCTTTTTCTTTTTTTCTTTAATACTTTTCTTTTGACGGTTCTCTTTTTTAATTTTTTCTTTTTTATTTTTTTAACTTTTTTTTTCTTTTTTTTTTTCATTGGTTAGATATGTTGATTTATCAGCAAATAACTAATAAATATAGTAACTTGTAATTGAAAATTTTTTTATTCAGTTAATTATATTTAAAATATCAGCTTATAATTAATCGATTATTTACTTTCACAACCTGAAAGATACTTAGGCCGCAACATTTTTTTTTGCTGGAAAATCTAATGCTCTAAGCTTGTTAAAAAGTATCTTTTCGTCCTTAGGATCTAACAATGACAAAGTGGGTAAAATATTAGCGTAATCGCCATCTTTTTCCTTCAAAAAGGAATGTAAGCCAGAAATTAAATTAAATTGATCAAACGTTTTTCTAACCTCACACAATTTATTGTTTGCGGTCTGTGTAACATTATTAAAAAAATCGTCATAAACTTTTCTAGATAATTCTGCGGTCACATTACAAGTTGCTGTTATAATCCCAGAACATCCAATTTCTAAACCAGATAATAATTTTAGCTCTGATCCTGGAAGAATTGAAAAATCTTTAATTTTAAGATTTTGATATAAATTATATGAGCTATCTTTAACCCCAATAATATTTTTTGGAAAAATTTTAGCTAATTCTAGTACGCATTTTGTAGAAAATTTGTATCCACATAATTTTTCAAAATTATATAGTATTATTTTTGACTCAGGAACTGAATTAACTAATTTTATATAGTAATTAATAACTTCTTTGTCTCCATACTTATAATATGCAGGAGGCATTACTAAAAATTTCTTGAAGCCTAAATTGACTGAAACCTTCATGAGGTTTATTGTATCCAACAAGGAATTTAATCCACAACCTATGATAAAGTTATCTTTATTTTTGTTTTTGCTTAAATGTGTGACCATTTGAATTTTTTCAGCTAGAGAAATTAGTTGTGCTTGGCCCGTACTTCCAAATATGACTACACCATGACAACCATCTTTAATAATTTTTTCACAATGATTTGCAGTTTTTTTAATATTTAACGACATATCATCATTAAGTACTGAAACTGATGCCGCATAAATGCCTTTAATTTCAACCATAAAATAAGCTTATCTCTAAAGAAAAATTTAGTAAAGATATTAGTTAGTTAATGAAAATATTAATTTTACAAAACAGAATGGGAATAGGAGACATGATAATGTTTCTTCCATTTATTGAGGCTATTTCTAAAAAATTCAAAACGCCTGTAACTATTTTAGCAAAAAAAAATACTAAAGTAGAAATGTATTTTAATAATAAAGAAATTGTTGAAGAAATTATGTATCTTGAAAGAGAAGATAACAAGAAACACTCTGGCGTGAAGGGATTTTTTAAATTAGTAAATGAATTAAAATTAAAAAAATTTGATAAAGTTTTCATATTTAATTCATCCTTAAGATATTTCCTAATTTCTAAATTTTCAGGTATAAAAGAAGTCTTTCACTACCCTTTATTTAAAAAAAAAAATCAACAAATTATAGAAGCAGCAAAAGAATTTACTCTCAAATCAATCGGAGAGGATATTGAAAGCACACCAAGGTTATTTTTAAAAGAACAAGATATTCTAAAAGCCAAAAAGGATCATTCTATTGATCAAAGTATTACAAATATAATACTTGGTATAGGTGGTTCAGGTAAAACTAAGAGGGTGCCAGCTTCAATATTTAAAAGTTTTATGAGCAAGGTGCTAAAAAGATCTAATTGTAGATTTTTTTTAATGACAGGTAATAACATTGACGAGTTAAAAATTATGGATGAAATCATTGAAAGTGAGTACAAAGAATATTGTACACCACTAAATAATTTTACCATTAAAGAAATTTTGCCAATTATTCCTAATTGTCAAATAGCAATTTGTAATGACTCAAGTTTTAGTCATTTGTCTGCTGGACTTGGTATAAAGACGATTGTATTGATGGTAGATACACCTTTAATATATGGAAGTTATAATAAAAATATGTATCCAATTCTTCCAGAGGGAGAAACAAACGTAACTCATGATACTTTGGGGAAAGATAAAATTAATCCTGAAGAAATTTACAATAAATTTAAAAAATTATTAGGATAAATTTTTCAAAACAGTATCTTTTGCTTCATTTACTATGGACGCGAGCCTATTTAATTCTGGACTTATATCTGGATGTATTTTTTTCATTATTTTTTTATATGATTTTTGGACATCGTCCTTTGTATATTTTTTTTTAGGGTCTAAATTTAAAATTCTATATGCTTCATCTAATGGAATACTTTTTGCACTGGATTGTTGAAATGTATTAAAATTAAAGCGACCTGAATTTTTTAGAACTCTTAATAATCCCCAAATTCTGAAGAGTTGTATTAATGAAAGTCCTGCTTTTGTTTTTATAATAGGTAAAATCATTAACAAAAAAGGTAAAGAAAAAATAAATCTTCCAGCAAAGATCATTAATAAAGCAAGTCCTATAGAGCCAAAAATAATAAGCTTTCTAATTAAATTAGATATTTTTTTACTCGAAGTTTTGGTAAACCAATTTAATAACAAATACAGGATGACAAAAATAACTACTGATATTAAAAAAAAATTCATGTATTAGATCCAAATGAAAATACCACAATTAAGAAAAAAACTGGAGGTTAAATCTTGCCACAATACTAGTTGGGAAGATAATTACAGTTGGGTCCACCAAAAAAATATTCTTGAAGTCCTTAAAGATGGAAGCAAACTTCTCCCTGAAGTCAGAGATTATTTAAATGAAGAGAATAAATATACTGACTTTCAATTAAAGGACACCTCTGAAATCCAGAAAACATTATTTAAAGAAATAAAAGGCAGAATAAAATTAGAGGATGAATCTTTAAAGTACAAAGATAAAGCATATGAATATTGGACTAAAACCACTGAAAAAGGGAACTATTCTATAAAACTCAGAAAAAAAATTGGTACTGAAAATATTGAAGAAATTTGGAATGGTGATTTAGAGAAAAAAAAACTAAATACAAATTATTTTGGAGTTGGTGATTTAGAGGTTAGTTATAACGACAAATATTTAGCATACTCATTGGATGTTAAAGGCTCTGAGTACTTTACAATTTATGTAAGAGATATCAAAACAAATACCTTTGTTACAGAAGAAATTAAGGATACTTCAGGGTCAATAATGTTTAGTCTTGATGACAAATTTATTTTTTATTCAAAACTAGATGAAAATCATAGACCTAGAAAAATATTTAGACACGAAATTGGAAAAGCTGTTAAAGATGATATTTTAATTTTTGAAGAAAAAACTAAAGCTTTTACTGTTGGTATTGGTCTTACATCAGATGAAAAATACTATTTAATTACCAGTTCAGATCATAATACAACTGAAAAATATTATTTTCATGTTGATGAGAAAATACCTGAGCCTAAACTGATTAAAGAACGCGAGAAAGGTATAATTTATTCTATAAATTCATGGAATAATAATTTTTACATGCATACTAATAAAGATGCAGAAGACTTTAAGATTTTAGTATCAAAAAATATAAATTCAAATCAGTGGGAAGATTTTATAAGTGCCAAAGATGAGACTTTGATAGGAAGTTTAGTATTTTTAAATAACTGGATTATAAGAACAGAATTAACTAATGCTTTGGATAAAGTTTTCATAAGAAATATAATAACAAATGAAGAAGAGGAGCTAATATTTACTGATGAAAAAGTTTATGATCCAAGTGTTTCTTTAAGACAAAAAGATCGAGATACAGATGAAATTTATATTTCCTACTCTACCCCTAAAACTCAGAATAGAACTTATCTTTACAATATAAAAACAAAGGAAAAAAAATTAGTTAAAGAACAGATAATACCATCTGGGCATGAACCAAATGATTATATAGTTGAGAGATTGGAATGCCCTTCACATGACGGTAGGGTTGTGCCAATTACAATAACCAGGCATAAAAATACTCCTATTGATGGTTCTGCCGAGTTGTTGCTTTATGGATATGGATCATATGGTCACTCAATGTCGCCAACCTTTTCTTCAACAAGACTAAGTTTAATAAAAAGAAATATTATCTGGGCTACCGCTCATATCCGAGGAGGTATGGAAAGAGGAATGAAATGGTGGAAAGAGGGTAAACTATTAAACAAAAAAAACACTTTTAAAGATTATATTGCTTGTGCAAAATTCTTGATTGAAAAAAAATATACAAGTAAAAAAAAAATTATTGGAATGGGTGGGTCTGCAGGTGGATTGTTAATGGGTGCTGTTGTAAATGAAGAACCAGATTTATTTTTAGGTGTAATTATGGCTGTGCCTTTTGTAGACAGTCTTACGACTAATCTGGATCATTCACTACCTTTAACAATTGGAGAATTTGACGAATTTGGCAATGCAAAAGACAATAAAAAACATTTTGATTACATATATTCTTATGCGCCATATAATAATATTAAAAAAACTGATTACCCTAATATTTTAATAACAACGAGTTTAAGTGATAATAGAGTATTGTTTGATGAACCCTTAAAATTTACAGCTAAACTCAGAGAATATAAGACTGATAATAATTTACTATTACTTAAAACTGAAATGGAAGCTGGCCACGGTGGTAAGTCTGGAAGAGATGGCGCAATTGAGGATATTGCATTTGATTACGCTTTTATTTTAAAAATTGCTAATAAAATTAATGAATAAACTTTACAGAATCAAAGACTCAAAAATAGACAAAAAAGGTTTGTATGCAAAAAAAGATATAGCACCAGGAACTAGAATAATTCAATATATTGGAAAATTAATCACTAAAAAGCAAACAGAGAACAATGATAAATTTGATAATGATAAAGATATATATTTATTTAATTTAAATAACAGATACGATTTAGACGGTGATTTTAAATGGAATACTGCTCGATTAATTAATCATTCATGTGACCCAAATTGTGAAGTTGAAGGCAAAGGTTTAGAAATCTGGGTTACATCAATAAGATTTATAAAAAAAGGAGAAGAATTAAGTTATGATTATGGTTTTGGTTTTGACCAAGATTATAAGCAATTTCCTTGTAAATGTGGCTCTAAGAAATGCTGCGGTTATATTGTTCGTGAAGGCTCTAGATGGAGGATTAATAAAAAATTCAGAGTAAATAAAGTCAGTAAATAACTCTCTCTAAGTAAAGCCCAGTTCCTGGTGCTGGAGGTGCACATAAATTTCTATTTTTAGATTTAAGAACCTTTTTAAATTTATTAATTGTCCACTTTTTTTCACCAACATATTTTAGGCACCCAACGATTGATCTCACTTGTTGTTTTAAAAAAGATCTAGATTTTATCTTTATTTCAATAATATCATTATTCTTTTTTATTATTAAAGAGTCGATAGTTCTTATAGGGCTGGATGCTGAACAGTTTGAGGCTCTAAAAACAGATAGATCGTGTGTTCCTTTTAAAAAGTGTGATGCTTTTTTTATCAGTTTATAATCTAATTTTTTTCTAACGTACCACCCTCTATCTCTATTTATTGAAGGTAAACTTTCGCGATTATGTATTAAATATTTATAAATTCTTTTTTTTGCTGAATATCTAGCATGAAATGTCAAAGGTCTTTTTTTAATTTTAACAACAGTTATAAACTTTTCATTTAAAAAAAAATTTAAAGTGTTGAAAAACTTTTTAATATTATTAATTTTATTTTTAACATCAAAGTGAGCCGATTGTTCGATAGCGTGTACCTTTGAGTCTGTTCTACCTGATCCATATAATTTTACTTTTTCTTTAAGAATTTTTTTTAAAATTTTTTCAACAGTGCCTTGAATTGTAATTTGTTTTTTTTGGTACTGCCATCCATAAAAATTTGTTCCTACATATTCCATTAATATTTGGTATCTATGCATCTATTAAATTAATACCTTTTTTTATTTTTGTGCCTAAAATGAAATCTTTGATATTTTGAATTTTTTTACCCTCTCTTTGAATTTCTAAAATTTTGATAGAGTTTGTACCACAAGATACTTCAATATTATCATTTATTACTTTGCCAGGAGTAGCATTATTTTTTGAAACGCTTGCTTTTAATATTTTATATCTAGCACCATCAAAGTAAAACCACGCTCCTGGGACAGGATATAAACCATTAATTTTACCGATGATATTTTCAGCTTTATCATTCCAATCTATTCTTCCTTCCTCTTTGTTAATTTTATTTGCGTAAGTCGCTTTAGAATGATCTTGTTCAAAAAAATTTTTTTTGTTTGCAAAAATACTCTCAATATCATCAACAATTTTTTCAGCAGCGAGATTAGATAGCCTAAGTGATAAATCCTCAGCATTATCATCTTTATTTATGTTGATTTTATACTGACTGTAAACTTTACCTTGATCCAATTTTTCGTTAATTTGCATGATACTTATGCCAGTTTCATTATCTAGATTCATAATTGAACGTTGAATTGGTGCAGCACCTCTTAATTTAGGTAGTAAAGATGCATGAATATTTATAAATCCCCTATCACAAACATCTAAAATAGCTTTTGGCAATATTTGTCCATATGCTACTACTATTGCTATATCTGCCTCTAATTTTTCTAAAATATTTTTTTCATCATCTAGGTTGTTAAAATTTTCTGGTGTTCTAACTTTTAAATCATTTTCTTCACAAAATTTATGAATTGGAGATTTTCTTACTTTATGACCTCTGTTACTTTTGCTTGGAGGCTGGGTATAAACTATAGGTATATTGTAACCTTTGCTAAAAATTGATTTTAAAATTGGAACTGCAAATAAAGGGGTTCCCATGAAAACAATTTTTTTCATAATTGTTTAGATAACCAATCTTTTTTGCTCAATTTTTTGTTTTGATAATTTTTTTAATATTATGTCTCTCTTGAGTTTAGACAAATAGTCAATAAATAGTATTCCTTTTAAGTGATCTATTTCATGTTGAATACATGTTGCTAATAAACCAGTCGCTTTTAAAATTTTTTTTTCTCCTTTGTAATCTAAATATTGAACTTCGCACTCACTAGGTCTCTTTACCTCAGCAAATAAATTAGGTATTGATAGACATCCTTCTTCGTATTTAGATAATTTTTCGCTTTTTTTTATAATTTTAGGATTGATAAAATACATAGGATCCTTCTTTTTTTCTTTAGTTAGTAAATCAATTACTATTAAATTTTTTGGTATACCGATTTGGATAGCTGCAAGACCTATTCCGTTTGCAGAATACATTGTTTCTAACATGTCATCTAAAAGATTTTGTATTTCTTTATTTACTTCATTTACAGGTTGTGAAACTTGTCTTAAGATTTTATTTGGTTCTATTAAAATTTTTTTTACTGCCATTAAAAGGTTTTAATACAAAATTAAGAAAAACTTAAGCCCTTAAAGGCAAAACACTGTACAATATCTCATTTCTGATTGGGTCAATATTCATTTGATTAAGAGCATTGATCAAGAAATAAAGAGTTTCAGATCCTAAATCCTCAATCTTATCTTGGCCAATAATCTCAATTAATCTTAAAACTGCCATTCCAATTTCTCTATCATTTATCAAAACTTGGATATCAGTTGGGATAGTATTTTCCTTGGAGTTGAACAAATCTTTATACTCATCCTTAATTTCAATACCATCCGAAACCATTGCTTCAATCAATATAATATCTTTAGTAATTAAATAATTTGTTTTACTTTTTTTTACTTTTTTAAGATAGTTATTTAAGTCTTTTTCGATTTTTTTGATTGGAACATTTTCCTTACCAAAATATTTTACTAACTTGGATTGGTGTAAAATTTTATTATCATATTTGATATCTCTATCTAGTTTATCTTGTTCTAAGCTTTTAGAATAGAATTCAGTAAGATCAGAGGATAAGTCTTTTAAGTCATATTTTTTTAATATTTTTTTTAACTCATCATCAAATGCATTGGAAATATTGTCATTTTCGAAACTTTCTTTTAGAGCCCTTGATAACTTAACTGCAATGTTAGGATCTTTGTTTAAAAGTATGCCTTGATACAACAAAGCTCTTGATTGTATTTTTGAAATTTTACGTATTTCATCATCAATATTTAATAATTGATCTACTGAAAACTGGAATCTTTTATATAAATTTAGTAAATCTATTTCTTCATAATTTCCTTGATGAGTAGCTTTTTCAAGAAGACTGATTTGTTTCTCATCCTCAGTATCAATATTATTTAAACTTTCTAATAAATTATTAGATGACAAATATCTCCAATATATTTTAGATGTTTTATCATTTGGTATATATTTATATTCTTTGTTTGTTAGATACGATAAATGTAAGTTTAATAGATCTGTTTCTGAAGTGTCTGGGGAGTTAGAAACATAGCCTTGTAAATATTGAAATTTTTTTTCAAAAAAAGGATCTTTATAACCTAGTTCTTTCTCTAGATCATATCTAAGAGAGGCTTGCTCGTTTTTTTTTAAATAAATGAGACAATAAATAGAAAACTTCTTCAAATAATTATCTTTGAAATTTGTGTTAAGTTCTTCTAAAAATTCACATGCTTTTTTACTTTCATTAATTGAAAGTAACTCATTTAAAACAAATTTAGTTAATTGGTCCTTTGAATCAATATCAATATTTTTTTTTAAATACTCTTTAATTAAATCAACATCTTTAAACTTAATCAACCAATCAGATTTAATATCTAAAAAGACTTTTTCATCTATCTCATCTTTAGGAGAATATGAATTTGTCAAAAGAAGTTTTGTGTAAATATTTTTTGCATCTTCTGACAATGTCATATTATTAATTTTTTTTGACAATTCAAAAATTTTGTTCGGCTCTGTATTATTCCACATTTCTAAATCAAAACCATTTTCCTCTGGATCATACAATCCAACTACCTTTTTTTTGTTTAAAATTTCACCTTCTTCAATACTGCTTGTGAGATTGTTATTTATAACAATAGTTTCAGATGGTTCGTTGTTATCTTCCAAATCTGAATTTGTTGTAATATTTTCAACTTTTTCTTTTTCTATGCTCCATATATCAACTGGTTCATTAGCATAAGAAAATGAGTAAGAAATTGATAACAATAAAATGGTTATATTTATAAAAATTTTATTTAACAATTTTTAAATTTTCTCTTGGTATTTCTTGCTTAATTAATTTATTTGGTGCAGGGAAATTTATTTTTCCTACAAAAAAGATTATTAAAGATAAAGTTAAAATTGCTAAAACTATTTTAAGTATTAGACTTGTATAGTTGTAAGATTTTCCGATACTTGTTTTTTTATAAAATTGCATGTATTTTAAATAATTTCAAATTAAGACAAATTTGTGTTTTTTCAATAAAGAAAAATATGGAAATTAAAAAAAATATAGTGTTATTGGGTATGATGGGTTCTGGAAAATCCACTATTGGTGGTTTACTAGCTAAAAAATTAAACAGTGTTTTAATAGATATAGATAAAAAAATTGAAAAAATGCAAAATTTAAAGATTAGTGAAATTTTTAAGACTAAAGGTGAGGCGTATTTCAGAGAATTAGAATTTAATGTTACCCTTCAATCTCTAGAAAATGATAATAATATAATATCACTAGGAGGTGGGGCTTTTATGAACAAAGAACTTCGAAAAGTTTTAAAACAAAAATCCTCAACATTTTGGCTTCACTGGAATGCAGATACTTTAATAAAAAGGATAAAGAATAATGATAAAAGACCAATAATAAAAGGATTAGACGATTTTGAAATTAAAAAGTTGATTAATGAAAGAAACAAAATTTACTATTTTTCAGACTTTAAAATAATATGTGAAAGTTTAAAAAAAACAGAAATAGTAGATAAAATTATTAAGAAATGTAAAAAAAATGAAATTATTTGTTAAGACGAAAGATAAAAAATATCCAATTTATTTTAGTGTAAACAGTCATATTAATATTAAAAAAATTTTAATTAAGAACAGTATTAACCTAAAAAAATTGATGGTTGTTTATGACAAAAATGTTCCTAAAAATATTACAAACAAATTTAAACATACGTTAAAAAAAGGTGAAAATATATTCCTTGGGCTTAATGTCAGTGAAAAAATAAAAAATTTAAATACAGTTAAAACAATATTAGATATTTTAGGGAAAAATAATTTTAATAGAAATGATAGCATGATTTGTATTGGAGGTGGTATTGCAGGAGATATATGTGCTTTTGCTGCAAGTATTTATAAAAGGGGATTAAAATTTGTAAACATTCCAACAACCTTATTGAGCCAGGTAGATTCTTCGATAGGAGGCAAGACTGGAATAAATAATTTTTCTGGAAAAAATATGATAGGAACTTTTTGTCAACCCAATGTTGTAATTACAGATATTACGTTTCTTAAATCACTTCCAAAAAGAGAGATGATTTGTGGATACGCAGAAATATTAAAACATGCTTTGATTAGTGACAAAAAATTTTTTATTTTTTTAAAGAAAAACTTAAAAAATATTTTAAATTTAAGTCCAAATATAACAAAGAGAGCGATTTTTAAGAGTTGCAAGATTAAAAAAAATATTGTGGAGAGGGATGAGAGAGAGATCAATTTAAGAAAAACATTAAATTATGGTCATACCTTTGCTCATGCATTTGAGTCTACTCTAGGTTATACAAATAAATTAAACCACGGAGAGGCAGTTTTGCTAGGTATTTTAGTAGCATCAAAATTTAGTAACAGTGAAGGATTTCTTCCAAAAAGTGAGCTTGAGTTAATAGAGAGCCATATTAAAGAATTAAAATATCATAATTTAAAAAAATATTTTAATAAAAAAAGCGTTAAGACAATTGTAAATTTTATGGCTAGAGATAAAAAAAATTACAGTAAAAATATTAATTTAATTTTATTAAAAAGAGTTTCAAAACCGCTTTTGAATAATACTTATTCAAAAATTAAAATTGAAAAATTTTTAAATACGCTAATTAATAAATAATTGGATGGAATGAATATATTCTTTTAACTCTTTATTTATAATAGAAAAAATATACCTATTAGATTCTATTTTTTTTTTTGATTTAAGTTCTTTAGACTCAATTTTAATTTTTAAGTGAAACTTTTTTGAATCAAAGTTTTTATGTTTTTTGTGTAAAAATGTTTTATCCTCAATTATAATTTTTTCACATTTAATTTTATCACAAATTTTTTTTTCTACTTTTTTTATTAAAATATTTATTTCCATATAAAAATTATATAATAATAGCTTAATGAAAACTATTTGCGATTGGCATAATTGTAATAAAATTGGAGAGTACAAGGCTCCAGTAGAGAAAGATAACAGTAAAAAATATAGATTATTGTGTTTAGAGCACATAAAAGAATTTAATAAAAGTTGGAATTATTTTGAAAACATGAATGACACAGAAATTTTAGAATTTATTAAAGCCGATATGACCTGGCATAAGCCAACCCAAAATTTTAGTGCTCAAGACAATTTTTTTAAAATATTGTGGAACAATGCTTTAAATGAAAATTTAGATAAAAATAGTTTTGATAAAATTAATTCCAAGTCATTAAATTTTAATTTTACTGACAAAGACTTGAAGGCTTTTGATATTTTGGGCTTAGATGTTACTAGAAATTGGGAAAATATAAGATCAAAGTTTAAAAAACTTGTTAAAAAATTTCATCCTGATATGAATGCAGGGAATAAAAAATTCGAAGAAAAACTGAAAATAATAACTTTAGCTTATACGCAACTAAAAAGGGCTTTGAAAAAATGAATAATGAATTGAATATTGTACCAAGTATAAAATTATCTGTTAAACAAACATTTGGAATTGATAGTAATTTAGAAGTTGATGCTTTTGAAAAAAAAAATGAATTTGTTCCAGAAATAGATAAAAATTATAAATTTGATAGAGATACTACAATTGCAATATTATCTGGTTTTTCTTTTAACAAAAGAGTTTTAGTCCAAGGTTATCATGGAACTGGAAAATCAACTCATATAGAACAAATAGCTGCTAGACTTAATTGGCCATGTGTTAGAGTAAATTTAGATAGTCACATAAGTAGAATAGATCTTATAGGCAAAGATGCTATTAAATTAAAAGATGGAAAACAAATTACAGAATTCCAAGAAGGTATTTTGCCTTGGTCAATTCAAAACCCTGTTGCTTTAGTTTTTGATGAATATGACGCTGGAAGACCAGATGTTATGTTTGTTATTCAAAGAATTTTGGAAGCGGAAGGAAACTTTACTTTGCTTGATAAAAATAAAGTTATTAAGCAAAACAAATATTTCAGACTTTTTGCTACCTCTAATACTGTTGGATTGGGAGATACTTCAGGTCTTTACCATGGCACTCAACAAATAAACCAGGGTCAAATGGATAGATGGAACATTGTCACTACTTTAAATTATCTAAGTCTTGAAAAAGAAATGGAGATCATTTTAGCAAAAAACAAGTCTTATAATAATGCTGAGGGCAAAGAAAAAATTTCAAATATGATTAAAGTAGCTACTTTAACCAGAAAAGGTTTTATTGCTGGAGATATCTCAACTGTTATGAGTCCAAGAACAGTATTACATTGGGCAGACAATGCTGAAATATTTAAAAATTTAGGATATGCGTTTAGAGTAACTTTTTTAAATAAATGCGACGAGTCTGAAAAAAATATTATTTCTGAATATTATCAAAGATGTTTTGGAGAAGATTTACAAGAATCACTCATTAATTCCTAAATCTCATGGAAAAAAAAAGAGAAATTCTAGAAGAACAAATTAAACAAGCCCTGACTTCAACCTTCAAAGTAATTTCGAATCATATAGAAGACAAAAATTCAAAAAATAAAGATTTGAAAATTAAAACATTAGATTTTTCAGAGATTAAAGATTTAAAATCTAAAAATGATTATATTAGATTAAGAGCAAATACTGATTCAAAAGCATTGAAGATTAGATTTTCTGATCATAGTATTTTCATTAAAAATCAACCCAAAAATCCAGCCTTAAGCAAAATTTATGAATTATCTGAAAAAATAAGATGTGAAATACTTGGTTCAAAAATGTTAAATGGTATTAAAAAAAATCTTGAAAATAATTATTACCAAAAAATAAATAATAAAAAATACAAAGATGTTAATGCTAAAAAAGATATAAATGTACTTGACGCATTTGAACTGTATATCATAGAAAAATTTTTTAAACTTAATTTAAGTGAAATTTCTCAAAAAACTCTTAGTTACTGGAGAAAAGATTTTGATAAAAATTTTGACAATCATCTTAATTATTTAATAGATAATTTTGAAAACCAAGAAAATTATAATTCAAAGTTTTCGCAGCTGCTTGAAAAAATGGATATTTTTGAAAATGATCAAAATCAGGAAAGTAACCAAAACCAAGATAATCAAAATCAATCAAATAATGATACCTCTAGAGATGAAGAAAATAATGATAAACAAGATAGTCAAGATAAGGTAAGTGAGGATCAATTAAGTGTTGAAACTGATTATGATGTAAATCAATTTAGGATGGAAGAAGATTCTGAACAATCTGAAGAGTCAGGAGAAAGTCTTGAGAGAGTTACTCAAAAACTAAACTTGAGTAAAAAAAATATTGAATATAAAGTTTTTACTCCAAAATTTGATGAAATTGCGAAAGCAGAAAATTTAGAAAAGGAAGAGGAGGTTTTAAGGCTAAGAAAAAACCTTGATCAACAGCTAATTAATTTTCAAGATTTAATTACCAAATTAGCTAATAAACTACAAAGACAATTATTGGCAATACAAAATCGATCATGGGAGTACGATCTTGAAGAAGGCTTATTAGACAGTTCTAAACTAACAAGAATTATAATTGATCCTCAAAATTCTCTTTCTTTTAAAAAAGAAAAGGATTTTGAATTCAAAGATACAATAGTGACCTTATTAATTGATAATTCTGGTTCAATGCGAGGAAGACCAATAACTATTGCAGCATTGTGTGCAGACATTTTATCTAGAACATTAGAAAGATGTAATGTTAAAGTGGAAATATTGGGTTTTACTACAAAAAATTGGAAGGGTGGTGAGTCTAGAGAGGAGTGGAATAAAAATGGAAAACCTCAGTATCCAGGAAGATTAAACGATTTAAGACATATAATTTATAAAAGTGCAGATTCTAATTGGAGACAATCAAAAAAGAACTTGGGCCTTATGTTGAAAGAAGGATTACTTAAAGAAAACATAGATGGTGAAGCAATACTTTGGGCGTTTAATAGGCTTAAAAAAAGAAAAGAAGAAAGAAAAATTTTAATGGTAATTTCTGATGGGGCACCTGTTGATGACTCTACATTATCAGTAAATTCTGGAGACTTTTTAGAAAAACATCTAAAAAAAGTTGTTAAAAGTATTCAAGACAATAAAGATTTTGAAATCCTAGCCATAGGTATTGGACATGATGTGTCTCGTTATTATAAAAAAGCCATAAAAATTACAGATGTTCAAGAACTTGGAGATGTAATGATAAAACAATTAAGCCAATTATTTGATAATAAAACCAAAAAAGAAACTTATCACTAAATATTTTTCAAAAAAGTATTTTTCCAACTAATTATAACTTCTGCACCAAGTCTTGTTTTTGAGTTTCTGCAAATAACTTTGGCTTTATTTCTTTCTAATAAAGTCTTGCCAATAAAGATGCCTAAACCTAAACCTGATTTATCATTGTCCTTATTAGATGAAGATTTAATATAGGGTTCGCCAATTTTACCAAGAATATCTTTAGGATATCCATCTCCATCATCTTCAATTGAAATTTCAGTAGTTTCATTATTACTTTTAACAGAAACATATATTTTTTTTTTAGCAAATTTATTTGCGTTACCAATAAAATTTCTAATTCCATATATAATTTCAATTATTTTTGAAATTTTGAAAGAGTTTGCATCTTGACTTAGATTTATTATAAATTGTTTATCTGATATCTCTCTAAAGGATTTAATTATCTCTGAGACATATTCTGAAATAGATAATTCCTGATTTATAAAATTGTCTTCTTGAGATGGGTTTAGAGATAATTTTTTTAAAATTTGACCACACCTCTCTACTTGGCTTACTAATAATTCAATGTCTTTTTTTATATCTTTTTGATCTTTAAATTGTTTGTACATATCTTGTGATATAACTTTTATAGTTGAAAGAGGTGTATTTAATGAGTGCGCTGCAGCTGCAGCTTGTCCACCAAGCGAGACTAATTCATGCTCTTTTGCAATAACTTGTTCTAATTTATCTAAAGCCTCTTTTCTTAATATAGACTCTCTACCAAATGTGATAGCAAAATAATTTAAGAATATTAAGGCTATTATGAGTGAAGTTGGTATTGCGTAATAATAAAAATTATTTACCAAAATTTTATTTGTGCCAGGATAAGTCAATTCAATATGATAAAATGTTAATAAAATTATTGATAAAATAGTTAAACAAATAAGTGTTAAGCTTGCTTTTAAATCAAGATTAGATGAGGAAAAAACGCTTGGAATTATTAAAAATATTGAAAATGGATTAAGAATTCCTCCAGTAAAATAAATTAATGAACCTAGTTGTAAGATGTCTATCAATAAAAATAAAAAAGATGCCCTATTTGATAGAATATTTTTTTGATAAAAATACACTAAGATTAGATTTGAAATAATTCCTAAAATTATTATTAAATTTGTTAAATAAATATTGAATTGAAATTTAAAAAAGAAATAAACAATATTGATAGTTAAGAATTGCCCAATTATACCAATCCATCTCAAGTTAATGTATGTAGATTTGTTTAAAGAATAAATGTTAGAAACAGAAGTTGTTTCCATATAGTTTATACGTCTAGGTTATTGATATCAATTGCATTCGAAATTATAAATTCTTTTCTAATGCTGACATCATTACCCATTAAAGTATGTATGATATCTTGGTCTTTTTTTTGATCTTTGGAGTATCTAACTTGTAGAAGATTTCTATTTTCTGGGTCTAGTGTTGTATTCCATAATTCCTCTGGATTCATTTCACCTAGTCCCTTAAATCTTTGTAAATTTAGTTTAGATTTCTCTTCAGATAGAATTTCCTCATATGCTTTTGAATTTTTTTTTGTTTTTTTCAAATTTTTAGAATTATTTGTTAGAAAATTATCTAACTCTTTTTCGTCTTTGATATAAAAGCTTTTTCCAGATTTATTTAATTTAAATAAAGGTGGCTGTGCTAAGTAAATATGGCCGTTCTCAATTAGTTTATTAAAAGGCTTATTATTAAAAAACGTTAGTAGAAGTGCCCTTATATGAGAACCATCTACATCAGCATCTGTCATTATTATTATTTTTCCATATCTTAGATCCTCTAGATCAATTTCTTCAGATTTAGGATCTAATCCCAATGCATTGATTAAGGTAACAATTTCATTGGATGAAATCATTTTAGTCAGTGTTTTTGTTCTTACATCAGAATGATTTCCATTTTTCTTAAATCCATTTGTCTCAACATAGGTATTTAAAATTTTTCCTCTTAAAGGTAACACTGCTTGAAATTCTCTGTTTCTTCCTTGTTTTGCAGATCCACCAGCAGAATCTCCTTCTACAATAAATAACTCCGTTCCATCTCTTTTTGGATTTTGACAGTCAGCTAACTTTCCTGGAAGTCCAGTTAACTCCAAGGCTCCTTTTCTTCTAACGCTTTCTCGAGCCTTTCTAGCTACATCCCTCGCTTGAGCAGCTTGAATTACTTTAAGTAATACAATTTTAATAACAGCAGGATTTTGATCAAACCACATAGAAAGTTTTTCATTAATAAAAGTTTCAACAATGTTTCTTATCTCAGAAGAAACTAACTTATCTTTTGTTTGAGATGAAAATTTTGGATCTGGCATCTTAATTGATAAAAGAGCTGTTAATCCTTCTTTTATATCATCGCCTGATATAGATAATTTATTTTTTTTTAAAACGTTATTATCATTTACATATTTGTTAACAACTCTGGTTAAAGCGCTTCTAAAACCTAATAGATGCGTTCCTCCATCTTTTTGATATATATTATTTGTATAAGCATAAACATCCTCTGAATAAGAGGAATTCCACTCTAAAGAACATTCAATTTCTATTCCATTCTTATTTCCCTCTAAACTTATAGGTTTTTTAAAAAGATCATTACCACTTTTATTTTTTAATTTTTCCTTTTTTTGGTTTAGATAATTAATAAATTCATTTAATCCACCATCAAACCTATATTCAAAAACTTTATCTTTTTTTTGGGTTTTATCTATAACTACTAATTTTATGCCTTTATTTAAAAATGCTAGTTCCCGCATCCTTTTTTGAATAATAGAACTTGAGAATTTAGTTGAGGAAAAAATTTCTGCTGATGGTAGAAAAGTAATTTTTGTACCTGTTGTTGTAGATTTTCCGATTTGTTTTAAGGGTGCTTTTGCATCACCATCTTTAAATTCAATAAAATATTTTTTATTGTCTCTATTAATCTCAAGCTCGAGTTTTTTAGAGAGAGCATTAACAACCGACACACCAACGCCATGTAAACCGCCTGAAACTTGATAGGATTTATGGTCAAATTTACCTCCAGCATGTAATTGTGTCATTATTACTTCAGCTGCTGATTTTTTTTCTCCTTTATGAATATCCACTGGTATACCTCTTCCATCATCAGAGACAGTAATTGTTCCGTTTGAATTAATTTCTACTTTTATATTTTTACAATATCCAGCAAGAGCTTCATCAATAGAGTTATCAACAACTTCGTAAACCATGTGGTGAAGTCCTGTGCCATCATCAGTATCGCCAATGTACATACCGGGTCTTTTTCTTACCGCCTCAAGACCTTTTAAAACTTTTATTGAATCTGCTTCGTAGCTTTTATTATTTTGAAGTTTTGCCATATATATATTTTTTCGGAAAAAATTACCTTATCATTTTTTACCTGTTTAATAAAACTCACTTAACTATTGAGATCAAATTAACCTTTAAATTTGCGGATTATTTGGTGATTTTTTTTTTTTTTATCTAAATTGCGTTTTTTTAAAAAAAGTAAATAAAAAATGGCGGAGAGAGTGGGATTCGAACCCACGAAAGAGTTTCCCCTAAACACGCTTTCCAAGCGTGCGCCTTAAACCGCTCGGCCATCTCTCCTAATTTTATTTGACAATAGAGGATTTACATTTTTTTTCATTATTTTTGATATTTCCTTTAAGTCTACTTTTTAATCTCCTATAATTTTTTTTTTGGCGGTTAAAAAATCTTCTGAAAATACTGTATTTTAAATCTCTTTTAGCTAGAATTGGTGAGTATTTATTATGTTCCCATGTTCTTTTGTTATCTAAATAAGCCCAATCACATTCGTAAGCCGAGAATGACTCTAGTTTATATCTTTTACAAAGCAATGAATAAACACTTTGGTCATGTCTATTTTCAATAAATTCTGAGTAGTTTTTAATATTTGAAAAACTATCATCAATTAAATCAAAATTTTTATCAAAAACTTCAAGCCATTGATTTATAAAATTTATAGATTTATTTGTTTTTTTTATAAAAATACAACCTGCCCAATATTGTGGGCTTTTTAAAATATTTGCATCGCTGTAGTAGCCAAAATAATCAAGTAAATCTCCTTTTGTAAATGTTATCTCCAGCCTTGCCGGAAAAGAAATTTTCTTATTTTCGTAATCAAAATTAGAATGATATTGAAATGGTAATATCCATTTATCATCCATATTAATAAAATCTAAATATTTATTAAATTTTGAAATATTTTCTTTTATAATATGACAACCTATATCTAAATAATTGATAACATCACCATACTCTATTTCATCGAAAACTTTTTTTATCAAATAAGGCTTCCATATCCAATAACCGTAACCTCTTTTTTTATTTATAGATAGCAAATAACTTAATTTGCTTGCTAAGGCGCTTGGTAGATTATTTGAGTTAAAAATTTTTATTTCATTATAAAAATTAGACTCTCTTGCCTGGTTTGAAAGTCTATTTATGCTTTTCTTAAGATCATTTGAGGCAAACGCTAACAAGACTACTTTTTTAACTTTTGACATTGTTTTTTTTTAATTTTTTTTCCCATTTAATTGAGCTTAAAAGAATTTTTTTAATATTATTATGTTTAGGTTTCCATTTGAAAGTTTTGTTGAATTTTTTTATGTTAGAATAAACTTGATCAATATCCCCTGTCCTCTTTTTTTCATAAACTACTCTACAATTTTTTTTGATTTTTTTAAAAATATTGACTATTTCTTGCACTGAATAGCCTATTCCATACCCACAATTAAGAGTAATAGATTTCTTTTTTTTGTTTAAGTAATTAATACATTTAATATGAATATCTGCCAAATCTGAGACATGAATAAAATCCCTAATACATGTACCGTCTTTAGTTTTGTAATTGTTGCCATATATTCGAACCACTGGTTTTTTTTTCAAAGCTTGAATAGAAATATTTTTAAAAAGATGATCGTGTGATTTTTCTATCTCACCAATTTTATTTGAAGGACTTGCCCCCGCAACATTAAAGTATCTTAAAATTGAATATTTGTAGCCAATTTTTTTTGAATATTTTTTTATGAGATTTTCACCTTTATATTTTGTATAAGCATAATACCCCGCTGGATTTGGTTTTTTGTTCTCACTCACTGCTCCTTTAACGTTTCCATAAATTGAACAAGAGGAAGAAAAAATAACATTATTTACATAAGAATTTTTACAAGCTTCTAATAAGTTTTTGGTACCAATAATATTGTTTTTATAATATTTTTTTCTATTATTTTCTGCTTCACTAACATTAAGATATGCTGCCAAATGAATTATTGTATCAATCTCATTATCAAAGATTATTTTTTTTAAATATTTTTTATTTTCTAAATCTGCTTTGATAAATTTTGCTTTTTTGTTTATTAGTCTATTAAAACCAGTTACCAAATTGTCAATAATAATTATGTTATTATTATTGCAATTGACTAACTGCTCAACTATGTGACTTCCAATATATCCGGCGCCGCCTGTGATTAATATATTTAAGTTTTTCAAATTAAACCTGTTATTTTTTTTCATAAAAAGTCCAAGGCCATTCAACAGTTTTGGAATATTTTTTAAACCAAAAAGATACAAATCTCTCTGCTAAGAAAGCATACAGTCTAGTCTGATCATAATTTTTTAGATCCTTAAAACCAAAAATTTCTTCACATTTAGTTAACCAATCAAATTGGTCTTGAAAATACTTATTCAATAAATCTTTTTTTGCAACAAACATAATATGTGGGTTGTAAGATTTATTTTTGTTTACGAAATTTCTGAAGTCCTCTCTATCTTTTATGTTCATTACATCAATTGCTCTATCCATAATTCTGTATCCATGATGAATATCAAATTGTAATTTCACACTTATATTTTGATGATTAAACAATAGTCTTGGTTCATTAAGTATATTTCTCCAACCTCTTTTTAGTAATTTTGATAATTTTGTACCCAAGATAATTGGTTCACAAATTACAGACTCATAATTTTCCCATTCTTTGGGAACGCTTTTTAATATTATATCCAAAATATTATTACTTGAAAAATTCTGCCTCGAATTTAACCAGAATCTTCTTTTTTGACAGAAGCCAAACCAAGTATTATTATCTTTATTTATTAACTCATTTTTCCAGAACCAATAATGAAAAGTAAGCTCGGAGTAATTTTTTTCTTTATGATAAATATTATCTTTATTGTCACATTTGATATATCTGTTTGAAAAATTACCCAGTCCAACTGCTGCTAATTTGTAATTAGTTTTCTCTAAAAAGGCTACTTCTTTATCTGTAACACAGTAAATTTCTAAATTTTCCATATAATATTTTATTTTGAAAAAAGTTTAACATTTGGAATATGTGTTAAAAATTTTCCACCTTCTCTTAAAAATAATTTTTCCTTATTTAGGATTTCTTTTTTAAAGTTCCAGGCGCCTAAAAAAACAATATCAGCATCCTTTTTTCTAAGCTTTTTATATTTTTTAATAAATATTTTACTTCCAGGTAAAAACTTATTAATTTTATTAGGGGTAGTATCATAGAAATAATTAATTTGTTTGGAATTGATTTTACAATAATTAAGCACCGTACATGATTTAGCAGTTGCACCATAGCCTATAACCTTTTTTTTACTTGATTTAAGTTGTTTTAAAATACTAATTAGTTTTAATCTAGATTTTTTAACATTTTTCGCAAATTTTTTATATGTTGAGAATTTACTTAAACCAAATGTTATTTCTTTGTTAATTTCTTTATTTACAGAATTATAAATTTTAATCTTTTTGTTTATTTTTTTTTTTATAAAATATCTCGTTGAGCCGCCATGAGTAGATAAATTTTTTAAATCAAAAATTTCAAAATCATATTTTTTTAAAATTTGTTTTAAGGAAATTGTTGAAAAAACATAAATATGTTCACAATAAAATTGGTCATAAATATTAAATTTTATACATGGCAATAATGCCGGACCTTCTAATATTAAAACTCCATCATGCTTTAAAGCAATATTTATAGCATTAAATGTTTCATCTAGATTCTCAATATGGCTAAGAGTATTAGCAGAATAAATTATATCTGCTTTTTTTTCTTTTATAAGAATTTTAGCAAGCTTTATTGTCCAATATTTATCAATTGTTTTATATCCAATTTTTTTTGTGATTTTTGCAACATTTTTGCAGGGTTCAATGCCTATAATTTTATTCTTTTTAAAATTTTTCAGAAAAGTTCCATCATTACTTCCAATTTCAATAATAAATTTTGGATTAAACTTTTTCTTAATTTCATTCGAAATATCTCTAAAAGATTTAATCATTGTACTTGATTGAGATGATCTGTAAGGGTAATCATCATTAAACATTAGAAATTTAGAAACTTTTTTTTTTATAGATACTAAATAATTTTTATCGTTAAAAACAATCTCCAATTTTATTT
>CACKJD010000007.1 GCA_902600485.1 uncultured Pelagibacteraceae bacterium
AAAAAAGTAAAAAAATTAGGATTTTTTGACGAAAACTTCTTTTTATACTGGGAAGATATTGATTTAATGAAAAGAGTTAAAGAGTCTAAATTCAAAATGATTAAAGTTTTAAATTCTTATGCTAAACATTATGGTGGTAAATCAACTGTTGAGAATTATAAAACTAAAATTGTTAGAAAAACTAATTTTAAATATGGAGAATTTATTTTCGATTTAAAATATAATAAACTTAGATTACTAAAAATAGTAAGAACATTAATTCAGAGTATTATTTTTATACCAATTTATTTGATTTTTTTTGACCAAGATAAATTAATTAATCGTTATTCAAATCTTATAGGTACAATCAAATTTTTATTTTTTTTCATAAGTAAACGAAATAATATAATTTAAGTTTTTAACAGATCCAGTCTTTAAATTCATTAATATTTTCCAAAATATATTTCGGAAACGTTTTATCAATGTTAATTTTTTTAAATTTATCGTTCCTTCCAATAATATCTATTCTTTGATCAATTTTTTTTTTAATTTCACTTAAACTTAAATATTTATCATCAATTTTTTCTTTGAAATGATAAGGATCATTTGTTTCACAAAGATTTTTATACTTATTTAGTAATTCCTCGGGTTTTTTTAAGTTGCAAAAATGCCAACCACCGTTGTCAATTATATTATTTAACCTAAGTTTATCTATTCTCCAGAATGGTCTTTTTTTAAATTTTAAATCTCTTAACCATTGTGGGGATTTTAAATATTTTTTAATACACAATCTGGTACCAAGCCAGTATGGATTTTTCTCACTTTGAAGGTTTAATTTATAATAAAAATGTTTTTGCTTTAAAACAGAAAATCTATCTGAGGGGTTAAATGTAACGATTTTTTCAGGATTAGGTATTTCATCAAGATCAGATATAATAATTAAATCGTCATCCCTAGCATTTGATAAGCCTCTTAATATACAGTTTCTTTGATGATTTTCCCTTATGTATGGATCATCTCCGTCTGGTAGATCTTGTACAGGTATATAAATAATTTTTTTTTTAAATTCATTAAATTTATTTATATTAAATCTTAAATTTTTTTTATTATTTTGCCATGTTTTGTCACCTTCGACTATTACAAAGAAATCTACGAATTTATCTAATATATTTAACCTTAAATCTAATAGTAGATCCTCATCCCAATATGAAAAGCAATCATAAATCATTTATCTCTCTTTATTAATTTTAAGAACGCCAATAAAAGCTTCTTGGGGTATTTCTACTCTTCCAAATTGTTTAGCTCTGGCCTTACCTTTTTTTTGTTTTTCCAACAGTTTTCTTTTTCTATCCATAGCACCTCCACCATGTATTTTTGTAAGTACATCTTTTTTAAAACCTTTAATTGTTTCTCTAGCAATAACCTTGCCTCCTATTGCAGCCTGAATAGGAATCATAAAATTATGTCGAGGAATTAAATCTTTCAATTTTTCACAAACCTCTCTGCCTATTGATTGTGCAAAATCTTTATGAACCATCATTGCTAAAGCATCCACAGGCTCTGAATTTACCAATATTCCAAGTTTAACTAAGTTTCCCTCTCGATGACCGATTATTTCATAATCAAAACTTGCGTATCCACTAGTCATAGATTTCAATCGATCATTAAAATCAAAAACTACCTCATTCAATGGTATTTCATAATTTATTACAGCTCTATTGCCTGAATAAGTTAAGTTCTTTTGAATTCCTCTTTTTCCCTGACATAATTTCATAATTGAACCTAAGTATTGGTCAGGACTAATAATAGTAGCCTTGATCCATGGCTCCTCTATCATTTTTATTAGAGTTGGGTCTGGTAAGCTTGACGGGTTCTGAAGATCAATAATTTTTCCATTATTTAGATGCACTTTATAAACTACTCCAGGTGTAGTGGTTAACAAATTTATATCGAATTCTCTTTCTAATCTTTCAGTAATTATTTCTAAATGTAACAAACCTAAAAAACCACACCGAAAACCTAAACCTAAAGCTGATGAGGACTCCGGATCGTATGAAAAACTTGCGTCGTTTAATTTTAATTTAGCAAGACCATCCTTTAATTTTTGATATTCAGAACTATCTACAGGGAATAAACCACAAAAGACAACTGGTTTACTTGGCTTAAAACCAGGTAAAGCTTCTTTGATTGGATTTAATGAGTCACAAATGGTATCTCCAACTTTGGTTTCAGATAAATTTTTTATTCCAGTTATGATAAATCCTATTTCTCCAGAATTTAGCTCATCAATATCTGTTGGTTTTGGTGTAAACACTCCTACTTTTTCAACTGTATACTCTTTATTTGATGACATCATTTTTATTTTCATATTTTTTTTAATTTTGCCATCAATAACTCTAACTAGAATAATTACTCCTAAATATGAGTCATACCAACTATCAACTAATAAACATTTCAAATTTTGATTTTTGTTTCCCTTAGGAGATGGTAAAACAGATATAATCTGTTCTAATATTTCTCCAATACCCTCTCCAGTTTTACCAGAGCAAGGTACTGAATTTGAGGTTTCAATACCAATAACATCTTCGATTTGTTTTGTTGTTCTCTCAAGATCTGATGCGGGTAAATCTATTTTGTTTAAAATCGGGATAATTTCATGATTTATATCTAGAGCCTGATATACGTTTGCCAATGTTTGTGCCTCAACACCTTGGGTACTATCAACAATTAATATAGATCCCTCACAAGCGTAAAGAGATCTGCTTACTTCATAACTAAAATCTACATGCCCAGGAGTATCAATTATATTTAGTATATAATCCTTGCCATCTTTAGATTTATATTTAAGCTTCACAGTTTGAGCTTTAATAGTTATCCCTCTTTCTCTCTCAATATCCATAGAGTCTAATACTTGTTCTTTCATCTCACGCTCAGTTAATCCTCCACATAATTGAATTATTCTATCTGCAATCGTTGATTTTCCGTGATCGATATGTGCAATAATTGCGAAGTTTCTAATATTATCAAGAGTAGACATTTATGATCTTAGTTTTGCACCAATTTTTTCTTCAACAGAATTGACAATTTTGTTTGAAATATCTGTTAAATCGTTTTCATTTAATGTTTTATGGTCGGATTGTATTGTTACTTTTAAGGCTATTGATTTTTTTCCTGAAGGAATATTTTCACCTTCATACACATCAAAAATTTTAACATTTTTTATTAAAGATTTATCTATACTTGATATTATATCCGTTAAATTTTGAGCATTAATATGTTTATCTACTACAAATGCAAAGTCTCTATCAGATTTTTGATAATCTGAAAAAGTAAGGCTTTCTTTAACCTTATTTGTTCTACTTTTATATTCTACTATATTTTCGAGAAGTACTTCAAAACCAAATGTTTTTTTTGTAATTTTTGGATGCAGCTCACCAAAATAACCAAGCAATAGATTATATTTTTTTGAATAAATAGATCCAGATATTCCAGGATGATAATAGCTAGGAGTTTTGGCTTCGATTTTAAACTCATCTTTATTAATACCTAGTTCCATTAGCGTTTGGATAAAATCCTTTTTTATTTCGAATACATCAATTTCCCCTTGTTGTTTGTCACTACCACTTTGTCTTTTTAAGCCACACACAACTGTTATTTGTTCGCCTGGTTTTTTTCCAGTAAAAACTGGTCCAATTTCAAAAAGTGACTGATCACCAAAACCTCTTTTAGTATTTTTTTCCATATAAAATATTAAATTTGGATATAATGAATTTCTTAAGACATTTAGATCAGAACTGATTGGGTTAACAATTTTTATAGTATCTATTTCTTCTTTAAAATTATCATTTAATTTTTCATCAGTGAATGACCATGTGACAGTCTCAAAATAACCTTTGGATGCAACCGATCTTTGGGCTAAATGAAAATGTTTTTGATAAAAATTAAGTGTTGGTTTAATTCTATTTTTTTCAGGCTCAATTGATTTGATGTTATCTAATCCCAAAATTCTAATAACTTCCTCAACTAAATCAATTTCCCCAAATATATCTGGTCTCCAGGTTGGAACCTTTACAGAAAAAATCTTTCCTTTTTTTTTCAAATTAAAACCTAGTTTTGTTAAAATTTTTAAAATTTGATTTAATTTAACTTTTATTCCAATTGTTTTAGTTACAATGCCTGGGTCAAAATTGATTTCTAATGATTTAAATTTTTTGTTTTGTTGAATATCAAATTTAGAAACTTCGCCACCACAAATACTTGTTATTAGATCAGCTGCTGCCTCTAGACCTGACTCAATTGAATTAGGATCTATACCTCTTTCAAATCTAAACTTAGCATCACTATTTAAATCTAAATTTTTAGCAGTTTTTCTAGTTATTTCAGGATCAAAATAAGCGGACTCGATTAAAATATTTTTAGTATCCATCTCTGTGCCAGACCTAGTCCCACCAATTATTCCGCCTAATCCTAGTGGTCCCTCGTCATCAGCTATAACGCACATATTTTCACCTAAAGTATAATTGTTATTATCGAGTGCTGTTAAAATTTCACCTTTTTTGGAATTTCTTACAATTATTCTGTTTTTAATTTTATCTAAATCATAAGCGTGGAGGGGTCTATTTAAATCAAACATTACATAGTTTGTAATATCAACGACTGCAGATATTGGTCTTAAACCTAATGCTAAAATTCTATTCTTTAACCATCCTGGACTCTCTGTATTATTAATGTTTCTAATTATGCAACTACCAAAAACATAGCAAGCTTGATTTTTATCTTTTTCAATATTTACTTTAAAATTATGTTTAATTTTTTTATTTAATTTTGTTTTTTTTAATTCCTTTAAATCGCCAAAATCACATGCTGCTAGGTCTCTGGCTATTCCTCTCACCCCCAAACAATCTGGTCTATTTGGAGTAATTGATAATTCAATTACATTATCTTTATTAGAATTGCCAAAATAAGGTTTGCCAATTTTATTATCATTATTACTATTTAGCTCAATTATTCCCTCGCTTTCATCTGATAATTTTAGTTCAGATTCAGAACAAAGCATTCCGTAAGATGTTTCACCTCTTATTTTTGAAACTTCTAACTTCATTCCATTTTTTGGGATTACAGAACCAGGTGGAGCATATATAGTTAAAAGACCGTCTTTTGCATTTGGTGCTCCACATACAACTTTAACAATTTTATTTTCACCAATATCGACTTCGCATAGTTTTAATCTGTCAGCATTAGGATGTTTGTCAGCTTTAATAATTTTTGCGATTATAAAATCACTTAGTTCATTTTTTATTGGCTCTATCTTTTCTACCTCTAAACCGATATTATTTAGTTTATCTATAATTTGAGATTCTTTTTTTTTTGACTTTAAGTGTATATCGAGCCAACCTTTTGTGAATTTCATCTACTTAATCCTCTATAGTTTGTAGGAACATCTAGTGGATCAAAACCATAATAATTCAACCATCTGTAATCACATTCAAAAAAAGATCGAAGATCATTAATTCCATACTTTAACATTGCCAATCTATCAATTCCTATTCCAAAAGCGAAACCTTGATATATTTTTGAGTCAACTTTGCAATTTTTTAAAACATTTGGGTGGACCATTCCGCAACCTAAAATTTCAAGCCATTTGTCTCCTTCACCTATTATTATCTTATTGTTCTCAATTCTATAACCAATGTCAACTTCTGCAGAGGGCTCAGTGAAAGGGAAATGGCTTGGTCTAAACCTCATTTTAATTTTTTTAACTTCAAAAAATTCCTTTATAAAATAATTTAGACATCCTTTTAAATGACCCATATTTATATTTTTATCAATATGCAATCCTTCTAGTTGATGAAACATTGGAGTATGAGTTTGATCACTATCACTTCTATATGTTCTTCCTGGAGCTATAATTTTAAAAGGAGGTTTGCCTTTTAACATAGTTCTAACTTGAACTGGAGAAGTGTGAGTTCTTAATAGTGTTTTCATATTTTTATCAAGATAAAATGTATCATGCATATCTTTTGCAGGATGATTTTCAGGTGTGTTTAATGCTGTAAAATTATTATAATCATTTTCAACATCAGGACCTTCCTCAACGGAAAAACCAATTTCTGAAAATATACAAGAGATTTCGTCTATTACTTGTGAAACAGGGTGAATTTTACCAATTTTAAATTCTTTCTCAGGTAATGTTACATCTATTTTTTCCTTTTCTAGTTTTTCATTAAGCTCTTTGCTTAAAACTTCATTTTCTTTAGATCTAATAATATCTTGAAGCTCTTGCTTTGCTTTATTTATAGAAGACGCAAAATTCTTTTTCTCATCAGCTGATAAGGTTCCAATCCTTTTAAATTCCTGATTAATAAACCCATTTTTCCCAAAAATTTCTGAACGAATGCTTTCAACTAATTTAACATCTTGGGTTTGGTCTAATTTATTTTTAAATTCTAAAACTTTTTTTTCAAAATCTGACATAATTACAGATTATTTCTTAAACAAATAAAAACAATACCTAAGATTACTTTAGTACAGCTTGTGCTTTTTTAACAATAGATTTAAATGCTTCAGGATTATCGTAAGCTATTTCAGCAAGAATTTTTCTATCTATTTTTATGCCTGATTTATTTAACGCATATATAAATTTTGAATAAGTTAAACCTTCTAATCTTACGCCAGCATTAATTCTTTGAATCCATAATGATTTAAATTCTCTTTTTTTATTTCTTCTATCTCTGTAAGCATACTGCATGGATTTTTCCATAGCTTGTCTTGCAACTCGAATAGTATTTTTTCTTCTTCCCCACTGGCCTTTTACCGCTTTTAAAACTTTTTTATGCTTTGCTCTACTTGTTACACCTCGTTTAACTCTTGGCATCTTATTATCCTCTTAAATTATAGGGCATATATGATTTTACTATTTTGCTATCTTGCTTAGACATCACAGTCGTGCCTCTTTGTTTTCTAATTTGTGAATTGGTTCTTTTTATCATTCCGTGTCTTTTACCAGCTTGAGGCATAATAACTTTTCCTCTTGCAGAAATTTTAAATCTTTTTTTTGCTGAACTTTTAGTCTTTAGTTTTGGCATAAGTGCGAGGGTTATACAAATTTAATAATAAATTTACAAGATATTTATTAAATAGGCTGGATGATCATAATCATTTGTTTGCCATCAAATTTTGGTTGGAGTTCGACTTTTCCAAGTTTTTCCATGTCTGTTTTAATCTTTTGCATTAGTTCATCGCCTAAATTTGAGTGTTGTAATTCTCTTCCTTTAAATTTTATAGTAAATTTTACTTTGTCTCCTTTTGAAAGAAACTTTTGAGCATTTTTAATCTTAAAAGTATAGTCATGAATTTCAGTAACTGGTCTTAATTTTATTTCTTTTATTTCAATTTTCTTTTGTTTCTTTTTAGCTTTGTTTGCTTTTTTTTGAGCATCATACTTGTATTTACCCATATCCATTATTTTACAAACTGGAGGTTTAGCATTCTGGGCTATTTCAATTAAATCCAATCCTTCATTTTTTGCAATTGTAATTGCTTCTTGTGTATTTAGTATTCCTAGATTTTGTCCGTCACTTGAAATAACTTGAACCTCTGCTGAAACGATCCGATTATTGGATCTTGGTCCTTTATGTTTAGTCCTTCTTTGAAAATAATTTTGTTTAAAATCTGGCACTTATAAAGATGGAGCTTTGTTTAAAGCTTGGTGGATAGTTATAAATTTTTTCAATTCTATGTTTTCTTGTTTATTAGAATCCAACCTTCTAATAGTTACACTGTTAGAGTCAACTTCTTTTTTTCCACATATTAATAAAATTGGGACTTTTGATAAAGAATGATCTCTAATTTTATAATTTAAGTTATGATTTTTAAGATCTACTTCTGATGAAAAACCTGCATCGATTAATTGTTTATTTACTTTTTTTGAATACTCATCAAATTCATCAGAAACAGGTATTACGACAGTTTGTAAAGGACTAATCCAAAATGGAAGTTTACCAGAATAATTCTCAATAAGTATTCCTATAAATCTTTCAAGTGATCCAAATAAAGCACGATGCAACATGACTGGAACTTTTTTAGAGCCATCTTTCTCTACATATGATGCTCCTAATCTTTCTGGTAAATTAAGATCTACTTGCAACGTTCCACATTGCCAATCTCTACCAATTGCATCTCTTAGAACGAATTCAATTTTCGGACCATAAAAAGCACCCTCACCCTTATTTATACTGTAATCTAGTTTTGTTTCTTTCACTGCTTTCAGTAAAGCTTTTTCAGACTTGTCCCAAACTGCGTCACTACCAACTCTTAGATCTGGTCTATCTGAGTATTTAAGAATAACATTTTCAAAACCTAAATCTTTGTAAATTTCCAGAATTAGGTTTGTTATAGAAAGCGATTGCTCTGTTATTTGATCTTCAGTGCAAAAAATGTGTGCATCGTCCTGCGTAAAAGCTCTTACCCTTAATAATCCATGTAAAGCACCAGATGGTTCATACCTATGAACTTTTCCAAACTCTGACATTTTAAGCGGAAGATCTCTGTAGCTTTTCAAGCCTTGGTTAAATACCTGAACACATCCAGGGCAATTCATTGGTTTAACTGCAAAAATTTTCTCATCTGGGGTTTGTGAAGTATACATATGAGCGCCAAATTTTTCCCAATGTCCAGATTTCTCCCATAAAGATCTATCTAATATTTCGGGAGTGTTAATTTCCTTATAACCAGCATCTTGCTGTTTTTTCCTCATGTAATTAACTAGCTTTTGAAATAAGTTCCATCCTTTTTCATGCCAAAAAACTGCTCCAGGACTCTCCTCTCTAAAATGAAATAGATTCATCTCTTTGCCCAATTTTCTGTGATCTCTTTTTTCAGCCTCTTCTAATCTTTTTAAATAATCTTCTAAATCCTTTTTTGATGCCCAAGATGTTCCATAGATTCTCTGTAACATTTCATTTTTTGAATCACCTCTCCAATACGCACCTGCAACTTTTGTTAATTTAAAATGTTTACCAATTCTACCAGTCGAAGGTAAATGTGGACCTCTACAAAGATCATGCCATTTGCCATGAAAATAAATTGAGATTTCCTCACCTTTGGGAATGTCTTGAATAATTTCAGCTTTATAATTTTCTCCTATTTTTTTAAAATGAGTAATTGCTTTGTCTCTTTCCCAAACTTCTCTATAAGTAGTTTCATTCCTGTCAACTATCTCTGACATTTTAGTCTCTATCTTTTTTAAGTCTGACTCCGTAAAAGGTTCCTTTCTCGCGAAATCATAATAAAAACCGTTTTCTATTGTTGGACCAATAGTGACCTGGGTTCCAGGAAACAACTCTTGTACAGCCATTGCTAAAATATGAGCAGTGTCGTGTCTAATGGTGTCTAAGCCGTCATCATCTTTTGATGTTAAAATTTTTACTTTAGAATCTTTTTCTATTTCAAAACTTAAGTCTTTTAAATTTCCATCAACACTCATTATAAGTGCTTCTTTAGCTAATGACTTGCTAATTTTTTCTACAATTTGTTTTCCTGTTACCTTTTCATCAAAAGATAACTTTTTTCCATCTGGTAAAGTTATATTAGGCATTTATTAGTTTTTTATATTCTGAATAAGTTGAAAAACACATTTTTTCAACATTAAATTTTTGTTCAACGTTTTTTCTTCCGCTATTTCCCATGGCATTTAGCGTTGTATCATCAGATCTAAAAATATTATCAATTTTTTCACTTAGAGATTTTGGATCTTCTGACTTAAATAGTAATCCAGTTCTATTATCTATGATAGTCTCTTTAGAACCACCAATATCACTTGCTACAATTGGTTTTTTCATTGATTGCGCTTCTACAGAAACTCTTCCAAAAGCTTCAGGTTCAATTGATGCAGATACAACTACATTTGCAATACTATATGCTACAGGCATTGAATTTGTGTGTTCTAAAAAAATAACATCATTATTAAGTCTATGTTGTTCAACTAATCTTAGTAGTTTTTTTTTATAGGCATCTCTTCCTTGATCTGACCCCAAAATAATGGCTACAAAGTTTTTGTATCCAAAATTGGTTTTTAAAATATTTAAAGACTCTATTAACAACTCTTGACCTTTCCATTCTGTAAGACGTCCGGGCATAAGAATAATCTTTTTACCTGGCTCGATATTTAATTTTGCAAAAAATTTTGTTCTTTCTTTTTTGTTGATATTATTTGGATCATAATATTCTGTATTAATACCTCTGAATATTACTAAAAATTTTTTCATTTTTGGAACATGCTCAGGATAATTTTCTGAAATATGTTTAAATATAAAATTTGAGCCAGCTATTACACAATCTGACTTAAGCATAATAGAATTATAATATTTTTTTAATGATGAATTAAAGTTATATGTCCCATGGAATGTAGTAACCAACTTACACCGGGTAATTTTTGCAGTGAAATAACACGACCAAGCAGGTGCTCTGCTTCTAACATGGATGACATTAATTCTATAAAAAAGCACAATTAATGATAAAATGAAAATATTTAAAATCATTAATATTGGATTTTTACTGTGAACTGGAATTTTGAATAATTTAACTTTTTTTTTGTTGATATATTTAGTTAATTTACCTCCACTAGTTGCAATATAAGATTTGCTTTTTTGCTCACTTAGATAGTGCGCTAGATCATAACATCCTATTTCAGCTCCTCCATAGTCTAATCTGGGTATTACTTGTAAAACTTTTAATTTAGATGACATATAATATTCTTATATTATCATATTTTGTAACTCTTTATGACTAAATTTGAATTTATAAAATATAAAACAAACAAGAAAATCAGGGTTCTATTTAAAAATCCTAAATCTGATATTTTTGTAGTTTTTTTACATGGCTTAAAGTCAGATTTAACTGGTAGGAAACCTAATTATTTAATGAAACAGTGTAAAAAAAGAAAAGTTGGTTTTATGGGTATCGAATACTCTGGTCATGGTAAATCATATGGTAAATTTGAAACAGGAACCATCACTAGTTGGTCAAATGACGTAAAATTCATAATTAAACAAAAACTAATTAACAAAAAAATAATAATTATTGGATCTAGTTTAGGAGCATGGTTAGGCTTAATTCAACTAAAATATTTTAAAAATATAATAGGTTTTATTGGAATTGGAGCAGCGCCAGAATTTTTAGATAGGTTGATATGGAAAAAATTAAGTATAAAAAATAAAAATTTGGTACTTAAAAACAAATATTACAATTTAGAAAACGATGACTATTCATATAAAATTACTTTAAAAATTATTAAAGACGGTCGAAAAAATAAAGTTCTTAATAAAAAAAATAATTCAAAATTTCCGATATATCTTTTACATGGTGAAAAAGATAAAGTAGTACCCCAGAGTTTATCTAGAAAAATATTAAAAGTATTCCCAAATTCTAATAAAAAATTTATAAAAATAAAAAACGGAGACCATAGTCTATCAAGAGTAAAAGACTTGAAAATTTTAAGTAATTATATGAATAAAATAATTGATTATTGCGCTAAACCCTCTTTATAAGAGGGGTAAATAAACTCATAGTTTAACTCTTTTTTTACTTTTTCATTAGAAACCTTTTTTGAATCTCTATAAAAATCCTTTAAAACCCCTTCCTCTAGGTCCTCAAAATTTATTTTTGTAGGTAATTCGCATCCTAACAATTTAGATGCATAACTTGTAACCTCAACACTCGATGCTGGTTTATTATCGGCAAGATTGAATATTTGATTTTCTTTAATATTTATTAGAGACAGATATAATATTTCAGATATATCCTTAACGTGTATTCTTGAAAAAAAATGATTTTCTTTAACAACTAAAAAACTTTGTTTGTTTTGGAGCCTGCTTACAGCATTATTTTTTTCTGAATAAATACCGGCTAATCTAAATATCTGAATTGGTAATTTTTTCTTTTTTGAAAATTCCATCCATTTATTTTCTATATGTAGTCTGTCAATCCCCATTTTAGTTTTTGGCTTGGTTTCGCTTTCTTCATTTACCCATGCACCTTTATGATCTCCGTATACGCTAGTTGATGACAAATATAGAATAGATTTAATTTTACTGTTTTCGCTTACATGATTAGCAAGATTTTTTAAAAATAAATCGTTTGAATTAATTGGTGGTACAGAAATTAAAATATAATCGTACTCATTTAATCTATCCAAAATTTTCTTGTCATAGGCATTTTCTTTGAATTCTAAGTTTTCAAATTCAAAGTCACCCAATTTTTTAATTGACGAGTTTTCTCTAGTTGAAATTGTTAAATTTAAATTTACTTTTTTTTTTAAAAGATTGGATACTAAGTTTTTGGCAACTTGACCATAACCAAAACATAAAAGATTCATTTATACCCTAACTTGCGAAGCTAATAACTTTATTTGAAATTGGATTTTCTAATTTATCAATCATTTCTTTTGGACAAACTTGGATAAAATTTTCTATTTCTTGATCAAAATTATCAATTATTTTTTTTGATAGTAAAGATTCTGTTTCATAATGATGTTCTGTAATCAGATTTTTTAAAAAAGATTTCCAATAATCTGTCTCAATCTTTTGCCAAATTACTGATTCTGGGTTAACTCTTTTATCAAATTCTTTTTTTGTATCGTAAATAAAGGCCATTCCACCTGTCATTCCAGCTCCAAAATTGTCACCTGTTTCACCTAAAATTACTATATTGCCTCCCGTCATGTACTCGCAACCATTTGAGTCACAACCCTCAACTACTGCTGTTGCACCTGAATTTCTAACAGCAAATCTTTCTCCAGCTTGTCCTGCTGCAAATAATTTACCTGAAGTTGCTCCATATAAAACTGTATTACCAATAATTGTATTTTCAAAAGAAATTAGATTACTTTCTTTTTGAAGTTTTACTACAAGAGTTGCGCCTGAAAGACCTTTTCCAACATAATCGTTTGCATCACCATTTAATGTTAGTTTTAAACCTTTAATTCCAAATGCTCCAAATGATTGGCCTGCAGAACCTTTAAAATTTATTTTTAAAAAACCATCATCCAAAGTTTTATTTTGGAATTTTTTATATAATTCGTAAGATATTCTTGTACCAACAGCTCTGTCAGTATTTTCAATTAAATACTCATCTTTAAGAGGTGTTTTGTTATCTAAGTTATTTAATATCTCTGGCCAGATTTTTTGATCAACTGTATCAGGAACGTAATTAATTTTAGGATCTTCACAATACCTTTTGTTTTTACCTGGGTCAGCTTTAACAAACAAAGGGTTAAGATCTAGGTCATCAAGATTAGGTGAGCCTTTGCTTATCTGCCTTAGTAAATCAGTTCTTCCAATTATTTCATTAAGTGTTTTAAATCCTAATTCTGCAAGTATTTCTCTAACCTCTTCAGAGATAAATTTGAATAAATTTACAACTTTATCTGGTGTGCCTGTAAATTTCTTTCTCAACTCATCATCTTGTGTGCAAACTCCAACCGGACATGTGTTTGAATGACATTGTCTTACCATGATACAACCCATTGCAACTAATGCAGTGGTAGCTACTCCAAATTCCTCTGCTCCCATCATTGCTGCAATGACTACATCTCTACCGGTTTTAATTCCTCCATCAGTTCTTAATGTCACTTGATGTCTTAAATTATTCAAAGTTAAAACTTGGTTCGCTTCTGTTAATCCCATTTCCCATGGTATACCAACATATTTAACACTTGTTTGTGGTGTTGCTCCTGTACCTCCGTTATGACCGGATATAAGTATAATATCAGCTTTTGCTTTAGCTACACCTGCTGCAATTGTACCAATTCCTGAAGATGCAACAAGTTTTACTCCAACTCTAGCTTTTGGATTGATTTGTTTTAGATCATAAATAAGCTGGGCTAAATCCTCTATTGAGTAAATGTCGTGGTGCGGAGGTGGAGAAATTAAAGTAACTCCCGGGGTTGAGTGTCTTAGTCTTGCAATTTCTTTTGTGACTTTAAATCCTGGTAATTGTCCTCCTTCACCAGGCTTTGCGCCTTGTGCGATTTTTATCTCAATTTCGTTACAATTATTTAAGTAATCAATTGTTACTCCAAATCTAGCTGAAGCAACTTGTTTTACACGTGAATTAGCACTGTCTCCATTTTCCATTTTTTTAAATCGGGAAGCATCTTCTCCACCCTCACCACTGCACGATGCTCCTTTAATTCTATTCATGCCAATAGCAAGTGTTTCATGAGCTTCTTTTGATAGGGCGCCATGAGACATGCTTCCGCTACCAAATCTTTTTTGTATGTCTTCAACCGACTCTACTAAGTCTATAGATATTGGGTTTCTTTTTTTAAAATCGATTAAGTCTCTTAAATTTATAGGTGGTAAATCTTGTATGCCTTTTGAATATTTTTTATATAAATCGTAAGAGCCTGCAGTCACAGCCGATTGAAGCAAATGTATTAATTTACCCTGATACTGATGTGTTTCCCCATTTTTTCTGTATCTATAAATTCCACCAATAGGTAATACATTATTTTCATTGTTAAATGCCTCTTCGTGTATTTTTCTAACTTTTTTTTCAATACCTGTTAATCCAATTCCTGAAATTTTAGACAAAACACCAGGGAAAAAGTCTCTTACAATTGTTCTACTTAGGCCAACAGTTTCAAAATTACATCCGCCTCTGTACGAGCTTATCACCGAAATACCCATCTTCGACATGATTTTTAAAAGACCTAAGTTTACTGATTTTACATATCTTTCAACACACTCCTCATACAGGAATTTGCCAAATAATTTTTTTTCAAATCTTTGATATAAACTATCTAGGGCTAAATAAGGATTTACTGTAGTTGCGCCCACTCCTATTAGAGTAGCAAATGAATGTGTATCAAGCGCTTCTCCGGTCTGTACGTTTATTGAAACATAGCCTCTTAATTTCATTTTTGTTAAATGAGTATGAACAGCACCGATACATAAAAGCATCGGAACAGGGTAGTTTTCTTTAGAAACATTTTTATCACTTAATATTATCTGAGTTACACCTTGTCTTACATAAATTTCAGCCTCTTGCTTGATAGAGTTCAGTTTAGACTCTATGTTTTCATCAGAATTAAAAGTGCAGTCAATAGTCTTATTATTCTTATCAAAAAAACTTACAAATTTTTCAAATTGATTATTTGTAAGTATAGGACTATTTAAAACGTAAATATTTTCCTCTGTTAAATTATTAAAATCTAAAATATTACCTAAATTTCCAAATCTAGTTTTTAAACTCATAACCTTATTTTCTCTTAATGAGTCAATTGGAGGATTGGTTACTTGACTAAAATTTTGTCTAAAGAAATGGTAAAGTGGTCTGTATTTATTTGATAAGACTGCAAGCGGGGTATCATCTCCCATAGAACCTGTCGCCTCTTTGGCATCTTCTGCCATCGGGTGAAGTATTAATTCCAAATCCTCTAAACTATATCCAAAACAATGTTGAAGTTTTCTTAAACTGTCTCCTGAAAATATATTTTTTTCATTTTTGATAGGTAGTTTTTTATCTAAATCGATGATTTGGTTATTGAAATGTTTATATTCTTTAGCAAGATAATTTTTAATATCTTTATTATTAAAGACTTTTCCTTTCTCTATTCTAACTCCTAAAATTTCTCCCGGCCCTAATCTACCTTTAGATATAATTTTCTTTTCATTAAGCTCAATCATTCCAGTCTCTGAGCCAGCAAAAAGAAGATTATCTTTTGTCAATGTATATCTCATAGGTCTTAAACCGTTACGGTCAGTTGCTACAATTACCCATTCATTATCAGTGGCTGCAATAGCTGCAGGTCCATCCCAAGGTTCCATTGTACTGTTTAAAAAATTAAATAATTTTTGGTGATCGGCAGGTAGTATTTTACTTTTTTTTGACCAAGCATCTGGTATCAACATTAATTTCGCTAAAGGAGCTGGTTGTCCAGAGATATTGAGTATTTCGAAAACATTATCTAATGAAGCAGAGTCTGAATTACCACTTGGTATAACTGGTTTTAAATTTTCCATATCCTCAAATATTGGGCTAAACATTTCTTCCTCATGGACTCTCATCCAATTAATATTGCCTTTTAATGTATTTATCTCTCCATTATGAGCTAAAGCTCTAAATGGCTGGGCTAGGTCCCAACTAGGTGCTGTGTTTGTAGAAAAACGTTGGTGAAAAATTGCATATCTAGATGTAAATCTCTCGTCTTTTAAATCCAAATAAAAGTCCGATAAAGCTTCAGCGAGAAACATTCCTTTATAGATGATTGATTTGGAGCTAAATGAACAAATATAAAAGTCATTTAAATTTGCCTCTAAAATTTTCTTTTCGATTTTTCTTCTAGCTTCATAAAGTTTTATTTCTAATTTCTTACCTTTCTCTTCTTTAGTATTATGTTTAAAAAGTACTTGCGTAATTTCAGGTCTATTCGACTCTGCTGTTTCACCCAACACTGATGGATCAACTGGAACTTGTCTCCATCCATAAATATTAAAGTTACTTTTTGTTAATTCGCTCTCCACAATCGATCTACATTCCTCCTGTGCTGAATAATTATTTCTAGGTAAAAAAAGCATTCCTACACAAACTTCGGAGTCATCGTGTTTATGTCCAGTAGCCTCTATTTTTTCAATAAAGAAATCAGAGGGAATTTCTATATGAATACCAGCTCCATCGCCTGTTTTTCCATCTGCATCAATCGCTCCTCTATGCCAAACAGCTTTTAAAGCTTGAATTCCATACTCAACAACTTTTCGAGATTTTTTTCCATCAGTTGATGCAACTAAACCAACACCACAAGCATCATGCTCCATGGATTCATGGTAAACACCTGATTTTTTTAATAAATGTAAATTTTTTTTTCTTAATCTGATCACGCTACTTTTAAATCCTGTTTTCTTTTTGACTTTAGTAATTTATCGATACTCTCTGCTACATCTCTACCATCTTTAATAGCCCAAACTACAAGCGAAGCACCTCTTACAATATCACCTGCAGCGAAAACTCCTTTTAAATTAGTTTCCATAGTATCGAAGTCGATTTTAATTGTTCCCCACTTGGAAACTTGAAGATTTTTTTCATCAAATAATTTAGGTAGATCTTCGGGATCAAATCCTAAAGATTTAATAACAATATCAGTCTCAATCTCATATTCAGATCCTTCATCAATAATTGGCTTTCTCCTTCCGCCATCATCTGGATCACCTAGTTTCATTTTATTTACTAAAACTTTTTCAACTTTATTATTTCCAATAAATTCTTTTGGACCGCTTAACCATACAAACTCAACACCCTCTTCTTCTGCATTAGCAACTTCCCTTGCAGACCCTGGCATATTTTCTTTATCTCTTCTGTAAAGGCATTTTACAGATTTAGCTTTTTGCCTAACAGCAGTTCTGACACAATCCATTGCTGTATCACCACCACCAATAACTACTACGTTCTTATCTTTTGCATTTAAGGTTCCGTTCTCAAAATTCTCAACTTTATCACCTAAACCTTTTTTATTTGAAGTTGTTAAAAATTCCATTGCTGGAAATATATTTCCAAGATCACTACCTTTAATATCTATTTCTCTAGGTTTATAAACACCTGTAGCAATAAGTATTGCATCGTGCTCTTTTTTTAATTCATCTAAAGTTGCATCTTTTCCAACTTCAAAATTTAATTTAAAATTTATTCCACCATCTTTTAAAAGTTTAATTCTTCTTTCAACAACTTCTTTCTCAAGTTTAAAATTAGGTATTCCATAAATTAATAAACCTCCTGCACGGTCATAGCGATCGTAAACAGTTATTTTGTAACCCTTCTTTCTTAGTTGTTCGGCGCAAGCTAAGCCCGCTGGTCCTGATCCTATTATTCCAATACTTTGATTTAATTCTTTTTCTATTTTGATTGGTTTTACCCAACCATTTGCCCAAGCATTATCTGTGATAAATTTTTCTACAGATCCTATTGTAACTGTACCATGACCAGATTGTTCTATTACGCAATTTCCCTCACATAATCTGTCTTGAGGACAAATTCTACCACAAACCTCAGGCATGTTATTTGTGCTTTGAGCTAAATTATAAGCCTCCTCCAGTCTGCCCTCAGCTGTTAACTTAAGCCAATCGGGTATGTTATTACTTAAAGGACAATGTACTTGGCAAAATGGAACTCCACATTGAGAACATCGGCTAGACTGTTCTTGAGCTTTTCCATGAATAAATTCCTTATAGATCTCATTAAAATCATCCTTCCTATTATCGGTATTTCTTTTAGGTGGATTTTGCTGACCTATATTTACGAATTTGAGCATTTTTTCTGACATAATCGATCGCCCTTATACAATAAGCGATGGAGTATATAAATGAAAATTGGGACATAATAATTGACCTAAATTTTAAAAAAAGTAAGAAAATTTAGCATTAATTCATATTTTGCATAGCAAGTATGCATACATCTTATTGCTATAATTTTGAAATATCCTAAGAAAATAAGATGTTGTTTGATTATTACGAAATTTTAATTCTTTCTTTAATTCAAGGAATTTCAGAATTTATACCAATAAGTTCTTCTGCACATCTTTATATAATTTCAGAATTATTTGATTTTAAAAATCAATCACTAATGATTGATGTTGGAATGCATTTAGGGTCTCTTTTAGCAGTTCTATTCTATTTCAGACAAGACTTCTTAAATATTCTTAAAAATAAACAAATTTTAAATTTAATGGTCATTGGATCTATTCCTCTGATTATAGCTGGCTTTATAATTTATACGACAGGTTTAATAGATTTTATAAGAAACCTAAAACTGCTTGCTTGGTTATCGTTAATTTTTGCAATTGTGCTTTATTTTGCTGATAAAATTAAAGTAACAAAAAAAATAGATACTGATTTGAATTTAAAAACAATCTTAATTATTGGACTGTTCCAAATTGCTTCTCTTTTTCCTGGGGTAAGTAGATCTGGAATAGTGATAACAGCAGGAAGATTTTTGAATTTTGATAGATATGATGCTACTAAAATATCTTTTTACTTATCTATACCAGCAATAGCTGGTGCAAGTTTTTTAAGTTTAAAAGATGTATTTACAAACGAAGCAGCTTTTAATTCATTAATAATATTATCTATATTCTTATCTTTTATTTTTTCTTATATCACAATTAAATATTTTTTGATCTTCATAAAAAATTTTAATTTTAATTTATTTGTAATTTATAGAATTATTTTATCTTTATTTATTTTTTATATTATTTATAGCTAGCCTTTTTAATTTCTGGAAGTAACTGTGATAACAGAACTCCAATTAAAATAAAAACACATCCAAGAATGTTATTTATATTTAAAACTTGACTTAGAATTAGCCATGCAGCAATAGCAGCAAAAACACCTTCTAAAGAATATATTATAGCTGCAGGGGCAGGATTAATATTCTTTTGAGCATAAATTTGCAAAACAAATGCAAATCCACCTGATAAAACTCCCGCATAAAGGATTTCGTATTTTTCAGATAGTATTTTTTGAATGTTGATTTCCTCAACATAGAGACTAATTAACAACGAGAGAACAGATACAATAAAAGTTTGTACTAAACCAACAGTAATTGGTAGCTCAAAACTTTTTACGAGTTCACCTATAAAAATAATATGTAGAGCCCAAAAAAATGCACAAAAAATAACTAACATGTCTCCTTTTCTAACAGTGGCATCATAAAAATTAGTCAATAAATACCCACCAATTACACATAAAACTACTGAGGGATAAACGCTCCAATGAACTTTTTTTTTAAATAAAAAAAGAACTATAAAGGGAACCATTGGAACGTAAAAAATTGTAAAAAATGCTGCATTAGCAATATCTGTGTATAATAGAGCAACTTGTTGCAAAGCAGTTCCTAAAAAGAGAAAAATACCAATTGAAAAAGATAAATATACAAATTTTTTTTTGTCTTTGTTAAATTCTGATGTGAAATTTTTTTTTTCTATCAATAAAAAAATAGGTAATAAAGCAAAGAAACCAACCATAAATCTTACGCCATTAAAAGTGTAGGGCCCTATGTTGTCCATACCTGTATCTTGTGCAATAAAAGTCGTTCCCCAAATAAAACAACAAAGTAGTGCACTTGCTAGGGAAGCTTTTTTTGTCATTAAATTATAGTGATAGTTTATAAGCGAAATTTTGCCCAAGGTTATCTTTTAATTCATTACATAACCTTGCTGCATCGGCACCATTAACTACCCTGTGATCATAAGACAAAGATAATGGAAGCATTAAATTTTTACTTCGCTCTACTATTTTGCCAATACCTAATATTGCAACTTCAGGAGGGTTGATAATCGGTGTAAAAAAAGTCCCACCAATACCTCCTAAACTTGTAATTGTCATAGAGCCTCCAAAAAATTCTTTTTTATCAATTTTTAAATTTCTACATTTTTCACTTATATCCTTAAGTTCAATTGATAAATCTTCTATCTTTTTGCTATCTGCATTTCTTATTTTTGGTACCATTAGACCATGTTCTGTATCAACTGCTATTCCTATATGAAAATATTTTTTTAATATAAGTTCGTAGTTTTCTTCATCCTTAATAGAGCAATTAAAATGTGGAAATTTTTTTAAACTATTCACTAGAGCTTTAATAATAAAAGCTAAGGGCGTTATTTTTTTCTTTTCACCGGTAAAATTATCCTTCAAATTTTTTCTAAAACTTTCAAGTTCAGTAACATCAGCTTCATCATGGTGAGTTACATGCGGAATCGTTCGCCAGGATTCAGATAAATTTGGTGCTGCCAACCTCTTTATACGTGGCATTTGTGTTATTTCTATTTCGCCAAACTCACTATGATCAAACTCTAATTTCTTTTTTTCATCTTTTATTGATTTCTTTGGAGTGTTTTCTTGTTGTTTAATTTGATTTTTTATAAAATTTCGGACATCATCCTCTGTAATCCTGCCATTTCTTTCCGACCCTTTTAATTGAGAAATGTCTGCTCCAAGTTGCCTTGCAAACTTTCTTACCTTTGGACTCGCATGTATAATTTGGTTCATCTTTATAACTTAGTTGGCATTGGTTTATTTTTATCAATATTGTATTTTTTGATAGCTTCCTCAGCGTATTTTGATGCAATTAATTGCTCTTTTGAAAGAACACTCAAAGCATAGGTAACAATATATTTTTTATCAACTTCGAAAAAGTTTCTTAGATTTTTTCTTGTATCACTTCTTCCGTACCCATCTGTACCAAGGGAATAAAAACTCTTGTTAGTATATGGTCTTATTTGATCAGATGAAATTCTCATATAGTCTGATGCAGCTAATATAGGTCCTTCAGAGTCTTTTAAACATTTTTCAACATATGTTTTTTTTGGCTCTTGATTAGGATTAAGTAAATTTTGTCTTTCAACTTCTAAACCATCTCTTCTTAATTCATTATAACTTGTTACACTCCATATCTCTGAATCAATTTTGTAATCTTTATCTAAAATTTCCGATGCCTCTAACATCTCTCTAAGAATTGCACCTGATCCTAGAAGAGTAATTTTAGTTTTTTTATTCCTGTTTATAGATTTTAATTTATACATTCCTTTTAAAATTGAGTCTTCAATACCTTTCTCATTAGGTATTTCTGGATGTGGATAGTTTTCATTTAAAGTTGTTATATAGTAAAAAATATTTTCCTTATTTTCATGCATTCGCTTCAACCCGTCTCTAAAAATTACAGCTAATTCATAAGCAAAAGTCGGGTCATATGAAACACAGTTTGGAATTGTAGATGCAATAATATGACTATGACCATCTTGGTGCTGTAAACCTTCTCCTGCAAGTGTTGTCTTTCCAGATGTTGCTCCAATTAAAAAACCTCTTGCTTGACTGTCACCAGCAGCCCAAGCAAAATCTCCAACTCTTTGAAAACCAAACATTGAGTAGAATAAATAGATAGGGATCATCTCAATATCATGATTTGTGTATGCAGTGCCTGCTGCTATCCAAGATGACATTGATCCAGCTTCAGTAATACCTTCTTCTAAAACTTGACCTTTCTTATCTTCCCTATAAGAAAATAATTGTTCTGAGTCTACTGGCTCATACTTTTGCCCTTCGTGAGCGTATATACCAATTTTTTGAAAGAAACCTTCCATTCCAAAAGTTCTGGCTTCATCTGGAATGATAGGAACTAATCTTGGTGAAACATTTTTATCTCTTAAAAGATTGGTAAGCATTCTAACAAGTGCCATTGTAGTAGACATTTCTTTTGATCCAGTTGACTTTTTAAGAGCATCAAAAATATCTTTTGGTGGAGTTTTAATTGATTTAGCAAAAGTGGACCTTTCAGGAATATTTCCACCAAGTTTAATTCTTCTATCTTTTAAATATTTTATCTCCTCTGAATTTTCATCAGGTTTATAATATTGAATATTTTTTACTTGCTCGTCTGTTAATGGAACATCAAACCTATCTCTATAATACATAAGATCTTTCACATCTAATTTTTTTTGTTGGTGAGTTGTATTTATACTTTCTCCAGATTTACCCATACCGTAACCTTTAATAGTTTTGGCAATAATTACAGTTGGTCGGCCAGTGTTATTAACAGCGTTATGATATGCTGCATAAACTTTATGTGGGTCATGCCCACCTCTATTAAGTTTCCAAATATCTTGGTCTGTCATAGTTGACACCATATCTTTTAATTCTTTATATTTTCCGAAAAACTTTTCTCTTACATATGATCCACCTTTAGCTTTAAAAGCTTGGTATTCACCATCAACAGCTTCGTTCATCCTTTTTACTAACAGGCCTTTTTTGTCATTAGCTAATAATTGATCCCAATAAGAACCCCAAATTACCTTAAGCACATTCCAGCCAGCTCCTCTAAAAATACCCTCAAGCTCTTGGATAATTTTTCCGTTACCTCTTACTGGTCCATCCAATCTCTGAAGGTTGCAATTAACAACAAAAATTAAATTATCTAAATTTTCTCTAGCTGCTAAACCTATAGCTCCTAAAGATTCTGGTTCATCCATTTCTCCATCTCCTAAGAAAGCCCAAACCTTTCTACCTTCATCTTTAATGAGACCCCTATTAATCAGGTATTTCATAAATCTTGCCTGATAAATTGCAAGCATAGGACCTAATCCCATTGATACGGTTGGAAACTGCCAATACTCTGGCATTAACCATGGGTGTGGATAAGATGACAGTCCACCCGGTTTAACTTCTTGTCTGAAATTATCTAATTGTTTTTCGGTTAATCTTCCTTCAAGATAAGATCTTGCATAAATTCCTGGAGCACTATGACCCTGAAAATATATTAAATCTCCTCCAAACTTATTATTTTTTGCTCTCCAAAAATGGTTCATTCCAACATCGTATAAAGTTGCAGCTGAAGCGAAAGTTCCAATGTGTCCACCTAATTCTGGGTTTTTTTTATTAGCTCTTACAACCATAGCTGCTGCGTTCCATCTAATTAAAGATCTAATTTTTCTCTCTATATTTTGATCACCAGGTAATTTTTTTTCTTCCTCAGGAGGTATTGTATTAATATACGGAGTATTTCTAGACATTACTAATCCAGAACCTTCTCTGTACGAGTGCTCTATCAATTGTCTAATTATATATTGTGCCCGTTCTTTACCATCGCTATTAAGTACTGCAGATAATGACTCAAGCCACTCTTTAGTCTCACTAGGATCTATATCATTTGTATCTGAAACAATCTCGATTTTTGAATTTTCTAGTTTGGAAGTTTTTTTAGCTCCAGAAACTTCTTGTCTGATAATTTTTGGTTCATCAATTTTTTGTATTTTTTCTGCATCGCTTATAATTTTTTCTGTATCTTTTGGTATTTCCGTATCTTTTTTAGCTTCCTTAACTTCCTCGATTTTTTCACTTCCGCCCTCTACAGAAATTGAAACTAATTTATCACCTTTTGAAACTTTATCTCCTATCTTGACTGATATGCTTTCTATAACTCCTTCCTCTGTTGATGGTACTTCAACACTAGATTTATCACTTTCTAATGTTACTATTGGATCGTTAATAGAAATTTTTTGGCCTTGTTTTACTAACAGCTCTATAATTTCAACGTTTTCAAAATCACCAATATCAGGTACTAAAAGATCTTTTTTCATTATTTGAAGCTATATTTATAACATATTTATATCTTTTTTTTGACATCCTTAAATATGAAAGTATTAAAATGATTAATTTATTAAAAAAATTATTATTAAAAAGAGATAATAGCAAAAAATTTGATGCAAGAGTATGGATACAATTGGCGCTATTAAATAAGAACTTAAAATCTTTAAAATATTAATCGCGAGCAATACACATAGAAATACCCATACCACCACCTATACAAAGAGTAACTAAACCTTTTTTATTATCTCTTTTGATCATTTCATGAATTAATGTGACTATCAATCTTGCACCTGATGCTCCGATTGGATGACCTATAGCAATTGCTCCTCCATTAACATTTAACTTTTCTTTAGGGACTTTAAGCTCTTTAACAACTGCAATTGTTTGTGCAGCAAAAGCTTCATTACACTCTATTAAATCTAAATCATTTATACTCCAACCAGCAATTTCAAGAGCTTTTGTAGAGGACGGAATAGGTCCCAAACCCATTAAAGTTGGATCAACTCCAGAAGTGGCCCAAGAAACAATTTTTGCTTGGATATCTAAATTTTTTTTCTCTGCTAAATCTCTTGTGGTAAGTAATACACCGGCTGCACCATCGTTTATACCAGAT
>CACKJD010000008.1 GCA_902600485.1 uncultured Pelagibacteraceae bacterium
TATCAAATTTTTTAGTTAATTCTTTACAACCTTCTTCTTTTGATTTTTCTAATTCTTTTAAAAGATTTTGAACTATATCTTTTGTTTTAGTGTCATCTGTTGATGCAGTTTTAGATGCTTTTTTTAAATATTTAATTGTCATTTTTTCAAATTTATATTGTTTTATTGATCTAATGCAACAACTGCAGCAGCAATAGAAGCTAATCTGGCCGTTGCTTCATCTGATCTACTTGTAATAACTACTGGTACTTTTCCTCCAATTACAACGCCAGCTGCACAAGCTCCCATAAAATAAATCATCATTTTTACTAAAGCATTTCCACTTTCAACACTAGGAACTAAAAGAACATCAGCATCTCCTGCAACTACATTTTTAATTCCTTTAATTTCTGCAGATTTTTTTGAGATGCAGTTATCAAAAGCCAAAGGACCAAATACATCTGCATCTAAACCTTCTTTTTTTGAAAGTTCAGTAATTTCTTTTGCCTCCATTGAACTTTGAATACTATCTAAAACTTCTTCTGTTGCTGATAATACAGCAACCTTTGGTCTGTTGTTTCCAATTCTTTTTGAAAAATCTATAACATTTTTTAATATATGCATTTTTGTTTTAACATTCGGTAAAACATTTAAAGCACCATCAGTGATTATTAATGGCTTATCATCTTTTTCTAACGTCATATGCCAAACATGACTTAATCTAGTTTTACCAAGAAGTTTATATTCTCTTTTTAAAACTTCTTTCATCAATATATCCGTATGAATATGACCCTTTACTATAATCTTAACTTTGCCCTGCATTGCAAGTTTAGCTGCAACTGCTGCTGTATTATTTTCTACTGGTTCATGAATTACTTCATAACCTGAAATATCAAATTGAATTTCATTAGCACATTTTTGAATTTGTTCTTTATCACCAATAAATATTGGTTTGATTAAATCTTCTTTAACAGCATCCATTACAGATTGCATTGGAAGAGGTTTTCCAGCATTAACAATTGCAGCTGTTGCACCTTTCTTTTTTATAGAGGCATCCAGTAAATTATTTGGACAAATTATTTGTTTATTAGATAGCATTTAATTTTTTTAAATCTTCCATAATACTTTTAGGTATTGGAATATTCTTTTTCATATTTTTTTTATATCTTTTTTTTGTACCTTCACCAGGAAAATTTATTTCTTTAACTCCTTTAATTTTCGGTAATTTCTTTATAATTTTTATGTTATCTTTAATTCTTTTAATATAATTACTTCCTATAAAAATATTTGGTTTTACTGCCATAAATAAATGTCCAACATTTTGTGGTCCTTTAAAATCATCAAATGGATCTCTCACTTTACCTCCATGGTTTGCACCTGTCATAACTCCACTTAATATATCAACCATCCAAGCTAAACCTGATCCTCTAAATCCTGCAATAGGTAATTGTACACCTTTAAGAGCTTTAATTGGATCTGTAGTTGGCTTTCCATTTTTATCTAAAGCTACACCTAAAGGAATTTTATGACCTAAATTAGCCGCTACTCTTATTTTACCTCTATTAATCATTGATACTGATGTATCTAATATAAATGGAACTTTATTACCTGAGGGTGTTCCAAAACAAATCGGGTTTGTTCCAAATAAAGTTTTCTTTGATCCATATGGTGCAATAGCTGGTGGTGCATTTGTAAAACACCATACCATTAAATTTTTTTTAACAGCTTGTTCGACAAAATAACTAGATAAACCGTAGTGGCCAGAATTTTTTACACCAACCATTCCAATTCCAGTTTTTTTTGTATTTTTTATTAATGATTTAATGGCGATATCAGCTGCAACAAATCCAATGGAGTTATTAGCATCTACATATGAAATCGAATTAGATATTTTTTTTATTTTAATTTTTGGTTTAGGATTGATAACCTTTTTATCAATTCTATCACAATACATCTTAAGTCTCGATAACCCATGAGAATGAGCACCAACTAATTCTGCATTAATTAATGCTTTGGCACTAATCATGGCGTGCGTTGGACTTAAACCTCTGTTCTTTAATACTTTAATAATTATGTTTGTTAATTTTTTTGCATTAGCCATAAAGCATCCTGACTTAAAAAAAAGATCTTACCACTAACTGGATGGACTTGTATGTCTCTAATTCTTCCGATTTCTCTTTTAAATATGACTTCTTCTTTAACATTTTCTAAGTTGGAAAAATCAAGTTTTCTAAGTGACATATCTTTAAGAGATGTAATTAAAGCATGACCATTCCACTCTTTAAATTCTTCACCTTTATAAATTGTTATTGCACTTGTTGCAATTGAAGGCACCCAATATTTGATTGCTTTTGTGTAGCCGGGTAACCACTTTGGTCCAATCTTAGTTCCACTGTAATTTGTTCCACCCCAACCAAGAACTTTCCAACCATAGTTTTCTCCTTTTTTAATTTCACCAAACCAATCTCCACCTCTTGCTCCATGGTTACTTGCATAAATTTTTTGATCAAAAGGGTTTAATGTTAAACCTTGTGGGTTTCGAACACCTATTTGAAAAATTTCAGGTAGCCAATCTTTTTTGTCAATAAATTTTGGATTATCTTTTGGAATACTTCCATCTGTATTAATTCTAATTATACTTCCAGGATGTTTTGTTGGATCTTGAGCTATCATTCCTTCACCTCTTTCACCAACTGATGCAAAAAGATAATTGTCTTTAATAGCTAATCTTGATCCAAAGTGATATCCAGAATTTATTGGTGGAGATGCAACAAATATATTTTTAAAATCTATTTGATCTTTATTAAAATTTCCTCTTGCAACTGAAGTTGTTGTTTTTGATTTTCCATGATCTTCAGAATAACTTACCCAAACTACACCATCTTTATATAAGATATCTAACAAACCACCTTGACCATCTTCTAACACTTTTAAGTTATGTTTAACCTCCGTGATAGAACCACTTTCGATATTGATTAATTTTAAATTACCAGATAACTCAGTTAAAAGTATTTCATTATTAGATACAAATGTAGATCCCCAAGGACTTCTAAAATCAGCAATCTTTTTAAAATTTAATTCTGCTGCTTCAGACGAAACTGAGAATAAAAATATAAAAAATATTATCCTTTTCCACGCCATGGTATTGTTTTATCTATTATTTTTCTCAATGTAACGTCGAATAATAGTCCCAGCATACCCATAATAAATATGGTTATCCAAATAACTTCATATTGAAAATATTTTTTTGCAACGTTTTCTACAAATCCAATACCTGTAGTTCCTGCTAAAAACTCTGCTGCAACTAAAGTTCCCCAACACATTCCAACAGCAACTCTAATTCCTGTTAAAATTTCAGGTAATGAGTTTGGAAATATCACATATCTTAATATTTGTTTCTTTGATGCTCCAAGGGAGTGAGCAGCATGAATTTTTGATAATTGTGTACCAGATGCACCAGCTCTTGCAGAAATAATCATAATAGATAGCGAAACCATAAATAATAAAAATACTTTTCCAGTATTATCTATTCCAAGAACTGAAATAATAAGTGGAGCCCAAGCTAAAGGTGGTACAGGTCTATAAAGCTCAATCAATGGATCAAAGAAACCTTTTGCAAATCTGTTTAATCCCATAAATAAACCTAAAGGGACACCAATTAAAATTCCAAAGACTAAACCTAAAAATACTCTTAAAAAAGAGTCCCAGATATGTCCATAAGGCACTGGAATTTTGAACAATTTAAAGTCACCTGTAACAACTTTTAAAACTTTTCCCTTAAAGTTTTGTTTAACAACACCATCAGATGAATGAACTGGGTATTCTCCTGGTAAAATATCTGCAATCCAGTCAGGTAAAATAAATCCAACTATTTTACTAACATCCATCATATCAATCCAAAGTAATGGAATATTTTTGTAACCAACGCTTGGTTTTGACATTAAGATAAACTTATTTAACGTATCAGATGGTTTTGGTAACCATCTACCAGATCCTTGTTCAGAACAACTTGTTCCACTTGAAACAATTGTTCCAGCAGGAAATAAAAATATATCAACAAATCTTAAACCACCTTGTTCTGCTTTTTGAAGATTATCAAATTCAACAATTGCATTTTGCATTTCATTAAGAGCGCTTGGCGGATAAATGCTTGCAAATTCTATTCTTCTTGCAATTTTAACAATATCTTTTGCATAGTTTGATGCTATTTCTTCTGCATCACTTAAATCTTTTCTGTACGCTTTTATATCCTCTTTAAGTTGTTTAATTGAATTTTTAAATTGAGGATTATGATTTCTTAATTTAAAGAATTTATCATTAATAATTGTAAGCTCTTCTGCAGCTGCTTGGAATTTTAAACCTCTATCAGTTGCGGCAATTAAAGGAACTTCAATAGTATTTTCTATTGATCCAGTTCCTGCTTGCACTTTTATAATACCCCAATCTCCTTGTTCAGAAACTGCAATTTGTCTTGCACTTTTTTCATCAGGAGTTTCAAATGGATAATCTTTCTTTTTAAAGTTTGAACTTAAAAGCCTTAATTCATCAGTCATTTCTTTAATTTTTATTTTAGTATCCATCTCCATTAAATTTTCATTTGTAAGTAATGGAATTAACTGAGATGTTTTATTTATAAATCCAACTAATGTGGTTTTTTGCTGTGAGTTTAATTGTTGTGAACTTTGTATTTCATTACTAATTTTACTTAGATTTTTATTTTCGATTTTTATAATAGAGGTACTTTTGAATTCTCTTTCTTCGATTGGGAATTGATATTTTAATCCAAGTAAAGACTCATTTACTTTAGCGACCTGACATAATTCATTTGCAGATTTTGGATAAAATCCTTTAGCGATATCCCACGAATAATAAAGCCAGACAAGCAGGATCGCACTACTTCCAACAATAATCCAGTGAGTACCACCTTTAGCTCTTTCAGGATTACCAAAAACAGCATCAACTTTTTCTGTTTTAATTAATCTTCTTCCGTAAAGAATACATCCAACAATGGATACAAGAATTAAGATTGTTATAAATTGAGTAAACATTAATTATCTTTCCCCATTATTTCTTCTTCCATATTCCAAATCATAGATAGAATTTCTTCTCTTTTAGATGAGAACTCTTTATTTTTTTTGATTTCTCTTAAATCATCTATTAATCCCATTTCTGCAAATGGAAGTTTGTATTCTTTATGTATTCGACCAGGTCTTGGCGCCATGACATATAATCTTTCACCAAGTAACAATGCTTCTTCAACTGAGTGAGTAATTAGTATGATTGTCTTTCCAGTTTCCTTCCAAATTTTTAAAACTAACGACTGCATTTTTTCTCTTGTTAATGCATCTAATGCACCCAAAGGCTCATCCATTAAAATTAAATCTGGATCATTAATTAAACATCTTGCAAGGGCAACCCTTTGCTGCATACCACCAGATAATTGATAGGTAGGCGTATTTCCAAATCCTTTTAGACCAACTATTTCTAACCACTCATCAACTTTTTTTTGAGTTTCTTCTGGATCTTTCTTTTTCATTCTAAGACCAAAGTTTACATTTTCAGAAACTGTTAACCATTCAAACAGAGCACCTTGCTGGAAAACCATTCCTCTATCAACCCCAGGTCCATTAATTTCATTGTTACCTAAAGTGATAGTCCCAGAAGTCGGTCTAATAAAACCAGCTGCAATATTTAATAATGTTGTTTTTCCACAACCTGATGGACCTAATACAGTTAAAAGCTCACCTTTTTTAATTGTAAAATTTAAATCTTTTAATGCATGAACAGTCTCCCCCTTAGGAGATTTAAAGATCATATTTAAATTTTGTGAAACTAAATCACTCATAAGATGACTTTATATTAAAATTCTCATAAAAAAAATAGGCACCAATTAGAAAATTGGCGCCTATTTAATTTTATTAAACCTTTAGATTATAAAGGTAAGAAACTAGTGTCTACGTTCCCTCTTGGTGTTCCCATTCCTTTTAAGAATGCATCAAGATTTCCTTTAGTCATAGACTGTTTAGTCTCCTCAGGTGTTAAAAATTTGAAACCACTTAAAGTTTCTTTCATATCAGCAACTTTCATTTCTGAAGCTTTTGACATAGCGTTCATGTCGCTTTTGCCATTTCTATATCTTTCGTTTGCTTCGTGAGTTACTTCAATAAAAGTTCTTAGCATACCTGGGTTTTCCTTCATAAACTTTGTAGTTACTGAAGTAATATCTATTCCAAGAATACCAGCATCTCTTGCTTCTTGAACTGTAAGTAATCTAGTACCAACTGCAGTTGCAGCTTTGATTGAATTACCACCAAATAAACATGCCATTACAACATCACCACTTACTAATGCAGCAGCTCCTTCTTCAGGATCCATTTGAATGATATCCATTTTTTTTCTATCAGCTCCAACAACTTTCATACTTTCATCAAAAACGTATTCAGCCATTGTTCCTAGTGGTACAGCAACTTTTTTACCTTCAAGTTCTGTAGCATTAGCTTTTGTAATACCAGAAGCATTTGAAGTTACGCAAGTTGTTCCACCCATTCCATATTCCATAGCTATATCAACAAGCTTAATTGGTGCTTTTGATTTAACTGCGTTAATGAAAGGTACTAAACCTTGTGAATAAGAAATATCAATATCTCCAGCTAACATTGCATCAGTCATTGCTCCACCGTTTGTGAAGTTTGTCCACTTAACTGGTACACCTAATGCTTTTGCAAAGTTTTTTTTCATCATGTCCTCTAAATTCGGACTTGGCCATTCTAAGAAGTAAGCAACTCTAACTTCTTTTGCAGCTGAATTAGCAACTGAAATAGTAAGGTTAAGAGCTAAAATAGTTCCAAGAATAAAACTTAGTATTTTTTTCATTTATTCCTCTCCTTATTTAAATTTATAAAGAGTATTAAAGTTGAAAAAGAGACCAAAGTAAACGATCTTATTGTATGGTTTGGGGCGACACAATTATCTATTCAATTTTAAGTTGTATCAAACTATTATAATTTTATAGTTAAATTTAATGATTTAGTCTAAAGATTAAGAATATAAAAAAATGAGTCAAAAACCATCAATACCAAATTCTTTAAATGAACATTGGATGCCATTCACATCCAATAAAGACTTTAAAGAAAGACCAAGATTAATTACAGAAGCAAAAGGTGTTTATTTAAAAAATCACGAAGGCAATACACAAATTGATGCAAGCTCTGGTCTTTTTTGTAATCCATTAGGTCATGGTAGAATGGAAATTATTGATGCAATTACAAATCAACTAAAAACTCTAGATTATGCTCAACCGTTCCAACAAGGTTTCGGTGGATCATTTGAGTTAGCAACAAGAATTTCAAAACATACACCAGGAAATTTAAATAGAATTTTTTATACAATATGTGGATCAACTGCTGTTGAAACAGCAATTAAAATTAGTATCGCTTACCATAAAGCAAGAGGAGAAGGACAAAGATTTAGATTTGTTGGAAGAGAAAGAGCTTACCACGGTATGAATATTGGTGCCACTTCAGTAGGTGGGATGATTAATAACGTCAAAGCATATGCAAGTGTTTTAATGCCGGGTGTAGTTCACATGAGACATACGCATTTAGACGAACATAAATTTATATCTGGTCAACCAGAAACAGGCGCAGAAATTGCAAATGATTTAGAGAGAATATGTACAAACTTTGGTGCTGAAAATATTGCAGCATGTATTGTAGAACCAATTGCAGGATCTACTGGAACATTAGTTCCACCAGTTGGATATTTACAAAGACTTAGAGAACTTTGTGATAAACATAATATTCTTTTAATTTTTGATGAAGTCATTACAGGATGGGGTAGAACAGGTTCAACTTTTGGTGCTCAAGAGTTTGGTGTTACACCTGATATAATGACAATGGCAAAAGCTACAACTAATGGAATTGTTCCTTTTGGTGTTGTTGCATGTAAAGAAGAAATTTATGATGCGGTAATGGATAATTCTCCTAAAGGAGTTATTGAGCTTTTCCACGGTTATACTTATTCTGGAATTCCAATATCTGTTGCAGCAGCATTAGCGGTTCAAGATATATTTGAAAAAGAAGATATTTTTAATAGAGCAAAAGAATTAGCTCCTTATTTCCAAGAAGGTTTATTCTCATTAAAAGATATTGATGTAGTTGAAAATATTAGAGGATATGGAATGATGGGTGGCATTGACATTAAGATGGATACAAAACCAGGTAGAGCAGGACTTGCAACATTTAAACATTGTTATGATGCAGGAGTAAATTTTAAAGCAACCGGAGATTGTTTAATTATTGCACCAATGTTTATTTGTGAGAAAAAACATATTGATGAAATAATTGATAAGCTAAGAACAGGAATTACGAACTATAGCAAAAGTAAAAAGAATTAATTTTCTTTATGAAAATTGGCGTTCCAAAAGAGATAAAGCCTCAAGAAAATAGAATAGGATTAACTCCAGAAAGTGTCAAAACTTTAATAGGAGAAGGCCATGAAGTATTAGTTGAAAACAATGGTGGCTTTGAAGCTGGTTTTGATAATGATCAGTATACTAAAGCAGGTGCAAAAATTGTAAAAACTGCTGGTGACATTTTTAATGATGCAGACATAATAGTTAAAGTAAAAGAACCTCAAAAGGTTGAGGTGGACATGTTAAGAGAAAATCAAATACTTTACACTTATCTTCATTTAGCAGCTGCAAAAGAACTTACAGAAGGACTAATTAAATCTAAAAGTGTAAATATTGCTTATGAAACTGTTACAGATGATAATGGCAGACTTCCATTACTTGCACCTATGAGTGCAGTTGCTGGCCGAATGTCAGTTCAAGCTGGAGCACATTGTTTGGAAAAAAATCAAAAGGGTAGAGGTATTTTATTAGGTGGAGCACCTGGTGGTGAACCGGCAAATGTATTGATCTTAGGTGGTGGAGTAGTAGGAGAGAATGCTGCAATTATTGCAACAGGTATGAGAGCTAAAGTTCATATAGTTGATAAGTCTGAAGAAAGATTAAAACAATTAGTTAAAATGTTTGGAGATAAAATTATTCCTGAGCAAAGTGATAAAGTTGATTTAAATAAGTTAGTTTCTGAAGCTGATTTATTAGTAGGTGGTGTATTAATACCTGGTGCAGAGGCACCAAAATTAGTTACCAAAGATATGTTAAAATTGATGAAAAGAGGTTCTGTGATAGTTGATGTTGCAATAGATCAAGGTGGATGTGTTGAAACAAGCAAGCCAACTACTCATGGCGACCCAACTTATATAGTTAATGATGTTGTTCATTATTGCGTTGCTAACATGCCTGGTGGAGTTCCAAGAACTTCAACATTTGCACTAAATAAAGCAACCCTTCCTTATTTAGTAAAATTAGCTAATAAAGGTTATCAAAAAGCTTTAGGTGAAGATAAGAATTTCTTAGCAGGGCTTAATGTTCACAAAGGACATGTGACTTACAAGGCTGTTGCAGATGTTTTTGGTCACGAATATGTTAATGCCACAGAAGCATTAAAAAATTAAACTAAAATTTTTATGCAGGTGGAAATTATAATGTATTTAGGAATTGTAGTAATGTCTGGTCTTTGGGGCTACACTATGTTTAGCAATGACCCAGAAATTGTAAAACATAGAAATACAACTCAAAAATTTGTTTATACCGCTGTTTGGCTATTTTTTATGTGGGGCTGGATATCTACTTTGACTGAGTAAAAAAAACTCATAATTTTTAAAGAATAATAAATAATATATTTTTTTATTGATATCGCATCTCTATAAGCTACCATATTATATGGGCTATTTAGGTGCTTTTTCAGGAATTGCCTTTCTTATTGTAGGTATAGTTCAAATGGTAGTCGGATACCTAGGTATCGAATATCATTTAGGAACAATCGCAGCTTTTGTCGCAATTTTTATAGCATTTTTTTTAAGAATAATGCTTCCTTTAACTATAGGAACTTTTTTTGGAGCTTTAGACGTACTAAATTGGCATTGGCTTGGTGCATTAGTATTGACAATTCCTGGATTGTTATTCGTAGTGCCTGCAATGGTAACCGCAGCTATCGGTTCTTTAATGCAGAAACAACAAGTTCAAAATTCAAATTTTTCGTTTACTGATAATTTCACACCAAATCCAAAAAACGTTACTCCATCTAAAGTAAAAAAAAAGAAAACAATTAAAAAAAAAAAGAAAAAAAGGTAGGTATTAATGAAAAAAATCGTAGGAACATTTTTTTATATTCTTGCAGGTATAACAGGATTAGGCGCAGGTCTTTACGGCACATATTTAAGTTTTCAAATAGTTTTTTCGATTTTTCCTGACTGGTTTGCTTATTTATCGTTTTTTCTATTTCCTTTTGTTTATGCAATTGCACCATTTTATGCAGCCTTCGCCTTAGGCGATTGGACATTGTTTATTGTAAGTTATCTTGCAATGGTTCCTGTAGTAATTTTAGCGTGGCTTGGGTCAGTTATCATCGGCGAATAAAAATAATGAGCAAAAATGCACTGTTAATATTTTTCCTTTTTCCAGGAGTGCTTTTAATTCTTGCCCCGTTAATTTCTTTTCCTTATGGATTTTACATATTTCTAAGATTTATTGTATCAATAACAGCCGCTTATATCATATTTGATACATACAAAAATTTTAAAGGCATAAATGAAACTATTATTATTTTCTCAATTATAGCAATTTTATATAATCCAATAATACCAGTGCATTTGACACGTGAAATCTGGCTACCTATAAACTTTGTTACAGCTGGTATATATTTTTTTAATTTCCACAAAATCAATAAAAAAATAAGTCAATGAAAATATATGTAGTTACCATTCTTGTATCTTTATTATTTGCTCCAATTGTTTTTTTAGCTCAAATATTTGGAAATATAATTGGTGAATTATATGTGTGGTTTAATAATTTTATATCATTTATTAAATTCCCATTTTTTTTAGGAAGAATAATTTCTTCTATAATCGCAGGCACTTTAGCGGGGTATATATCTGCTTTATTAATATTTAAAATTTATAAAGAATTAAGTTTTCAAGTTGCATTAATATTTCCATTATTATTAATTGTTGCAGCAATTGCTGGAGACATAATGTATGCTAACAGAAATGGCTATGACATATTCTTTTTAGGCCATATGATTAGAAATCCGTTAACTTTTATTTTTTATTTTATATTTCTAAAAGAGTTTAGATTTAACAGTTAATTTATGAAAAAAATTATAAAATTATTTATATTAATATTTTTCTTTAGTTTTTCGTATTCACTAGCTATTGAAAAAAGGGTTACAGGTTATGCAGATGACGGCAGAGAAGCTTGGTTTACATTTTCTTATTCACCTGATGACGTTTTTACTTTAAGTTTTGCAGGATCGGGTGAGGCAGCTGGTATTTGGATTACAAAAGGTAGATTGCTTGATCCAAACAATACTTTATGTTTTCTTTTAAGGGATGATCCAAGTCAAAAATTACAAAATTTAATTAAATCTAAGTTCATTACTAACTACGGATTTGGGGGCACAATTAAAGTAGACCCTAATAATACAAGAAGTTTCGTTAAAGGCGAAATTACTAACACTGTTTTATATTATTTCTTAAGAGCTGCACAAGATTCTGAGAATACTGAAGAATATCTTCAAAATATTAATTGTAATTAACAATTAATTTTGTAATATTAAAATTAGTCTTGATTTAGAAAATAACTCTACTTGCTGAGACTTTAAACACAACGCTAAAGGAGGCAAATGAAAATAATAATACAATCAATAAAAAACTATTTTAAATCAAAAAAGGATAAAGGTTTAGAACCAGTATTCTTTGAGAAAATAGGCGACCAAAAAACATCTAGAGACGAGATGCGTGATAATTTAATAAAAGCTTTGAAAAAGAATGGCTGGACTATAAAAAAATAAATATTGGTACAAAAATTGTCCGCTGTTATGATGAGTTATGAAAAAGATTCCTAGTTCAACTAAAGTTGTCGTTATTGGCGGTGGAGTTGTTGGATGCTCTTGCGCTTATCATTTAGCTAAGTTTGGTTGGAAAGACGTTATTCTTTTAGAAAGAGATAAACTAACTTCAGGTACCACTTGGCATGCTGCAGGATTAGTTAGTCAATTAGGTCCTTCTGCAACAATTACAAAAATTAGAAAATATTCTTTAGATTTATATAAAGAACTTGAAAAGAAAGTAGATCATTCTGCGGGACTTCGTTTGAACGGCGCAATGTCAATTGCTCAAGAAGAGGGCAGATGGCAAGAACTAAAAAGACAAGCAACAACTGCTCAACTTTTTAATGTTGATGTTCAAATTTTAAATAAAGATCAAATAAAAGAAAAAGTTCCATTAATTAAAAATGATGATTTGTTAGGTGGTATTTTAATGCCTGGAGATGGATCAGGGGACCCATCAGGAATAACTCAATTACTTGCTAAAGCTGCAAGAGCAGAAGGTGCTAAAATTTTTGAAGACTCTCCTGTTGAAGACATATTAGTTAAAAATAAAAGAATAGAAGGTGTTGTCGTTAATGGTCAAAAAATAGAATGCGAATACATTGTTTTAGCAACCGGTATGTGGTCAAGACAAATTGGTGAAAAATTAGGTGTAAGTATTCCACTATATCCAGCTGAACACTTTTATGTAATCACAGAACCAATAAAAGAAGTCCCAAAAGATTTACCAGTAATAAGAGATTTTGACAGTAGAACTTACATTAAAGAGGATGCGGGTAAATTATTGTTAGGTATTTTTGAGGGAAAATCCATTCCTGCATTTGATAAAACTAATAAAGTTCCAGAAGACTTTTCTTTTGGAGAATTTCCAGAAAATTTTGAACATTTTGAGCCATATCTAACAGCATGTATGAGAAGATTTCCAATATTAGAGAAGGTTGGAATTAGAAAATTTTTTGCAGGTCCAGAATCTTTTACACCAGACACTAATACATTACTTGGTGAAGTTCCTGAGGTTAAAAACTTTTTTGTTTGTTGTGGATTAAACAGTATTGGAATAGCAAGCGCAGGTGGAGTTGGTAAAGTTACAGCTGAATGGTTAATGAATGGACATATCAATGAAGATATATTTAGTTATGATATTAAAAGATTTCAAAAATTTCATTCAGAAATAAATTTTATCAAAGAAAGAGTTACAGAAACTCTTGGAGACTTATATGGAATGCATTGGCCGTACAAACAACACAAAACTTCAAGGAATGTTATAACTCTTCCTTATCATGATGATTTAAAAAAACATGGCGCATGTTTTGGTGTCTCAGGTGGATATGAAAGACCAATGTGGTTTTCAAAAGATGAAAAGAATAAAGATTATAAATATAGTTACAACTTTCAAAATTGGTATCCAAGTGCAGAATTTGAAACAAAAAATGCAAGAACTAATGTTGGATTATTTGAACTCTCACCTTTTTCAAAATTTGATTTAAAAGGAGAAAAAGTTCACCAAGAATTACAAATGTTATGTACTGCTAATATAAAAGATGCGCCAGGTTCTATTAAATACACTCAAATGCTCAATAAAGATGGTGGGATTGAAGCTGATTTAACTGTCATCTGTATTGATAAAAATTATTTTAGAGTAGTAAGCTCTGCAGCTAATCGTGAAAGAGATAAATTTCATATTTTAAAACATATTTCAAATGAAATAGACTTTAAGGATGTAACTGAAGATTATTGTTGTTTAGGTTTATTTGGGCCTAAAAGTAGAGAAATGATATCTACAATTAGCAATAGTGATTTCTCAAAAGAAAACTTTAAATTTGCAACTGCAAAAGAAGTTGAAATATCAGACATGAAAATATGGGCTCAAAGAATATCTTATGTTGGAGAGTTGGGTTATGAATTATATGTCAAAAAAGAAAATGCAAAAAAACTCTTTGAAATTTTAGTATCTGAGGGAAAAAAATTTAATTTATCTTTATGCGGCATGCACGCAATGGATATTATGAGGATGGAATCTGGCTATGTTCATTGGGGTCATGATATATCACCTGAGGAAAACCAGTTTGAGGCTGGACTTAATTTTGCAATTAGCTTCAAAAAAAATACTAATTTTATAGGTAGAGAAGTTTTAGAGAAAATTAAAGACAAAAATACTGATAAAAAACTTAAAATGATCATTTTAGAAAATTCTAAACCTGGAGAACCTCTTCTGTTACATGATGAACCTATATTTTTTAAAAATAAGATTGTTGGAAGAACCACATCAGGAAATTTCTCATTTAATTTTAACAAAAATCTCGCTTTTGGCTATATTAACTCCGGGATGAGCCATCATGAGATTGAAAATTCAGAGTTTGAGATTGAGATTGAGAAGAAAAAATTTAAGGCTTCAATTTTAAAAAGACCTCTAAATTTAAAAAAAATTTCTGAGATCTAGGACATATTGACTCCTTTTAAGACCACAACCCATTTTGAACTTAAAATAAATTGATAATGAACCAAACTTAGTGTTTAATAGGGTTATGAGCACTGAAGTAAATAGCCTAGAGAACCAATCTGAACCTAGTAAAGTTAGTCATCAACAAAAAGTAGATATAAATATTCTTTTAAACAGAGTAAGACACGAAAAGAAAAGAGAGAGAAAAGAAAATCTGTTATTTTTAGGTCTTATTGGCTCAGTGATAGTAGTAACTGGAATTATAGCCTCCTTATAAAACTATAATATTCAATATTTTTGTTATTAATTCTGCAAATTCTTTACCATTAATTTTTCTAACTTCATCAACATCATTCATTATTTTTAAAATATCTTTCGAATAGTTTGAAGTTCCTGGTCCACCAAAAATTAAATAGTGATTATTTTTATCTTTAGTCAATAATTTTTTTTTAAGTAAATTTTTTAATTTTCTTAATACTGTTGGCCTTGGAATATTTGTTAGCTCTGAGATTGTCATTGCATTAAGTCCTTGATTTCCATAATCATTAAGTCTTTTGATAAAACCATCATTATTTTTTAAAAGATTTTGATTATCTTTAACTTTCTTTGACATAACTAAATTTTGGTTATAGACACAATTTCCCCATATCGTCCAAGTTTCTATATCTCCAAATATTATTTTCCATCTAGTAATCAATGGAATTTGATAATCGAAAAAATATTGCCAACATTGAGTAAAGTTTTTTTTTATTTTCTCTTCAATTTCATTATTAGGTATTTTACCTTTTAGTATTTTTTCTCTAGTTAAATAACCTGTAAAATGAGATATCACTCTTGATAAATTTCGAATCGAATCAGTAGGTTTTTGTATTTCTTGACCTCTTCTTTGTAGCATTACTTTTTTTTTGTTTTTTTTAATTGCGCCATCTTTTTCTAATTCCATCATTTTTCTTCTTGTGGTTTCTTTAGAAATATTTAGCTCTCTAGATAAATCAATTATATTAATTTTAGGAATTTCAAAATTTTCTTTTGAGTAGAATTCATTAAATGAATTAACAACAAAATGGTCGTTATAACCTTTAAATGCTTTATTAATTAGATATATTAAAATTATATATTTATCGAAATCTTTAAATCTTCTAAATGCTGCTGAAAGCCACTGCTGTTGAAAATAATAAATCTCAGTAATCAATAGGTCATGATATTTCCTAAATACATTAAAACTATCATCTGTTTGTATTTTTGATGAAAATTTTATTTCTTTATTTACAACTGACATTGGTTGTAAATAATATGAAAAAAAGTGATAATTCAAGAATAAATCGATTAAATATTTGTTGAAATTTATTTTAATTACTTCATAAACCTCATGAGGGAATAGTGGAATTTGTAAAAAACGTTGGACCCATTGGCATGATATTCATCATGTTTTCACTTGGTTTAAATTTAACAGCTAAAGATTTTTTAGAAGTTGTTAAAAAACCTAGAAACCTAGTAATCGCGCTAATTTGTCAAATGATAATTCTTCCAGTTATCGGAATTATTATTATTTCCTTTTTTCCAATGCAGGCTGAATTTCAATTAGGTGTATTTTTATTATTAATATTGCCTTCTGCTGTGATGTCTAATTATGCTACAAAACTAGTTAAAGGTAATGTTGCTTTATCTATAACCATAACCTCTTTTTGTGCCCTGGTATCATTTATATCTATTCCAATATTTTTAAAAATTTATTCATCATTTTTTAAAGATGTTGAATTTGATTTAAATTTATTAAAGTTTTCGGTCAGAATGTTTCTATTCATAGCCTTACCCACATTTGTAGGTATTTTGGTAAGAGGAAATTTTAAAAAATTTTCAGAGCAGAATAACTTAAGATTTGATAGGGCTGCCTTTTTCTTATTTATTTTAATAGTTATTATTGCAATATTTACAGAAAGAAATAATCTTGGAGGATACTTTGCAGATGTTGGTGCGATATCGTTTGTTGTAATTGTATCTATCTTGACATCTGTTTATTTAATTACAAGATTTACACTCAAAGAAGTAAGAATACAAAGAACAATTATGATTGAAGCAATGTTACAAAATGGTGCTATGGGGTTAATTGTAGGAGCTCAATTATTTCATGAACTTGAGTATATGACACCAATTGCTGTTTATGCTCTAATTCAATATGTGGCATTGATGTTTTACATAGGTAATATAAATATAAATAGGTTATCTAAAGCTTAGTGAAAAAAATATTTTTTATTTTATCAATATTCATAACTATTAATCATAATTATGCTTATGCAACTCTGGACACATTTAGTTGTGAAAGTCTTTTAACAAAAAATAAGGCATTCATTGTTTATGGAAAAAATTTTGCAAAAGAAGAGATGTCACCAAATATTTGGCTTTTTTTTCAAAAAATTAAATTAGATAAATATAATTTAAACATAAAAAGTATTGATGATGAGAAAAGTATAAGAGAGTGGCAAATAGACTTAGTCTCTGGAAAAGCTACCTTAACACCAATGTTTGATCCCTCCTCTAATTGGTTATGCCTTAATACAGAAAAACAATTAACGGCACTAAATGATTTGTATAAAAGTGGGGCTTTGAGTGGATATGAGTTTGAAAAAGCCAAAAAAAAATTGTTAAACAATTAATCGTTCAACTATAATACTACTCTCAAAATTATTTATGAAAATTTTACTTATACGTTCAGAGGGTAATCAGACACATATAAATGATTTTATGAGTGATCTTTTGCTTCATGGCTTAAGACAACTTTATGGATCTGAGGTAGTAGACTATCCAGGTTGTTGGTACATGTACTCTGATGAAATTAAGAATAGAAAATATGATATAAATAAAATATGGGGTAAAGGCTTTACAATCAATAACACATTAAAAGATTATAATTCAATCGATAGAACTGATATACAAAAAAAAATACAAGAAAAATATTTTGATCTTGTCATATATGCTTCTATAAGAAGATCAGATCAGTTTGTAAATGATGTTATTAAATATAATAACAAAGTTATGTTTATAGACGGAGAAGATGATAATATTATTGATGAAAGATATGCTAAATTAGGTTTATATTTTAAGAGAGAATTATTAGAAAATAAAAACAATGTAGTACCTATAAGTTATGCTATTCCAAAAGAAAAAATAATAAAAAACATAAATGAAAACCCATCTGATTTACTAGCACCATTAGTTCCTGGTCGACTTAGCACTTATATATATGACGATGAAAAAACATATTATGATATGTATTCAAACAGTATTTTTGCAATTACAAATAAAAAATTAGGCTGGGATTGTTTGAGACATTATGAAATTTTAATGAATGGTTGTATCCCACTTTTTTTTAATATCAATGATTGTCCTAAATCAATACTTCAAACATTACCTAAGGATAGATTATCAGAAATATATTCCAGTTTTCATGGTGTTTTGCATCTTTATTTTCCCTTTAAGATTTATAAAAAGAAATTTTTATCTTTTAAAAAAATATTCTCTTATATTCCAAATATGTTTAAAAATAAGAGTGCGTCTGCTTTTTTGAAAGAGAACTCAAATATATTAGAAATTAAAAATGAATTATTAAATTTTACTCAACAAAATCTTACAACAGAGATTCTAGCAAAATATGTGCTTAATAAACAAAATTAAAATGAGGAATGACAACAGATTTAATACATTGCTAGCAATTCTTTTTTTATATATATAATGTTGAAAAACTATGATGAAAAAATTATTCAAAATATTCTTTATTATATTCCTTGCAAATTTTAATAATCTATACGCAGATGAAAAAATTGGATCTCAACATCAGTACGGTATTAGTTTATTAGGAAGCTACGAGTATGAAGAAACTCAATTTATGCATTTACGAGGTGGTCTTCAAGCCGAAAGTAAAAAACATGACAACTACGGTCTACTTTATAATTATAAAAATAGTTTCATAAACAATGGATATTTTACAGAGTTTGAATTTGATAATAGTTATCAATTTATGAACCAGTCATATTGGAGTAATACAACTGGAACAATGAAAGATATAGATGTGGATATTTTTAACTCAAGACTTTTATACGGACTAAATATTTCAGAAAAATTAATGTTAAAGTCTGGCTTGGGTTATAGGTATTTATATCATCATTGGGAAAACAGAAAATCTTCTACTGGTGCCAATGGATATGACAGAGAACAAGATTATACATACATTCCCATTATAGCGGAACTAAAAGCACCAATACCAGAATTAGCTGTTGATGGAATTTTAAAAATAGAATTCGATAATGTTATTGCAGGACAAAATAATTCGTACCTCGGATATTTAGGAGGTTCAAATAGAGATTTAGAATTTACAAATGATGACGGATACATGTGGAAAATTTCTTATGAAGCGAATATGTCCAATTATATAATTGAACCTTATTATGAATTTATGAGTATTGAAGAATCTACATCGACAAGGAGTTCACAAGAACCATCAAACACCACAAAAGAAATTGGTATAAGATTTAAAACTGCGTTTAATACTAATAATAATTCTAATGTTTCAAATTATAAAACATTAAGAAATGATGATAAGTATTATTTTGGAATACAACTTCTTATGTCTGAAGTTGAAATTGGTCTTTTTAACCCAAGTGGAACAGGTCAAATTGATGATAAAGATGGTTATGGTTACAGTTTAATAAGTGGAACTAGTTTAACAGATTTTTTAGATTTAGAATTTGCATTTAATCAATTTAATCAATCACAATTTACTTGTAATAGTGGTGATACAGTTATAACGGACGGTAGATATAATAAAGGGGCAAATCCTTATGGAACTTCGCTTTCATGTGGATCAGATAATACCGCAGTTATTATTGAAAGCTATTCCACAGCAATTGGTATTAAACCAAAGTTTGAATTTTCAATAAACGATTTAGATATAGCTTTTAATTTAAGTGCTGGTTATCATAGATGGGATCAGTCGGAAACTACAGTTGTAGCAGGTTCGAGTACGACAGTTGTGGATCTTACTGGACATGACCCTTATTTTGGACTAGGAATATTTACCACAAATGACAATTTGAGTTTTAGCTTATCTTATTTACAGCATGATATGTTTTATAATGCAAAATCTTTAGGTGCATCAGTTAATTATATTTTTTAATAGAATATAATTATTGGTCCACTGGTGGTCCACTGATAAAGTAGTTTTAATGAAGTTTTTAACTAATAGAGGAAGTCTATTTTTAATATTTTTTGCGATTGTATTTTCAATTTTTCTAACAGGAATAAGATTAGCTTTAATTTTTAATGGTTATGAGAAATTTGTTTATATAACTTATCCATTTTCAATTATTCCAATAATCATGGTTGGAATTCCTATAGTTAGATTAATCAAATTTTTAATAAGAATTATTGCTAAGTACTTAGGTTTAATATTTAATACCAAAAACTTTAGGAAATTAGAAAAATTTGGACTAACTGCATTTGATTATTCAAATAAAAAGATGAAACAGCAAAAAAAGAAAAGAAAAGATACAGATATATTTTGGATAGTTCCGATAGGTATTTTAGCAATTTCTATCTTTCCACTTCCAATAGGATTTTACATGTTAACTAGAACGATCGTATGCGTTTCCGCAGTGTATTATGCTTATAACTACTATAAAAAAAAGAATGATGTGAAACCTTGGATTTTTGGTTTTTTTGCACTCTTATATAACCCGCTTATACCTATTTATCTAAATGAAAAATCATTATGGGTTTTGATAAATATAACAACGATTATCTTCATTTATAAAAATAAAGACTTCAAAAAATAGATATTGGTCCACTGGTGGTCCAGTGATAAGCTTATATTTATGATCTTTTCACTATTCAGATCAAAAAAAGAAAATTGGATTAATAGACTAAATAAACTTTTAGATAACCAATTAAAAATTGCTGGTGATGGATTAACTAGCAGTGATCGTATAGCAGATAGAGAAGCATTTGCTAATGCTTTAGATATAATGGTAGAGCAAATAGAAAATTATGATGACCTATTAGATACTGTCGCAGTTAATTATATTAAATTTGATATTAAGACAGCAAAGCCTATTCACAAAATAGCATTAAAAAATCCTGAGAAATTATCTGACGAAGATAAGATAAGAGTTTTTGATGAAATGAGTTTAATTATGAACAATTTAAGTAGACTTAATCCAAGAATGTATGCATTAACACAGACAGGTGCGCTAGGTTTATTATTAATCTCGATTGGAATGGTTTGTTTTCCAGAGATTAGAACTAAGGGTTATAAATTATGGTCTTATATCAATGATTGTTTGCCTATGTGCACAAAATTCAAATATAAAAAACATTTACCTAAAGAGCTAGCAAAACTTTTAGATACTGCTGTTTTCAATTAAGGATGAAAAAAATTTTAAAAATCTTTCCTGTGAGTTTTATCTTTATGTTTGTTTCTGGGTTAATTTATGGTTGGTTTTTAATGCTGGATCCATGGAATAGAACTTTTGAAAACTTTAAAAATTTTTTTGCTTTTATGTGTGTACTTTATTTTCCTTTATGGATAGGATTTTTTGCACAAGAAAGTGGTGATGAATATCCTAAATTAGCTAAATTTTTAAATAATAAATTAGTAGTATATGCATTACTTATAATTTGGTTTATTGCAGTTATTGTTGGTATAAACTTTTTTAAGATGAACACTTAATCACACACGGGCGTCTCATGGACCATAATTTTTGGTCCAATTTTGGTCCACTGGTGGTCCACAAAGAAACCTTTATTAAACGCAATTTCTTAATTTCTTGTTTGAATGAAAAAAAATAAGTAGTATAAATCAACAAGAATTTAATGGCGGGGTAGCTCAGTTGGTTAGAGCGCGGGACTCATAAGCCCGAGGTCAGTGGTTCGATCCCACTTCCCGCTACCAAATTAGTGACAGGCAATATTATATTTTTTTAATCTCCAATAATTGTATGGCCAAGGTGTTAAAAAACCAACTATTAACATTATTGGTACTACCCACCAAGTTAGCACCGCACCACCTGTAAGATAATAGTCAGTAATATTCATTGCAGTCTCCATACTTATCATTGAAATAAAGCTCATTCCGATTGCAGTATTTAAAGCTTTTGAAAAACTTAATTTTTGTTTCATTAAAATTATTGTTTCAAGTATAATACTTGTTATTAATCCATTTATTATTGCTAATGTCATTATACCTAATACAGGAAAGGGAATTTTTGTTAGCTGAAAAAAAAAAATTGTACCAAAATCTCCTATTGAACATCCAAGTAAACACCATGCAGTGTTTTTTGCACTTCTATTCCAAGTATGTTTGCATGCCCAATGGAAACTCGATACCGATGATTTTTGCATTAATTATTTTATATCAACTTTAGCAATCATGCCAACTTGATAATGACCTGGAACATTGCATGCAATTTCAATGTTCATTGCATTTTCAAACTTCCAAACAATGTTACCTTTTTCATTTGGCTCAAGTAATACACTATTACTATGTGAATGACCCATTGACTTGTCCATTTTTGCCATTTTTTTCATTTTTTCTTTGTCAATTGAATCAGCTAGCAAAATTTCGTTTTCAACCATTTTTTCCATTTCTGGCTGATGTTTTTTGTGCATCATAGCATTAGCTATGTTAAATTCATGAACTAATTCTCCAGCATTAACAACTTCAAATTTAATCGTTTCACCAGATTTAACGTTAAAGCTACTTGGCTCATAATAATTATCATACATTATAACTTTAATTGTACGGTTAACCTCTTCAGACTTACCCAAGGAACCAATCATCATATTTTTATCAGCATACGAGTTATAAGATATTAATATGAACACAATTGTTAAAAATAATCTAAACATATCCTTATAATTATTCTAAAAATGATTATTTAAAAGAAGTTTTTTTGACACATTGTAATTTTTCGAAACATAGAGATAATGAGAGATGCTTAAAAAATTCATATTATTATTTATTATCCAGCTTTTTATTATAAATCCTTCAATTTCTATGGAGAAAGAGACTACTTTTAACAAAAAGTTGTTTGATAAAGCTCAATCAGAGGGAAAAGTTGTAATAGTAAGTTCTTGGATAAAATATTGCTCTTCATGTGCTAGTCAGATGAAAGTTTTAAATAAAGCCAAAAATGATGGAAAACTATTTGATATTAAATTTGATAATATCGAATATTTTTCATTTGATGTAACAAATAAAGATATAGCTAATTTGTTAAATGTAAAATTTCAAACTACGCTTTTAATATTTAAGAATAATAACGAAATCTATAGAAGTCTTGGGGAAACAACTGAAGATTTAATTTATGAAGCTTTAAAAAAATCAATTTAATATTAAATTAATCTTTTAAAATCTTTGAAACTAATATTCTTTTTATCTTTTTGAGATATTATCATTTTTTTTGATGGCCACTTTATTTTTAAATCTTTATCGTTCCATTTTATTCCTGTTTCAGATTTTGAATGTCTATATTTTGAAGACTTGTATAGTAATACCACATTATCGGTTAATGCGTAAAAACCATGAGCAAAACCAGCTGGAATTAATAATGATTTATTATTCTTTTCTGACAAAATAATTGAAAAATACTTACCAAAAGTTTTAGACCTTTTTCTACAATCAACACTAACATCATATATTTTACCACTAAGCACAGTTAAAAACTTTGCTTGAGGATTTTTTCTTTGTAAATGCAAACCTCTTAAAACATTTTTTTTTGAGTATGACATTGCATCAAAAGGAAACTTGATTTTAAATTTTTTTTCAAGAAATAACTCTCTAAAATAACCTCGGTTATCATTAAAAGATTTATTTTTATAAATTAATAAGCCTTTAAATTTTGTTTTTTTTACTTTCATTATTTAATAAATTTTTTAAATGTTGAGCATATATAATTTAAATCTTTAATATTCATACCCTGATGACAACCTAATAAAATTCCGTTCTTCATTACATCATTGGCCACAGCATCGCAGTTTGGATGTTTCTTATAAATTTTATTTTTCATAACAGGTTGTTTAAGAATATTACCAGTAAATATAGTCCTCGTTTGTATATTATTTTTTTCGAAAAAAATCTGCATTTGTTTTCTATTAAATTTTTTATTTTTTTTTATTACTAAAGGGAAAGCCAACCAAGGTGTCTTTACACCAGGGTTTTGTTCTGGTAATTTAAAGTAATTTCTATAGTTTGCAAAAAACTTTTTTAAATAGTCAAAATTTTTATTTCTTGTCGAAATATTTTTTTTTAATTTTTTTATTTGTTCTAAAGCAAAGGCAGCTGAAATTTCCGAAGGTAAAAAATTATAACCTAAATCAGAGAAAATATACTTAGCGTCATAATCAATTCCAGAAACTTTTACATTAAATCTTTTGGTTGCATTTTCCGACTCATTGAAAACAGCAGACGATCTACCCCAACCTCTTAGAAGTTTTGCCCTTTCATATAACTTATAATCATTAAAACAAACTATTCCACCTGTTCCAGCTCCATTAATAATATGTGAAGCATAAAAACTATTTGTAGTTATGTCTGAATATTTACCTGAATTCTTTTTGTTTACTGTATAACCTATTGTATCAGCAGAGTCTTCAATGATCTTAAGATTATATTTTTTCGCAATTTTATAAATTTTTTTCCAGTCTGCTATGTTTCCTAATAAATTAGGTATCATCAATGCAACTGTTTTGCTATTGATACATTTTTCAATTTGATTAGTGTCTGTTAGAAATTTATTTTCTACTGCTCCTACAAAATGGGGGATCAATCCTAATTGATATATTGGAGCAACTGTTGTTGAAAATGTTAAATTTGGTGTAATTATTTCAGAACCTTTTTTAAACTTAAATGATGAAAGAGCTAATAAATTAGCAGACGACCCTGAATTAACCATTAAACCATATTTTTTTCCAAAAATTTGAGATATTTTCTTTTCTAAAGTCTTTACTTTTTTACCATCAATAAGTGACAAACTGTCATTTTTTAATACATTAAGGACTGCGTTTATCTCTTTCTTATCATATACGGCTCGTCCATAATAAATTTTTTTCATTA
>CACKJD010000009.1 GCA_902600485.1 uncultured Pelagibacteraceae bacterium
TATTTCCTAATGGCAAACCTGTACTTATGCTTTTAATTTTTATTTCTTTATTTTTAAAAAAAACTTTTGGATCATTAGTTTTTAGTTCAAAATTAAAAGTACTAATATTTAGAAAAATTTTTATTTCTTTAAGGTTTATCTTTAAATTTTTATCTCTTTCAGAAATTTTTTCACTAATAAGATTGTTGAATTTATCAGTGCTGATACCATAGAAACTTAAATATGTTAAAAAGATTATGAAAATTAATAATAATGAAAATATTATTTGTATAATTCTTTTAACCATTTAAATTGAATAAAGAGCTTTCCAAAAAGCCATCCAAATCTCCGTTTAAAATCTTATCTGGATCGCTTGTTTCAAAACTTGTTCTATTATCTTTTACTAACCTATATGGATGTAAAACGTAAGATCTAATTTGATGACCCCAGCCAATATCCTTTTTTTGATCTTTTTCGCCAACACTATCTTTTTCTCTTTTTTCTAGTTCATGGTTGTAAAGTCGAGCTTTTAACATTTGCATACAGGTTTCTTTATTTTTGTGTTGGGATCTATCATTTTGACATTGCACCACTATCTTTGTTGGAATATGTGTAATTCTTACCGCGCTGTCTGTAGTATTAACATGCTGTCCTCCAGCTCCGCTAGATCTGTAAGTATCCACTCTTAGATCTTTTTCTTGAATATCTATTTGAATACTGTCATCAACCACAGGGTAAACCCATACACTCGCAAAACTAGTGTGTCTTCTAGCACCAGAATCAAATGGAGAAATTCTAACTAAACGATGTATTCCAGACTCATTTTTTAACCAACCAAATGCATAATCTCCATTAATTTTGATTATTGTTGATTTTATTCCTGCCTCGTCTCCTTTATGTTCACTAATTATATTATATTTGAATTCACGATTATTTGACCATTTCATGTACATTCTTCTAAGCATATCAGCCCAATCTTGACTTTCTGTACCTCCTGCACCTGCATGTATTTCAACAAAACAATCATTGCTGTCGCTCTCTTTAGACAGAAAGCATTTAATCTCATTTTTTTGAACTTGAGATTTTAATACTTCTATATTTTTTGTTATTTCTTGAATAAGCTTAGAATTGTTCTCTTCTGTAGCTAAAATAAAAAATTCGTCTAAATCTTTACATTCTTTAACTGAATTTTTAAATGAAGAAACTAGATCATCTAGTTTTTTTTTTTCTTTTAATATTTTTTGAGCGTTAAGCTGATTTTTCCAAAACTTTTCGTCTAAAATTAATTTTTGATATTCTTCAATTTTTGATTTGATATTATTTTTTTCAAAGATACTCCTGTATTCTTTGATTTATTTTTTTTATTGTATCTAAATGTTGCAAAAACTGGTCGCTCATTAATAAAATTTTAATATATTATTATTATTAAATCTATTATTATTTTTCAAATTAACGTCAAAATTTTGATCAATTTTCTCTGATTTGAAAGACTCAATTAGAGTTTTTTTTGACGCAAAGCTAACTTTTTTACCTGTTTGAGAATCAACAACCATTAGAGTAATATTTTCAGGAATTTTAAAAGGTCTTGTATTTTCTTTTTTAATAGCCTTCTTCATAAAGGATTTAAATATAGGCATGGCTGTTTTTGCACCTGTCTCAAATTTACCTAATGTTTTTGGCTCATCATATCCAATATAAACACCAACCACCAAATCTGAGGTAAATCCTATAAACCATGTATCGGTATTTTTGTTGGTTGTTCCAGTCTTGCCTGCAATATCAAGATTTAAATCTCTTAATTTTTTTGCAGTTCCCCTTTTCGTAGCGCCTTCCAAAATTGAAGTAATTTGATAAGCGGTTTGAGGAGAAAAAATCTGTTTAAAATTGTCTTTAATGTTTGGAACATCATCACTTAAAAATGATATATTTTTGCAATTATCACAAAATCTGTCCTCAGTTTTATAAATTGTATTACCTTCACTATCCTGGATACGGTCAATTAATTTTGGTTTTACTAGTTTACCACCATTAACAAATGTACAATACGCAGAGGTTAATTTTAAAAGTGTTGTCTCAGCAGAGCCTAATGAAATTGACAAAAGTTCATTTGGGTTTTCATAAATTCCTAAATTTTTGGATAGGTCAACTATTTTACTTAATCCTAGATCTTGAGAAATTCTAACTGTCATTAAATTTCTAGATTTTTCTAAACCTTCTCTTAAAGTAGAACGTCCATAAAATTTTTTACCATAATTTTCTGGTTTCCACATTTTCAGATCAGTTCCTTGCTTTAAAACTAGAGGCGCATCTAAGATTAAGGTTGATGGAGAATAACCATTTTCCAAAGCAAGTGCGTATATAAATGGTTTAAAAGCAGAGCCAGGTTGTCTTAAGGCTTGTGTAGCTCTGTTAAATTCACTCTTTTTAAAACTGAAACCACCACTTAGTGCCAAAACTCTACCAGTGTAAGGATCCATAACAACTATAGCTCCATTAACGGCTGGCAATTGTTTAATATCATAGTAATTATTTTTGTTTTGTTTAACGTATACCAAGTCGCCAACTTTAATATTTTTTTCATTATCTGTTGATTTGATCCATTCTAAACTTGATAAATTTATATTACTTATTTCACCATTTTCTGTTTCAATTTTTATTAAAGAATTTTCAACTCTTGTTATTCTTGCTATTTTCCAACCGATTTTTTTTTCAAGATTGTTTTCAACTAAATTTTTCCATTTTTTATCTGATAGACTTATATTTTTTATAGGTCCTCTCCAGCCCTTTCTCTTATCATAGCTTTCTATACCACTTCGGAGTACACTTGACGCTATTTCTTGCAAATTTAAGTTTAAAGGTGTTTTTATATTTAAACCTTCTTTATAAACTTTATCATAACCTAATTGATCTATTATATCCTTTCTAACTTCTTCTACATAATATCTAGAGTCCTCTAAAAATATTTTTTTTCTTTTCTTTAAGATAATTTTTTTATCTTTTAAATTTTTATAAATTGTTTCATTGATGTATTTATTTTCTAATAAATTTTTTAAAACTAAATCTCTTCTAAACTTTGCAACCTTTTCATTTTTATATGGATTATATCTACTTGGCGCTTTTGGTAATGCCGCAAGCAATGCTGCCTCTTCATAGTTTAATTCATCGATTGATTTATCAAAATACTCTAAACTTGCAGCTGCAATTCCATAAGATCCTTGACCTAAGTAAATTTGGTTTAAATATAATTCTAATATTCTTTCTTTTGATAAACTCCTTTCAATTCTAAATGCTAAGATTGCCTCTTTCAATTTCCTTCTTAAACTTACCTCGTTAGTTAAAAGAAAGTTTTTAGCAACTTGTTGCGTAATTGTTGATGCTCCTTCTAGTCTTTTTGAATTAATAATATTAGAAATATTTTTAATTATTGCTCTTAACACTCCTTTAGCGTCAATGCCAGGATGCTCAAAAAAGTTTTTATCTTCAGCAGATAGAAATGAATTTACTACAATTTTAGGTATTGAGTTATAAGGAATGAAAATTCGCTTTTCGGACGAAAAGTCCTGTATGAGCTCTCCACCTCCTGAATATATTTTGCTAGAAACAGGTGCTTTATAATTTTTTAAATATTTATAATCAGGTAAATTATTAGAAAAAGCCCATAATACAGATACAACTATTACGAAAAATAGTAATATTGCAGAACTAAATAAAAGAATAGTTTTTTTCAATAAAGGATTCATTTTAGTTTAATTTAATTGACGAATTTGTTAAAGTTAAGGCATCAGAATTTAGAAAAACAATGAAAAAAATAACAATTATATTATGGAAAAGAATTTATATATCGATGCATCGCATCCTGATGAAACTAGAGTTGTACTTAAAGAAAATGGTAATATTGAAGATTACGAATACGAGACTGTTAAGAATAACTTAATCAAAAACAACATTTATCTAGGTAAAGTTAGTAGAGTTGAGCCTTCTCTACAAGCTGCATTCATAGATTTTGGAAGAGAAAGACATGGTTTTCTATCCTTTAATGATATTCAATCTGATTATTATCAAATACCTTCCAGCGATTTAGATAAAATTAAACAAGAAGAGGAAAGATTAAGAGAAGAATTGGCAAAAAAAAGTGAGGAAGATGACATTTCCAATAAAGATTTAGATCCACCATCTGATGATAGTAACCAAGATAAAAAAATTGAAACAGATAATCACGCCAGCAACGATATAAATAAATCTAAGATCCCATCAAAAAGATATAAAATTCAAGAAGTAATAAAACCTAATCAAGTAATACTGGTTCAGGTTCTCAAAGATGAAAGAGGTTTAAAAGGTGCTGCGCTTACAACTTTTATATCTATAGCAGGTAAATATATTGTTTTAATGCCAAATACCCCTAAAGGTGGAGGTATATCGAGAAAAATTTTTAATTTTGGAGAAAGAAAAAAAATAAGATCAATCCTTAATGAAATAAAAATACCAAAAGAAATGGGTCTAATAGTTAGGACGGCTGGGTCGAATAAAACTAAGAACGACATAGAATATGATCTCTCTAGTTTGATTGATAATTGGAATAAGATTAAAGAGAGCGCTATGAATGCAATCGCTCCTGCATTAATACATCAAGAAAGTGATATAATTAAAAGAACTCTAAGGGATATTTATGATGATGATACTAAAAATATTATAATTCAAGGTAATGAAGGTTATCAAAAGGCAAAAAATTTTATGAAAATTCTTATGCCTAAAAGCGTAAAAAAAATTAAAAAATATCGAGAAAAACAACCTCTTTTTATTAAGGAGAGGATAGAAGAAAAATTAAACGAAATTTACGATACTCAAGTAAAACTAAATTCAGGTGGATACTTAGTGATAAATCCTACTGAGGCCTTAGTGTCTATTGATATAAATTCTGGTAAGTCAATAAAACAAAAGAATGTGGAGAGTACTGCTCTTGATACTAACTTAGAAGCTGCTGAGGAAATAGCAAGACAAATAAAAATAAGAGATTTGTCTGGTCTAATTATAATAGATTTTATCGATATGATGAATTTTGGTAATAGAAAGCAAGTTGAGAGAAAATTAAAAGAAAGATGTAGAAAAGATCGAGCTAGAGTACAAATTGGTAGAATAAGCAGTTTTGGTTTATTAGAGATGTCTAGACAGAGATTAAGAGAGAGTAGTGTACAATGGCATATTTCTTTAACAAATCAATCATTCGCTCAAAAAATAATTAAATTAATTGAAGTTAAAGCAATTAAATCTAAAGCAAAAATTGTTAATGCAAATATACCTGAAAAGATAAAGAACTTTTTATTCGATAATTTTCAAAAAGATCTTAAATATATGGAAAAAAAATATAAGATAAAAATAAATCTTTTAGGAGATAAATTATTATTAGTTCCTGAATATGAAATATCATTAGAGAATAAAAGTAAAAAAGTTTTAGATAAAATAGAAAACAAAATAGAAATAAGAAAAATATCAATTGATAACAAAAATAAACCTAACAATGTTGTCAAATTTGTTAAAAAGAATTTTAAGAAAAAAAAATATTTTAAAAGAAAAAAAGCTAAATAATTCCTTTATTTGTAGTTGATGCAAAACCCATTAAACTTTTTTTAATTCTCCCAGATAAATAAGATTTTCTTCCAGCTAACACAGCATATTTCATTGCTTTTGCCATCTCTAGAGGTTTTTTTGCTTGAGCAATAGCTGTATTAATCAAAACACCATCACAACCTAGTTCCATGGCAATAGCTGCGTCTGAGGCTTCGCCAATTCCTGCATCGATAATAAGTGGTAATTTAGTTTGATTGCGAATAATTTTAATATTAATGTAATTTTGAATTCCTAAACCAGAACCTATCGGTGCAGCAAGAGGCATTATAGCAACAGCTCCAACATTTTCTAATCTCTTTGCCATTAAAGGATCGTCATTGCAGTAAACCATCACTTTGAAACCTTCTTTTGACAATACCTCTGTGGACTTTAAAGTCTCAATCATGTCAGGAAGTAAACTTTTTTTATCTCCTAAAACTTCTAATTTAACTAATTTCCAACCACCTATTTCTCTTGCTAATCTTAAAGTTCTTAATGCTTCATCAGATGTAAAACAACCTGCAGTATTTGGCAGGTATGTTATTTTTTTTGGATCTATATAGTCCATTAATACAGGTTTTTTTTTATCAGAGATGTTTACTCTTCTTACGGCAACAGTTACTATTTCAGCTCCTGCTGCTTCAATAGCTTTTGAACACTCCAAAAAGCTTTTATATTTACCTGTTCCAACAATTAATCTTGAGTTAAAATTTTTAGATGCAATTTTTAAAAAATCTCTTTTCATTAACCTCCTCCAATGAAATGAACGATTTCAATTTTATCTTTATTCTTAAGAAATATTTTATTTACGTTTTTTTTATTTATAATTTTTTTGTTTAGTTCAATTGCTATTTTATTAGGTTGTAATTTCGTTTTTTTAATAACTTTGTAAACCGATGTGCCTTTAGCTAAGAAAAGTGTCTTTCCATTTAAATTAATTTTGATTTTTTTAGTTTTTTTCATTATGTATTGTTTATGACTTTTAAAATTCTATTTATAAACGGTCCAAATCTTAATCTATTAGGTCAAAGAGAACAATCACAATATGGGACAATTTCATTTGATGAACTTAGGGATTTATGTGTTAAAAAATCTGAAGAATTAGATATCAAAATCGAATTTAAACAGTCGAATATTGAAGGTGAAATAGTCACATGGATCCAAAATGCAAAAGGAATTCAAGATGGAATAATAATAAATGCAGCTGGATTTACCCATACATCTGTTTCTATTAGAGATGCATTACAAATATTTGACAAAGCTAAGATAGAATTACACATATCAAATATTTACTCTAGGGAGGATTTTAGGAAGAAATCTTTAATAAGTGATGTCGTTACTGGAGGTATATTTGGTTTGGGTAGTAACGGTTATATTTTAGCCATAATGGCAATGCATAAAATACTGATAAATGAAAATAAATAAAAAATTAATTAAAGAATTAGTAAATTGTTTAGAAGAAAACAAACTTTCTGAGTTAGAATATTCAGAAAAGGATATTAAAATTAAAGTTGCGAGAAACTCATTTAAGGAAAATAGCAAAATAGAAATTTTACCAAATAAAATAGAATTAAAAGAGGACAAAATTTTAACTGGTATAGAAATTAAATCACCTATTATTGGTACCGCATATCTTGCACCTGAGCCTGGTGGTAAAAAATTTGTTGAAATTGGAAAAAAAATTAAAAAGGGAGATACTGTCATGATAGTAGAGGCAATGAAAACTATGAATCATGTACCATCTACTACAGATGGTGTTGTAAAAAAAGTTGTTGTTGAAGATGGTCAGCCAGTTGAATATGGTCAAACTCTTGTTATCCTAGAGTAATGTTTAAAAAAATTCTTATAGCAAATAGAGGTGAGATAGCTGTTAGAATTATACGCGCTTGTAAAGAATGGGGTATCCAAACTGTTGCGATCCATTCTGACGTTGATAAAGAAAGTATGCACGTTAAATTAGCAGACGAAAGTCTTTGTGTTGGATCGAGACAACCCGTTGACAGTTATCTAAATATTCCAGCGATCTTATCCGCAATAGAAGTTACAAATGCTGATGCCGTACATCCTGGTTATGGTTTTTTATCAGAGAATTATAATTTTGCTAAAATACTAAAAGACAATGATATTAAGTTTATTGGTCCATCTCCAGAGGTAATCAAAATGATGGGAGATAAGATTGAGGCAAAAAATACCGCAAAGAAATATGGAATACCTGTGATTGAGGGATCCGAGGGTGGAGTTTCAAACCTTAATGAAGGTAAAAATATCGCAAAAAAAATTGGTTATCCTATCTTGATAAAAGCATCAGGTGGAGGCGGAGGTAAAGGAATGAAAGTTGTTAAATCTGAGGATGAATTTGATAACTTATTTTTAACAGCAAAGTCTGAAGCCAAAAAATTTTTTGCTAACGATGAATTATATATTGAAAAATTTTTTGAGAATCCAAGACATATTGAAGTTCAAGTTTTATCAGGAAAAAATAGAACTGTGCATTTGCATGAGAGGGATTGTTCAGTTCAAAGAAGGCATCAAAAACTGATTGAGGAGACACCTAGTCCTGTATTAAACGATGAGTTAAGACGAGACTTATTTGAAAAAACTGTAAACATGGTTTCAAAAATTAACTATGAAGGTGCGGGAACAGTTGAATATATATATGAAGATGGAAAATTTTATTTTTTGGAAATGAATACCAGAGTACAAGTAGAACATCCTGTCTCTGAGATGGTTACAGGTATCGATATTGTTAAGGAACAAATTTGGATAGCTTTCTCTGGAGAAACTGCGTTACATCAAAAAGATGTTAATCCGAGGGGACATGCTATTGAATGTAGAATTAATGCTGAAGACCCTAGTAAAAATTTTCAACCTTCTCCTGGTTTAATTGGTATGTGCCATCAACCGTCGGGTTTTAGAACAAGAGTAGATGGTGCAATTTATCAAGGTTACAATGTAACCCCTTATTACGATAGCATGATTTGCAAACTTATATGTCATGGCAGAAATAGAACTGAGGCTATACAAAGAACTTTAAGGTCATTAGATGAATTCGTTATTGAGGGTATTACAACAACAATTGATCTTCATAAAAAACTGTTAACTCACAAAAAATTTATTAATTCAGATTTTAATGTGACCTGGCTTGATAAAGATAAACTTGTTTAATAACACTTTAGAATCCATAAATCATATACAGGATGGTCAAAAACTTGGATTGAGGGACTGGAGGAGAAGGTCCATCCATTAAATACAAACACCTCGTTATTGTTTTTATTATTAAGATCTCTTACTTGTAAATACGAGGTAATTTCTGGATTATCGTCAAATTTTGAATTTTGACATTTAAGTACTTTTAGAACTAAATTTTTAAAAATATAATCCTCTCCAATGTTAAGATTAATTAACTTATTTTTTGAGCTCAACTTATCCAAAATTTTTATATCTACCCTATTTCCAAAATAAGTTTGCTCTTCTGAATGAGCTATAACTATTTGAAGGTAGAAAAATACAATCAATAATAAATAATAAAAACTATTCTTTCCAAGATTTATATTTTTTATATTCATTTTTATTATCTTTATTTGGGTGAAATGCTTTTGAAGTTCCAGTTTGATTTGGAATATTTTTTTTTTGCCAACTAAACTTTTTTAGTTCTTGATGATGCTGAATTTTATTATTTAGATAATGCATCCAAGAATACCACTCATTTGGAATTTTTGTTGCATCTACCTCGCCATTATAAATAACCCATCTTTTTCCAGACTTATTTTGATAATATTTATTACCAAAATAATCTTTTCCCTTAAATTTCCCAAATAGCAATGTATAAATTCTTGTTCCTAAAGTTTGGTGATTCCACCAAGTGAAAATTTGTTTTAAAAATGTCAACATATTTTTTTTTATTTTTTTCAATTTAAAATTGAAAAAAATAGATTAGACTAAAAATGAAATTTGTATATACATATTTTTATAGATTCAAAAATAATTTTTATATATATGTCTAAGTATTTAGTAGAAACATTTTATACCTGTTCTTTCAAAGTAAAACACTTTTTAAACAAAATTGACCAAAAAGAATTAAATAGTTTAGAACAAAGAGACGATGGTAAGTTTGAAATAATTGATATTAAAATTGATAAAAGAAAAACTAAAAGCCTCGATAAAAGTTCAAAGATAGATAATGACACTAAAATTTCTGAAGTAGAAATTGATAAAGCTACTCCAAATTTGGAAATGAAAAATTTAAATAAAAATTCTACTTTTGTAAAAAATATCGATGAAAATATTAGTAAAAGATTCAGCATGCCTGATAGACGAAAAGGTTATATCCAAAAAGCGACTATAGGAGATCATAAAGTTTACTTGCATACAGGGGAATATGAAGATGGCAAAATAGGAGAGATTTTTATTGATACAAGTAAGGAAGGTGAGCTCGTAAAAGCTTTGATGAACAATTTTGCAATAGCTATATCTTTAGGTTTGCAATATGGAGTTCCTCTTGATGAATTTGTAAACGCATATGTTGATACAAAATTTGAACCCTCTGGAAAAGTTTACGGAAATGATAGAATTATTTCAGCAACGTCTATACTAGATTATATTTTTAGAGAATTAGCAATATCCTATCTAAATAGAGAAGATTTGGCTCACACTCCTTCTATTGGTAAATCAGACAATATTGACGAAAAAGAAAATAATTCATTTGAAGAAAATAATCAGCTTATTAAAATTGTCAAAGATATCACTAGTAAGGGTTTTGTTAGAAATGATTATAAAAGAAAGTTAGTTGACCTTTCTGATATAAGAATAAATCTTAAAGGTAAAAAATAGTCATTTTTTTTTTATTATATTGATATTTAACTCTTTCAGTTGTTCGTCTTCCACATTTGAAGGAGCGTTCATCATTAAATCCTGGGCATTTTGATTTAAAGGAAACATAGTAACTTCCCTTATATTTTTTTCATTAGCTAATAACATTATGATTCTGTCAACTCCAGGTGCTATACCACCGTGGGGCGGGGCTCCATAACTTAAGGCATTTATCATGCCACTAAATTTTTCATCAACACTTTTATTATCATAACCTGCTGCAGAAAATAGTTTATACATTAAACTAGGTATATGGTTTCTTATCGCTCCAGATGACAATTCTATACCATTGCAAACTATATCATATTGATATGCTTTAATATCTAGAGGATTATCAAAATTTAACTTACTTATATCGCCTTGTGGCATTGAAAAAGGGTTGTGACTAAATTTAATTTTTCCAGATTTATCGTCAATTTCATACATTGGGTAGTCAACTATCCAACAAAAGGCAAATGCGTTCTCATCAATTATTTCTAATTCCTTAGCAATTTTATCTCTCGCTAAAGATAATAATTTCTCTACATCTTTTTGTTGCCCACACGCAAAGAAAATACTATCTCCAATTTCAGCTTTACTTGATTTTATTATTTCCTGACAAGCTTCGGATGAAAAGAATTTTCCGATTGGCCCTTTTCCAATAATTTTGTTATTTTCTTTTTCAAAAGTAAAATATGCTAAACCGCTAGAACCCTCTTCTTTAGCCCATTTATCTATATTATCAAAAAAACCTCTAGATTTATTATTAGTATTTTTTGTTATTATTGCCCTTACAATTGATCCTTCTCTTACCAATTTTTTGAATATTTCAAACTTTACATCATTTCTAGTAAAAATTTTGGTCAAGTCGCATATTTCCAAAGGGTTCCTTAAATCGGGTTTGTCAGTCCCGTATTTAAGCATTGACTCACTATATGGAATTTTGGGAAATTTTTCATTTTGGATTTTTTTATTTGAAAATTTTTTGAAAACTTTATTTAGTAAGTTTTCTACTACATTAAATATTTCTTCTTGGCTGACAAATGACATTTCAATATCTAATTGATAAAACTCACCGGGACTTCTATCAGCTCTTGCATCCTCATCTCTAAAACATGGTGCAATTTGAAAATATTTATCAAATCCCGAGACCATTATGAGTTGTTTAAATTGTTGAGGTGCTTGTGGTAAAGCGTAAAACTTTCCAGGGTTAAGTCTACTTGGGACTAAAAAATCCCTTGCACCCTCAGGGCTTGAAGATGTGAGTATTGGCGTTTGATATTCCAAAAAACCTAAACTCTCCATCTCTTTTCTTATGAAAGATATTACTCTTGATCTTAAATTAATATTTTTATGAATTTTAGCTCTTCTTAAATCTAAAAATCTGTACTTAAGTCTTATCTCCTCGGAATATTCCTGATCAGAAAATACTGGAAGAGGTAACTCTTTAGATGTGCCTAAAATCTCAAAATTTAAAATTTTTACTTCAATTTCACCTGTATTTAGATCTTTGTTTACAGTATTTTTTTCTCTTTTAACTACTTTACCCTTAAATTTTACAACCGTCTCTAATGGTATTTTCTCAATTTTGTTAAATAAACTATTTTTGTTATCTATAACGCATTGTGTAATTCCATAATTGTCTCTTAAATCTATAAATAAAAGATTTCCGTGGTCTCTTTTCTTATTAATCCATCCAGACAATAAGACCTCATCACCATTATTTTTTAAATTCAATTCACTACATGTGTGAGTTCTATATGTTTTCAAGTTTATCCTCTAAAATTTCTTTAATTATTTTCATATTAATTGGTTTTTTTTTTTTTAAACTAATTTCATCGATTGTACATATAAATTCTCTAATTTTAGTGAAAGATCTTGTAATTCGTTTTGAAATAAAATCTATTAACTTAGAGTCTATTGTTATTTGATAATCTGCTAAATTTTTAGTAATAAGGGCTTGTATTAAAATATCATCAGGTTTTTGAATTTCTGCAAATAAACAATTTTTAAGTCTGGATTTTAAATCTTCAAGTTTAAAGTTAAAATCATTTAAGGACTTATTAGATGTTAAAATTAAGAATTTATTGTATTTGTCGATAGTATCAATAAATGAATAAAATAATCTTTCATCTATTTCATCGCTTATATTTTCTATTATTATATTTTCATTAAATCTTAATTCATCTAGATCATAGTTTTCAAATTTTTTTATATCAATTATTAACCCTTTGTTTTTTTTTAAGAATATTTCTATTAGGTGAGTTTTCCCTGAGTATCGTTCACCATGAATATTTATAATTTTTTTTTCCCATTTGGGCCAACTTAA
>CACKJD010000010.1 GCA_902600485.1 uncultured Pelagibacteraceae bacterium
AAAGTTGTAATCGGAACAAATAATAAAAAAGCTGGGATATTAACAAATCCAACACTAAAAGGTAAATTTGCATCAAAATAAAAACCTGAAATTAAAAAACCAACAGAACCAGTTAGAGATATAAATAATCCTATTGTTGCAGCACTTCCTATGCATTTACTTATTGGATAACCTAAGTATCGAAGTAACGGAACATTCATCATAGCACCAGTAATACCCATGGGTGCAGATATAAATCCTGACATTAAACCAAAGATAGCCTTGGGATAAAATGCTCTATTTACATTAACTTTCTTAACTTGTTCGTTCGCAAGCATTAAGTATGCTCCAAAAACATAAACAACTACAGAAAAAAAAAGAACAAGACTTTTTGTGCTCATATATGCGGCAAAAACTGTTCCAATAAGAACACCTAAAACAACAAATAACCCAAAGGTTTTTACCACATTTAAATCAACCAATTTATTTTTATAGTGAGTGAAGACTGACGCTGAGGATGTAAATATTGTTATTGTAAATGCTGTACCTACTGTTAAATGCATTAAAAAATCTTTTTCAATATTTAATGTTTCAAATATAAAAAAAAGACATGGAACAGAAATCAATCCACCACCTATTCCAAATAATCCAGCAAAGAAACCAACAGCAGTTGCTGCAAAAACTATAAGTAAAATAAAATACCAGTATTCGTTTATTAAAATTGATAAGGACAATGGTACCTTGTTAGTTAATTTATATTAAAATATTCAACGAAGGACCTAACAGAAACTAACAACAAAAAACAGCCAAATATTTTGCTTAATAACTTTTTATTAATTTTGTAAACAACTTTGGCTCCAATTCGGGCCATTACCATTGTTACAGGTACAAATACAAGAAAACCTAATAAATTAATGTAACCAAAACTGAATGGTGATTTTACATTATCAATTATTTCTCCACTTGTTATCATTGTGATTGAACCAGTCAAAGCTATTAAAAAACCAACTGCTGCAGCTGTTCCAATAGATTTTCTAATGTCATACCCAAAGGTTCGCATAAATGGTACCATTAAAGAACCTCCACCAATACCTAGGGGGACTGAAATAAATCCTATCAATATCCCTGAAATTTTTTTTATTAATTCTGAGATTTTTTTTGGTTTATCCATTAATTGTTCCCTTAAAAAAATAAAAAATAGACCAACGCAAAATGAAAATATCGCAAAAAATAATACTAATGCTGGTGTTTTTAGACTTACTGCCAAGAAAGTTCCACAAAGAACACCTAAAATTATAAATATTCCAAAAGACTTTACCATGTTAAAATCAACTGCATCGTGTTCCATATGTGTTTTTGTAGAAATAATTGAAGTAGGTATAATTATTGCAAGAGAAGTGCCAACCGATAAATGCATTCTTGTAACTAAATCAAAATCTAAAACAGTAAAAGCATAGTATAAAGCTGGTACCATTATAATACCACCTCCCACTCCTAATAAACCAGCCATAAAACCTGCTACAGCTGCTGCAATACCAAGAACAGTTAATAAATTTATTATCTCACTTGAATTTAAATTTTCCATTAAGTGTTAATTTGATTTGCCTTTTCGTTATTCTGAACAATAGTCATAATATGTTTTGCTTTTTGAAAGTCAGAGTCTCTTGCCATCATATTATCACTTAAGTATCTTTTCCAATCTTTAGAACCTGGTTGCCCGTGATACAATCCAACTGTGTGTCTCATAATATGGTTTACTTTTGCTCCTGCTTTCACCTCTTCTTCTAAATATTTTAAAATTTTCTTAACCACATCTTCTCTTGAAGGAATTTTATTAGTATTAAATATTTCTTTTTCTATTTCGGATAAAAAATAAGGATTTTGATAAATTGCTCTACCTATCATAACACCATCACATATTTCTAAATGTTTTTTTATATCTTCAATTTTTGTAATCCCGCCGTTAATGATAACCTCTAAATTAGGGTTTTCTTTTTTAATCTCATAAACTCTCTGATAATTTAATTTTGGTATTGAAAGGTTTTGTTTTGGTGTAAGACCTTTTAAAATTGCTTTTCTTGCGTGTAATATAATTGTATTGCAACCTGCTTCTTTAATTTTGTTTACAAATTTGTTTAAATAATCAAAATTTTCAATATCATCAACACCAATTCTAGTTTTTGCCGTTACAGGAATATTGCAAGCATTCACCATCTCATTTAAACAATCTGCTACGAGATCGGGTTCTTTCATTAAACAGGCTCCAAAAGAGTTTTTTTGAACTTTTTTACTAGGGCATCCTAGATTTAAATTAATTTCTTTATAATTATATTCCTCAGCCAATTTGGCAACTTGTGCAAGCTCTTTTTTATCTGAACCTCCCACTTGTAATGCAACAGGCTGTTCTTCGTTTCTAAATCCTAAAATTTTTTCTCTATCACCATATATGGCTGACTTTGTTGCAACCATTTCTGAATAAAGCATAACGTTTTTGCTGATTAACCTTAAAAAAAACCTATCATGACGATCTGTACAATCCATCATGGGTGCAACTGATATTTTGCGATTAATTTTTTTATTAGTATGCAAGAGCTTTTCCCATTAATTTGTCAGGTAACCAAGTTACTATTTCTGGGAAAATACACAATATTATTATACAGATAACCATCATTATCATAAAAGGAATTGAGCCTTTTAATATTTCAGAAAGACTAACATCAGGAGTGATCCCTTTTATAATATATAAATTTAAACCAACGGGTGGAGTAATTAAACCTATCTCCATATTTATTGTAAAGACAATAGCAAACCAATAAGGATCAAAACCAAATTGAGTAATTATTGGAAGAAGAATTGCTGAAGTCATAACAATTACTGCTACCGGTGGTAAAAAGAAACCAGCTATTAAAAGAAAAATATTAATATAAAAAAATAAAACCCATTTGTTTAAACCCATCTCTACGATAGTTTGGGCGATTGATTGTGTTACATAAAGAGTGGATAAACTAAATGCGAATATGTATGAGCCCGCAATAATAAACATTATCATTACGCTCTCTTTCATTGAAACTTTTACAATGTCCCATATTTTTTTCGGTTGATAAATTTTATAAACAACAGCGATCATAACAAACACAAGAAAAGCACCTACTCCTGATGCTTCTGATGGTGTAGCTACGCCACCGTATAAAACATATAAAACTCCAACTACAATTAATAAGAAAGGAAGCACCCTAGGAATCACCTCTAACTTTTCTCTTAAGGTTGGAGGTTTTCTATTTCTAAGAATTTCTGCAGACTTTTTATCAATAAAATATGAATAAATATAAGCCCATAACATAAATAATCCTGCAAGAAGTAGTCCAGGTATAACACCACATAAAAATAATCTTCCAATAGACGTTCCTGTAGCTAAACCATAAACTATCAAAACTATGCTTGGGGGAATTAATACTCCTAGGGTTCCTCCCGCAGCAATACATCCGGTTGCTAATCTAGCGGAATACCCTCTTTTTCTCATTTCAGGAATTCCCATTGTGCCGATAGCAGCACAAGTTGCAGGACTTGATCCGCTCAAAGCTGCAAATATAGAGCAAGCTCCAATATTAGATACTACTAATCCACCAGGTAATCTCCAAAGCCATCTATCTAAACCTGTATATAAATCTTTACCAGCTGGTGAATTTGCAACAGCCATCCCCATTAAAATGAACATTGGAATAGACAGTAAAACAAATGAGTTTAAACCAGCGTAAAATGTTTCTGCAAAGACATTTAAAATTGAAAAACCTTCTGCAATCACTAAAAACACGACTGAGATGAAACATAATCCAAATGCAATCGGTATACCTGAAAAAAGCATTACAACTGTTGAAACTCCAACAACTAATCCTAATAATAATGGGTCCACTATTTAAACTCCTTAAGTTTTCTTACATGTAAAATTAATTCAGAGATGTAAGACATAGTCATTAGAGTTGCCCCAATAAGCATCGACGAATAAGGTATCCACAAAGGGGGTCCCCAAACAGTGCCTGTATTATAATTTTTTGTAAAAGCTTCATAAGTTATTTCGTAACTTACGTAAAACAAAATTAAAAAGAAAATTAAACAAAGACTGTCTGTAAAAATTTTTAATTTTGTGACATTTTTCTCGCTTAAAAATGTATAAAGGTATTCCATGTTTACATGACCTTTTTCACTTAGAACATAAGCACTTCCAATAAATGTTGATGCTACTAGTAACATTGTAACTAGCTCTGTCTGCCATGTAATAGCATTTTTAAATAAATATCTTTCAAATACTAATTCAGTAATAATAACAATAGATAAAAAAAGACAACCTGCAGCAAATATTCCACAAGCTTTCGCTAACCAATTGGTTAATTTAATAAATTTATCGGTCATGAAAAATACCCCTGCTTATATTCACAGGGGTATAATTTTATTTAAATTATTTTACAGCTAAAGCCATATCGATCAATTTTTGACCGTTTGGCACTTTTTCTGCAAAATTTTTGTATGAAGACTGCTTAGCAATAGCTAACCAAGCATCAAAGTCTGATTTTTTCATATAAGACAACTTAACTCCAGCTTCTTTGTAAGCTTTTTCCATTGTCGTATCTAAACCAGCAGCTTCTTTAGTCATATATTTTTCCGCGACTTTACCAGCTTTCATTAACGCTTTTTGTTGTTTGCTATCTAATGCATCAAATGATTTTTTTGACATTAAAATTGGTTCATACATAAACCATAAACCGTAGTCTCCTGGAGGTGTAGCACACTTAACTTGCTCATAAATTCTGTATGATACAAAACTTCCTGAACTTGTGTTTGCTCCATCAAGTACTCCAGTCTGTAAACCATTGTAGATTTCAGAAGATGGCATAGATTGTATACCTGCTCCTGCTGCCTCTAACATTTGGTTAAAAGCTTTACCTGCTGCTCTAAAAGTTTGACCTTTTACAGAAGCTGGATTCGAAATACAATTTTTCTTTGAAACAAATCCACCAGCTAACCAAGCATCAGACAATACTACAACACCTGCATCGTTAATGATTTTTTTAATTTCTTTCATCATTGGAGATGCATTTACTCTTAATGCATGCTTATGGTTTTTAACCATTCCAGGCATTAGGGTAATATCAAACTCAGGATGGAACTTAGCAGCATAAGCTAAAGGAAATGCTGAAATATCCAATTGACCTGTAGTCATCGGCTTCCATTGTTCTTTTGGTTTATATAGTGATTTTGCAGGATAGATTCTGATATCAACTCCTACATTTGCTTTTTTCATTTCATCAGCAATAATTTGAACCATTTCGTGTCTAACATCGTATGATCCATCAGCTCTTGGTGTACCAGGCCACTGGTGACTAGCTTTTAAAGTTACTGCAAAAGCCGATCCAATAGTTGTTGATACAAAGATTAATGAAATAAAATATAAAGATATTTTTTTAAACATATTTATCCCTCTCTTTAATTATTTAATGGTATATTAAATGTAACTTATTAATAAGAGTCAATATGTATTAAAGTACTGAATAAGATTATTTATGGATGGACCTTTAAAAAACTTACTAGTTCTTGATTTAACGAGAGTACTTGTCGGACCTTATTGTACAATGGTTTTATCAGATTTAGGGGCCAGAGTTATCAAAGTTGAGGCACCTGGTGCTGGAGATGACTCTAGAAAGTTTGGTCCTTTCATAGAAGAGTACTCTGCATATTTTATGTCTTTAAATAGAGGTAAAGAAAGTATTGCTCTAAATTTAAAAGATAAAGAGGATAAAAAAATCTTTGATAAGATTTTAGAAAAAGCAGATGTACTTGTTGAAAATTTTAAGCCAGGTACTTTAGAAAAATGGGGTTACGGCTGGAAAGATGTTTGTAAAAAATATCCAAAACTAATATATGCATCCGCTTCTGGTTTTGGGCAAACAGGTCCATTAAGAGAGCTACCAGCTTACGACATGGTTGTTCAAGGTATGGGGGGATTAATGAGTGTAACAGGTCAACCAAACTCTGAGCCAACAAGAGTTGGTACATCAATTGGTGATATTACTGCAGGTTTGTTTACGGCTATAGGAGTTAATGCAGCCTTATATGATAGACAGAAAACAGGAAAGGGAACTTATATCGACGTATCAATGCTTGATTGCCAAATAGCAATTTTAGAAAATGCAATTGCAAGATACCTTTCAAAAAAAGAAATACCAAAACCGATGGGATCTAGACATCCATCAATCGCTCCTTTCGAGGCATTTAAAACTAAGGATAGTTACATTATCATTGCAGCAGGAAACGATAAACTTTTCGAAAAACTTTGTGTATTACTAAATGTTTCTGAAATTTCAAAAGATGAAAAATTTAATTCAAATTCTGCAAGAAGTAAGAATATGGATGAGTTAAAAATTATTCTTGAGAAAAAACTTTCATCAAAATCAACATCAGATTGGATAAGTCTTATGGAAAAAGAAAAAATACCTTGTGGACCAATATTTAACATAAAGCAAGCAGTTGAAAATCCACAAATAGAATCTAGAAATATGATTGTTAATTCTTTTCACAAAAAGATAGGTGAGTTCAAAACAGCAGGTAACCCTATTAAAATGTCAAACTATAAGGATAGTAAAACTAGAGGTGATATCCCTGATTTAGACGAACATAGAAAAAAAATTATTGAAGAATTTTGTAATTAAATTATTTTATCAACTTCGTTTGACATTCTTCTTAAAACTTCTTTTTTACTTAATCTATCTGTACGAATAAGAATAGCATCATTTACTTTTTTTAATGGTGAATGTTTTCTTTTTTTATCCATTTTTGTTCTTATCGCTAAACTTTTTTGAACTTCTTTTAGAGGCACTTTTTTTTTTAACTCTTTCCATCTTCT
>CACKJD010000011.1 GCA_902600485.1 uncultured Pelagibacteraceae bacterium
TGATTTAAATCAGAAAATTTCCAGTTTTCTAACTTTCTATTAGGAAAACCTTGCTTGAGAAATTCTTGAAAGTTAGTTTCCTTAAATTTTTTTTCCTGGTCAGAATATGAGAAATCTTTTAACTTTTTTTCAAAGTCTATTTTTAATTGTTCTTCCATTTAATTAATATTTTCGTATCCTTTCTTCTCTAGCTCGAGAGCTAGCTCTGGACCACCAGATTTAATTATTTTTCCGTTCATTAAAACATGAACAAAATCAGGTTTGATGTATTCAAGTAGTCTTTGATAGTGAGTAATAATTAAAAAAGAGTTGTTTTTCTTTCTTAATGCATTAACACCATCTGCAACAGTTTTAAGAGCATCAATATCTAAGCCTGAGTCTGTTTCATCTAGAATAGAAAGTTTTGGATTTAAAATAGACATTTGAAGAATTTCATTTTTCTTTTTTTCTCCACCAGAAAAACCAACATTAAGTTGTCTGCCTAATTTTTCTTCATCAAATTTAAGTTCTTTTGCTTTTTCTTTAACAAGTTTTAAAAATTGTATTGCATCCAATTCTTTTTCACCCCTTGCTTTTTTTATTGCATTTAATGAAGTTTTTAAAAAAACATTGGTATTAACTCCTGGTATCTCTAATGGGTACTGAAAAGCTAAAAAAATTCCCTTGTGTGCACGTTCTTCAGTTTCTAATGAAAATAAATCATTGTTTTCAAACAAAACTTCTCCTGTTACATCGTATCCTTTTTTTCCAGATAAAATGTTAGATAGTGTGCTTTTACCCGAACCATTAGGGCCCATTATTGCGTGAACTTCACCAGGATTAATCTCTAATTTGAAATCTTGCAAAATAGATTTGTTATCAATTTTGGCACTTAGATTATTGATTTTTAACATTACCCAACACTTCCTTCTAAACTAATCCCTACTAGTTTTTGAGCTTCGACTGCAAACTCCATTGGCAACTGTTGTAATACTTCTTTACAAAAACCATTTACTATTAGTCCAACTGCTTCTTCAGGATTTAATCCTCTTTGTTGACAATAATGTAATTGTTCCTCACTAATTTTTGACGTTGTTGCTTCATGAGCAATATTAGAGTCTGAATTTTTATTTTTAATATATGGAACTGTATGTGCACCACACTTATTTCCCATTAATAAAGAGTCACACTGAGTGAAATTATTTGAATTTGTAGCTTTTGGGGAAATATCTACTAGCCCTCTATATGTCATGTCTGAAAAACCTGCACTTATACCTTTTGAAATAATTTTACTCTTTGTATTTTTTCCAAGGTGTATCATTTTTGTACCTGTGTCAGCTTTTTGATGATTGTTAGTAATAGCAATTGAATAAAATTCACCTATTGAGTTATCACCTTTTAAAATACAGCTCGGGTATTTCCAAGTAATTGCGGAACCAGTTTCAACTTGTGTCCAAGAAATTTTAGAATTCTTACCTTTGCATAATCCTCTTTTTGTTACAAAATTATATATTCCACCTTTTCCATCTTTGTCTCCCGGGTACCAATTTTGAACAGTAGAATATTTTATTTCCGCATCATCCAATGCAATAAGTTCAACATTAGCAGCATGTAATTGATTTTCATCCCGCATTGGTGCAGTACATCCTTCAAGATAACTTACATAACTTCCTTTATCAGCAATGATTAAAGTTCTCTCAAATTGACCTGTGTCAGATGCATTAATCCTAAAATATGTTGATAATTCCATAGGACATCTAACTCCTGGTGGAATATAAACAAATGATCCATCAGTAAAGACTGCTGAGTTAAGTGTTGCAAAAAAATGATCTGTTAAAGGTATAACTGTGCCTAAATATTTTTTTACTAATTCTGGATGTTTTTGTACAGCTTCAGAAATCGAACAAAATATTATCCCTTGTTTTGTTAAGGTCTCTTTAAAAGTTGTAGCTACAGAAACAGAGTCAAAAACTGCATCAACCGCTATACCATTTAATCTTTTTTGTTCATTAAGTGGAATTCCTAACTTTTGATAAGTCTCAAGTAATTTTGGATCTAATTCATCAAGACTTTTTGGTTTATCTTTAAAGCTTTTTGGGGCTGAATAATAATACAGATCTTGATAATCTATTTTTGGATATTTTGGTTTTTGCCAGTCTGGTTCTTTTAAAACTTTTAGTCTCTCAAATGCTTTAAGTCTCCAATCTAATAACCATTTAGGTTCTTTTTTAATATTTGATATAAACTTAATTACATCTTCATTTAATCCTTTTGGAGCTTTAAAGTTTTCAATATCTGTTGAAAAACCGTATTTGTAATCTTTTAAATCTTCTATTTGTTTATCTCTCATTTATATTCTTACTTCTCTATTTTTTAATAAGTCGCTTAATTTTTTATTTTCAAAAAAACTATTTATATGGATATCTAATTCATCCCAGAAATTGTGTGTGATACATTTGGTGCTTTTACCATTACAAGATTTCTTAGAATCTTTTTTACATCCTATTGTTTTAACTTTTTGATCTAATGCTAAAAGTATGTCTGAAATTTTAAGCTCTTTAGGACTTTTAACAAGTATATATCCACCATTAATTCCTCTGACGCTTTTTACGATATTATTTTTTTTTAATCTTAAAAATATTTGTTCTAAATAAAGAATAGATATACCTTGCCTTAATGAAATATCTCTCAAACTGACTGCATTATCACTTGAAAAAACGGCCATATCAGCAAGAGCCATTACAGCATATCTTGATTTTGTATTTAGCTTCATAAACGTTTATTTATGCGACTTATATATATACCCGACTAAAATAGTCAAGTTTTTGAAATTAAAAAGACTCGCATTTTGTCACTCCGTTATGATAAATAAAGTTTTTTTGTGAGAATAATTATCATTAACAAAAATTTTTTTGAGAATAATTATCATTAACAAATATGGAAAATAAAATTGTAGAAATATTTATTCCTGGTCCAGCTGGAAGATTAGAGGCAAAATATTATAAAAATCAAAAAATAACTTCCCCCATTGCTTTAGTATTGCAACCACATCCTCAATATGGGGGCACAATGAATAATAAAGTTGTTGTAGAAACTTTTCATGCATTTATGGATAATGGTTTTTCTGTATGCAGAGTAAATTTTAGAGGTGTTGGAAAAAGTGATGGAGAGTTTGATAATGGTCAAGGTGAATTAGCTGATGCGGCGGCTGCACTTGATTGGGTTGAGAGAGAAAATTTTGATAACTCACAATGTTGGGTTGCTGGTTTTTCTTTCGGATCACTAATATCAATGCAATTACTTATGAGAAGACCAGAAATAAATAGATTTATCTCAATATCACCTCAACCCAATGTATATGATTTTTCTTTCCTTTCACCTTGCCCAACTTCAGGATTAATGGTTTATGGAAAAAAAGATGAACTTGTTCCAATCGATCATATTAATGAACTCAATAAAAGATTATCTTCACAAAAAGGTATAAAAGTTGATTTTCAATCTGTACCTGATGCTAATCATTTTTTTACTAAATCTGAAAATAATCTAAGAAAAGTTTTAGATAAGTATATACAAAAAGAATCTGCTTTATTTTAAAAGTTTTTTACTAAAACACCGCCTGTTGAAGGTAATTTGCATCCAGTTGTATTAGGAAAAGATATAGGAAGTTTTAAAAAAGATCGAATAGCTAAAAATGCGAAAGCCTGGGACTCTACAAAGTCACCATCAACTTTATAATCATCTGTTGTTTGAAATTCTAATTTATTATGACTATTTCTTTTAATTCTTTCGATTAATGTTTTATTTTTTCTACCTCCTCCACATAAAATTATTCTAGAAATATTTTGATTATGTTTTGAAATTATCTTTATCAGATTGCTAGCAATAATTTTGCTTGTGAAATCAGTAATGGTTGAAGCGCCATCTTCTAAATCAAGGCCTCTTAAAAAATTTATCTCGAAATCGTTTACATCAAAAGAGTTTAAATTATTAGCTGGAATATTTTCAAAATCGTCTAAAGCTTGGTCAAGTATTAATTTATTTGTCTTACCCTGACTTGCAAATTCTCCATTTCTATCGAAATCACCTTTTTTATTTCGTCTTATCCATTCATCAATTAAACAGTTTCCAGGACCAATATCTTTGCTTATTAAACTTTCTTGCTTAAAGTCCTTAATTAAAGTTAAATTAGATATTCCACCTATATTTAAAATACAAACTGGCAGATCAATTTTTTTTTCTTTAACAATTAATTGATGGAAGATTGGTGACAAAGGAGCTCCCTCCCCGCCTTGAAATAAATCATTTTGTCTAAAATTAAAAATAACCTTTTTTTTTGAAAGTTGAGATAGCAAGTTACCATCACCGAGTTGTTTTGAATATTTGTTTTTTGGACTATGTAATATTGTTTGCCCGTGAAATCCGATTAAATCTATTCCAAAATCCTTTTTTTTTGTAAACTCTGATACAACATTCGAATGGAATAAGGTAATTTTTCTCTCTAAATCATTGATTTCTGTGCTAAATATTTTTACATCTTCAATTTTATTAATATTTCTTTTTAATTTGTAGATATTTTGTGAAATTTCATCTGAATACTTAAAGTATTTATTTATCAAAACTTTATAATATCCTTTGCCATCAGAATTGATTACCGAGGCATCAACACCATCACCAGAAGTGCCACTCATTAAGCCTAAACTATTTAAAGATTTGTTCACAATTTATTTTTCAATCAAATTAAAATAAGTATATTGAATTATTAGTAATAATTAAAAAAATGAAAAAATCATTCATATCTGAGTTTAAAGAAAGAGAGTATTTTAATCAATGCACTAATTCTGACGAGTTGGATAGTTTGATGAATAATAAAAAAATCAATGCATACATTGGTTTTGATTGTACAGCTCAAAGTTTGCACGTAGGCAGTTTATTGCAAATAATGTGTTTAAGAATGCTTCAAAAATATGGTCATAGACCAATCGTGTTGCTAGGTGGTGGTACTACTATGATTGGGGATCCATCTGGTAAAGAAGAAACAAGAAAAATTTTATCTACTAAGGAAATCAATAAGAATATCAAAAATATAAAAAAAGTTTTTGATATTTTTTTAGATAAAAAAAATATTAAAACAAAACCAATTTTTGTAAATAATTTAAAATGGCTTGGAAAATTAAATTATATTAAATTTTTAAGAGAAATTGGTAAACACTTTACGATAAATAAAATGTTAAGTTTTGATAGTGTTAAATTAAGATTAGATAGAGAACAATCTTTAAGTTACATGGAGTTTAATTATATGATTTTACAAGCTTATGATTTTTTAGAATTAAACAAGAAAAATACTTGTGTTCTTCAGATAGGTGGTTCAGATCAGTGGGGAAATATTGTTAATGGTGTTGACTTGATAAAAAGAAATTCTGGTGAACAAGTTTTTGGATTAACAACACCGTTGATAACCTTGGCATCAGGGGCAAAAATGGGAAAAACTGAAAAAGGTGCTGTTTGGTTAGATAAAAATTTATTATCTCCATACGATTATTGGCAATTTTGGAGAAATACAGATGATCGTGATGTTATAAAATTTTTAAAGATGTTTACTGACAAAGATATCTCAGAAATTGAGACCATAAAAAATAAAAATATTAATGAATTAAAAATTTTATTAGCAAATGAAACTACTTCAATGTTACATGGTAAAGTTGCAGCAAAAAAAGCTGCTGAAACAGCAGAAAAGACATTTGGGGCGGGATCTTTTGGTGATGATCTTCCTGTTATAAAAATAAAAAGAAATCAGCTGAATATCGGAATAAATATTATTGATGTTGTAATTATGTCAAATTTATTAAAATCAAAAAGTGAAGCTAGAAGAGCAATAAAAAATCTCGGGATAAAAATTAATAACAATACTGTTAATAATGATAATTCTAATATTACTATAGATGATTTTAAAGATGATATATTAAAATTATCACATGGTAAAAAAAATCACGTTCTATTTAAAATTATCAATTAGCTTTTTTTATTTTTTCTAAAGTTCTTGTAATAAATCTTGGTGTTAAGGTTTTAATTGGATTGACAGTAGTTTTTAAATCTTTGGGGTATCCTTTGATTTTAAAACTAACACCAAAAACTCCTTCACCAGCCTTTTTTCCAACTAATATATCACCTAACAAAGGTATTGAACCTATTGCTTTATTTATAGTAGTTGCAGGAACCAAAGTTCCTCTTAAACTTAATAATCCATCTTTTTGAACATAACCATCCATTAAAACTGAAATTGAGGGACCAAGTGAGTAAATCTCTTCAATTGTCATCAATCCATTATTTTTATTAAACGCCATTTCAAATTCATTAAATCTTATACCCTCACCTGTTAATAAATCAGCAATACCTTGTAAAGAGGCTAGGGTTAATAGTTTTGTAAGCGCAGGAACATCTTTTAATTTAAAGTCATATAATTTTAAATTTGAATTAGTTTTTTTGTCTTTTGAAACTGAATAGAAGTCTAGTGCACCTCCATCAAAACCTTTTATAAATTTATACTTTTTTACCAGCGGTTTGGCGTAATTTGTAAAAACTGTTGTGATCTTTTCTTTTTTTTGGTTTGTTCTAATTGAAACTTTAAACTCTTCATTATTAAAAAATTTAGATAATAAATTTAAATCAGAAATTTGATTATT
>CACKJD010000012.1 GCA_902600485.1 uncultured Pelagibacteraceae bacterium
TGGATAGCAAATAGTAATAACTTTTATCATGAAGGTAACGAACATTTTAAAATGAATTTTACAAAAATGATAAAAAAACAATTAAATCATTTAACTAATGAAATTGAGAATACCGAATTTGTTAATGATAAAATGATTGGGTGTTCTGCAATAATTATGGGTGGCTTATGTTTTAAGCAACAATTGAATTATTTAAATATGGGTTTCCAATTATTAAAAAAAATAATTAATACAATTTTTGATAATGATGGTTTCCCAAAATCTAGAAATCCAAGGCAGGTAATATTCTATTTAAAATACTTTATATTTATTAGAGAATTATTAAGAGACTCTAATACTGATATACCAGAATATTTAAATGAAATTATATTCTATCTCGGCCAATCTTTTGATTTTTATTTTGAGGACGATGGTACTTTTTTGTTTAATGGCAATCACAATTTAGATATTTCTGAATTTAAAAAATATCTAAAAGAGTACGGTTATAAATTTAAGAATAAATTAACTAGTCTTGGTGGATACTCAATAATTAAAAATAAAAAAGATAAAATAATAGTTGATTTCGGTGCAACGCCAGAAAAAAAATATTCTGCTGATTATCAGTCTGGTGCTTTATCCTTTGAGATTTTTCATGATAAAGAAAAATTGATCACAAATTGTGGCTATTTTCAAAATTATAATCACAAATTAAACATTCTATCTAAATCAACAGCTGCGCACTCCACACTTACAATAGATGAGAGATCATCATGTAAATTTAAAAGGGATAAATTAGGTTATTTTGCTTTAGAAAATTTTATAAAAATATCAAACAAAAAAATTCACTGCAATGATGAAATCTGGGAAGTACAGGGAATCCATGATGGTTATTTAAAAGAATACGGTATTTTACATAAAAGAAATATAAAATTTTTTCCAAAAGAACTTAAGTATGCGGGAGAGGACATTTTAATCTGCAGAAAAAATATTCGGAAAGTTGGCTTTGACATAAGATTTCATTTATTGCCGAACACTAATGCCACAAAAACACTAGACAAAAAATCTATTTTATTACAATTGAAAAGATCTGGATGGAAGTTCACATGTAATCGTATTAACTTTGGAATTGAGACAGGTTTATACTTTGGTAAAAAAAACGTCTATACTGAAAACAAAAATATATATGTCAACGGAGAAATTACTAAAGAAGAGGAATTAATTAAGTGGGAAATTAAAAAAATATGAACAGAAAAATTAAAAGAGCTTTAATTTCTGTTTCTGATAAGTCTGAACTTTTTAAAATTTTACCAATTCTAAAAAAATTCAAAATTGAAATTTTAAGTTCTGGTGGCACTTATAAATACATTAAGAAAAGTGGATTTCGTTGTATCGAAATAAGTGATTTTACTGGATTTCAAGAAATTTTAGATGGTAGAGTAAAAACTCTTCATCCCAAAATACATTCTGGAATATTATATAATAGAGATAACAAAAGACACATAGATCAAATCAAATCACATAATTTTAAAAATATAGACCTTGTAATTGTTAATTTTTATCCTTTTGAAAAAACAGTTCTAAAAACTAATAATGAAAATACAATAGTAGAAAATATTGATATTGGAGGTCCTTCACTTGTCAGATCTGCAGCAAAAAATTTTAAAAATGTTACTGTAATAACTTCGAATTATCAATTAGATAGTTTAATTCGTGAGATGAGTATTAACAAGGGCTCCACATCTTTAAAGTTTAGAAAAGAATTATCGCAAGAAGCCTTTAGTGAGACTGCCTATTACGATACAAATATTTCGAAATACTTTAATAAAATTGTTAGTGTTAGGTACCCAAAAAAAATAACTTTTAATGGATTGCTAGTAAACAACCTAAGATACGGAGAAAATCCGCATCAATCAGGTGCATTATATTCTAAAGATAATTTTGATGAATTAGAAAAGCTAAATGGAAAAGAATTAACTTATAATAACTATAATGATATTTATTTTGGAATAGATATTATAAATAGTTTACCAAAAGGAATTGGCACAACTATAATTAAGCACGCTAATCCTTCAGGAGTATCAATCAATAAAAGACAATTACTTAGCTTTAAAGAAGCTTTTAACTGCGATCCTTTAAGTGCCTTCGGAGGAGTTATTGTTTGTAATTACAAAATAAATTATGAAACTGCTAAGGAAATTTATAAAAATTTTTTTGAGGTTGTAGTTGCGAAGAACTTTACAACTGATGCATTATCGATTTTAAGAAAAAAGAAGAACTTACGAATTATAAAAAATAAACAAAAAAATGACTTGAATGAGATAGTTTTTAAAACACTTTCTAAAAATTTTATTTTACAAAATTCTGATAACAACAATTTCAATAAAAAAAACTTTAAAATTGTATCCAAGAAAAAACCTAGCAAAAAAATGTTTAATGATCTTATTTTTGCTTTTAATATATGTAGATTTGTAAAATCTAACGCAATTGTATTAACAAATAACAATTCGACGGTAGGTATTGGCTCGGGGCAGCCTAGTAGATTAGATAGTTGTGAAATAGCTTTAAATAAAATGAAAAAGTTTAATCATAAAACAGAAAATTTAGTTGCAGCGTCGGATGCTTTTTTTCCTTTTGTTGATGGTATTGAGACACTTGTCCAATCTGGGGTAAAAGCAGTTATTCAACCCTATGGATCTATAAGAGATAAAGAAATTATAAAGTTTGCAAATGACACAAAGACTATATTGGTCTTTTCAAAAACTAGGCATTTTAGGCACTAATTGATCCTATCAATCTTCGCGGCAAGAATGAAATCACTTTCTGCAAGGCCATTAATAGCGTGTGTAAATATTTTAATTTTTGCATACCCCCACCCAAACCAAATATCTGGGTGATGCCCTTCAGTTTCAGCAATTGTTCCAACTTTGTTAACAAAATTTTGAGCACTTACAAAATTTTCAAACTTAAATTCTTTTATCAGGTAAAAATTTTCATTTTCATCTTTTTTTACATCCCATCCATCAACCTTCCTAAGATATTTATGAATTTCACTTAAGTTAAATGATGGAATACCGCCTTCGCAAGGTACACACTTTTTTTTTGATAAATCATCCATAAATTTATTATTCTTGGAGCGGGCAATGGGACTTGAACCCACGACCTTCTCGTTGGCAACGAGACGCTCTACCACTGAGCTACGCCCGCATATTAAAATATTTTAAAATTAAATGCTTTTTACAAATTAAGCAATAGACTTTTTTATTAAAAATTATCAAAATATTCTTTGTAGGGGAAAAATTTAGCACTATCGTATTTAAAAATTTTTTTTCTTATTTGTATATTGCTTGCAGTAGTGCATATAAGATCTTTTCTTTCATAATATTTAAGAACATTTTCAGACCATTTTAGATTACAAAAAGACATTAATTCTTTTGAAGTATTTTCTGGAAATTCAGTTAGTTTTTTCAATTCAACGTTCAATATATTTTTACTATAAATATTTTCTAGTTTTTTTAATTTTGAATTATATATAGAAATATATTTTTTAATATCTTGAACATTATGGGACCATGGTAAATTATTTAAACACTGTTGGTAAATTGCAACAAGATTATGAAAGCTATCTCTTTTACAGTTTATAATTTTAGCATTAGGAAAAAGCTCTAATAAAATCTCGGAAAAGAAAAAGTTTGTCATTGTTCTATCTATAAACTTAAATTTTTCAGATTTTATTGAAAAATATTCCATGTAACTTTCAATAATATTTTTTCTCAAAAAACTTATATCAAATTCAAGAGACTCATCAGTCTCATGTATTTTTTTGTTAAGTTGAGAATTTTGTAATGCTTTTTGTATAATAAAATTTTCACCAGCATTATAAATTTTTTCTTCTCCAGAAGTAATTATAGTCTCAACTAAAGTTGTTCCTGATCTTGGTATTCCAAAAATAAATATTGGTTCAAAGTTGCTAGATTTAAATTTATTTTTGTCAGTATTATTAAAAAGAATTTTTTTATTCATTTTTTTAGGAACTTTTTCCAACCAATAATTAACAGCATTTTTATTAATTGGATCTGAGTCAAAAAATATTTTATGCCCTTTAGATAATTCTTTTATCTCCGTATTTATTTTATTTTTTTTTCTATAATATTTTGCAAGTACAAAATGACCGTATGCAATATTCTTATCATGTGAGTCTTTATTAAATTTTATTTCATTTTCAATTTTTATAATTGTTTCTTCTGTGACTGAATTGTCATCAAGTCTTTGTAAATTAAAATATGCTGCATAATTTTTATTGTCAATTTCAACGACCTTAAGATAAAGATCTTTTGCAAGTTTTAACTCTCCCTTGTCTTCATAAAGTGATGCTAAATTAAAATATCCTGGAACAAAATTTTTGTCATAAAAAATTGTTTTTTTATAAAATTTCTCAGCTACATTATATTTTTTTTCAAGCTTGTTTAAATCTCCCAAAGAATTTAGTGCAAATAAGTTCTCTTTATCTAAACTTAGAATTTGATTTAAAGTTATCTCTGCATTCTTAAAATCATTTTTTTTTATATGTATATTTGAAATTAATTTGTATGTGTTTAAATTTTTATTTTTAATTTTAACTAGGAAATCATACGAATTATCTAGCTTATTTTTCTTATAATGTTCTAAGCCTAAAGAATATAATTTATCATCATTTATGCTATTCATGAATTAAGATATTTTTTTTAATAATAAATAACCCTTTTTTAATATAATAATGCATCAATATGAACATAGATCTTTTAATAATAATTTGTTAACTTTTATGAAATGAATAAAATTAATGATTTACCCGATATAATCCCGATTTTTCCGCTTTCAAATTTTATTTTTTTTCCTAACACTTCCGCGCCACTAAATATTTTTGAGCCAAGATACATCCAAATGATTGACCAAAGCATAAAATCAAATCGAATGATTGGGATGATTCAGCCAAAAGGATTGTCAAATCCACAAAAAAATGAACTTTTTAAAGTTGGAAGCTTAGGAAAAATATCTAGCTTTAATGAAACTGATGATGGTAGATATGTAATAATACTTAATGGAATATCTAGATTCAACATAGTTGATGAAGTAGATAATGGAAAACCTTTTAGAGAGTTTCAAATAAATTACAAAGGATTTGAAAACGATTTAAAAATTGACGAAACAGATATAAATTTTTCCGATCTAAATCTTATCTTTAATGATCTTAAAAAAATTTTTGAAAAACAAGGTTATGTAATAAATTGGAGCGAGCTTGAAAAACAAAATTTGGATCAGACCATAAATACTCTTTCAATGGCCTCTCCATTTTCGAAAGAGGAAAAGCAAATGCTTTTAGAAGCCAGTAGTTTGGAGTTAAGGAAAAAAAAATTAGAACAGATAATTAAACTTTATTCTTCAGATAATTTCAGCAACAAGACTATACAATAATTAGATAATAAATCCTGTATTAGCAAAATTTTCTATTTTCTTTTTAATATACAAATTTTTGTTCATAAGTTTAAAAAGATTATCAATGGATTTCATATTATATTTGTTATTAAATTTAAAAAATTCATGTACAAAATCTACTCCCATTGCAAAAACAAAATTCGAGTTTTTTCTATTAATCTCAAATTTATCTAGAATAGTATCTAAATTTATTCCAAGGTCTAAATTCTCTTGAATTAACTTAGATAGAATTTTAGTATCTCTAAGAGTCATATTGAATCCTTGGCCAGCAAGAGGATGAATTTTATGGAGTGCGTCTCCAAATGATAGGATGTTTTTATAAAAATAATTACGTGAGAGAGATAAATTTATCGGGAATTTTTGTAATTCACTAATTTTTTTAATATTATATAAACGGTTGTAATGTTTAATCAATTTTACAATTTTAGCATTGTCTTTTATTAAATCTCTATCAAATACAGAAAAAACAATTGAAGTTTTATTTTTTGACATGGGCAAAAAAGCCAAAGGCCCAACACTAGTAAAGTATTGTTCTGCCGTATTGTTTTTTACATAGTCATGATCAATCATAGCAGTAAATGCCATACTGTTGTAATCTTTTTTAATATGTTTACTAAAATATTTTTTAAATAAAAAATTATTCGTATCACTAATAATAATAATTTCATAATTTTTTTTAAGTAGATTCAAAAAGGATTTTTGATCATTTTTTTTCTTAATTTT
>CACKJD010000013.1 GCA_902600485.1 uncultured Pelagibacteraceae bacterium
AATCCAGCGAATGAAGAAGTTTTAGGCCAAGCCTCAAAAGCATCGCCCGAAGATGTAAACAAAGCATTATTGTCTGCTCAAAAAGGATTAGAAGTTTGGAGAAAAACACCACCATGGCAACGTGCTTATATTTTAAGAAGAATTGCTGACAAGATGAGAGAAAAACAAGACATACTTGCTAAATGGATGACACTCGAAGTTGGAAAACCGTTTGCAGAAGCAAAAGGCGAAGTTAACGGTGCTGCAGACATATATGAATGGAATGCAGAAGAGACAAAAAGAATTTATGGTCAAACAGTTGAAAGTAGATTTGAAGACACAAGAGTTCATGTTTATTATCAACCAGTTGGCGTTGTTGCAGCTTTAGTCCCATGGAATTTCCCTTTAGTTCTATCTGCTAGAAAAATTTCTACAGCCCTCGCAGCAGGATGTTCTGTGATTGTTAAACCTGATGTAATAACACCAGGTGTTGTGATGGAACAAGTTGAAATTTGTAGAGAATGTGGAGTGCCTCCTGGAGTTGTTAATTTATTATCAGGAGACCCACCAAGTATTGCACAACAGTTAATCGCTTCAGATATTGTTAAAAAGATATCTATAACAGGCTCTTCTAGAGTTGGTAAATTAATTCTAAAACAAGCTGCAGATAAAGTTCAAAGAGTAACAATGGAACTAAGCGGACATTCACCTTTTATAGTTTTCGATGATGCTGATATAAAAAAAGCAGCTGATATGGCGATTGCTGCAAAGTTTAGAAATAATGGACAAGTTTGTATTTCCCCAAACAGATTTTATATACAAGAAAAGAAAAAAGAAGAATTTGTAAATCTTTTTGTAGAAAAAACAAAAAAATTAAAAATTGGTGATGGTATGGATCCATCAGTTCAACTTGGTCCTTTAACAACAAAAAAAAGATTAAATGAAATTGAAGATTTAGTCGAAACTACAAAAAAAGAGGGTGCGAAAGTTTTATTAGGTGGCAAAAGACCTAAAGGATTTAATAAAGGATTTTATTACGAGCCAACTATTTTTGACGATGTAAAAGATGATTTTACAATTATGAAGGTAGAGCCATTTGGCCCTTTAGTACCAATGCTATCATTTAAAGAATTTGATGAAGTTATAGAAAGAGCAAACAATCACGAACTTGGATTATCAAGTTATATTTGTACAAATTCAATGGAGAGAGCACACCGTGCATCTGAATTAATGGAGACAGGAACAGTTGCAGTTAATACACCTTTAGTCGCAATTGCCGAAGCACCATTTGGTGGTATAAAGCAAGCAGGTTATGGAAGAGAAGGTGGGTCAATGGCTATTAAAGATTATCTAAATGTTAAATATACTCACTTAGGAATTAAAGGATAAAAATGAAAACTAAAAAACAAATTAAAAAGGCTGCTAATATTTTATTTTCTTGGAGGAGTATGATGCCACTTTATTACGGCGTCATATGGATTGTTTTGCTATTAATTGTAATTTTTTCACCTTTTTAAAATTAAAAATTATAAATGGCACAATTATTTTTAGCTTTTTTTGCAGGCTTCATAAGTTTTTTGTCACCATGTGTACTACCACTTATACCAGGTTATATTTCTTATGTTTCTGGAAGTACTTTAAATGAACTATTAGAAAGTAAGCGGGTAAACATTATTCCAACTGTGCTATTTACTATTGGTTTTTCAATAGTGTTTATTGCTTTTGGAGCAACAAGTACTTTAATTGGTAACTTTGTATTAACTAATTCTTTTGAGCTTAGAATTGTTTCAGGTGCAATTATTATTTTATTTTCATTACAACTTTTAGGTCTTTTTAATTTTAAATTTTTAAATATTGAAAAAAGATTTCAGACAGAAAAAAGATCAAATAAATTATACCCTGTTCTAGTTGGAATGGCTTTTGGTTTTGGTTGGACACCATGTATTGGGCCAATTCTTGGATCTATATTGGCCTTAGCGGCATTAGAAAGTACTTTAACTAAAGGAATTTTGCTTTTAACGGCTTATTCCCTAGGTTTAGCAATCCCGTTTATTTTGTCTGGTTTCTTAATTCAAAAGTTCATGGCAGTTTCAAAAAATCTTAAAAATAATATGAATATTATTTCAAAATCTGGAGGAGCCATCCTTTTAATTACAGGAATTCTAATTATTACAAATCAATTACAAGCTGTTGGTTATTATTTATTAGAAGCTTTACCTTTCTTACAAAAGCTTGGTTAAAATAATTTTTTGGTGTAAAATGTAGATATGTCGATAGGTTACTTTTTTAATCAGTCAACAAAATTTCTTTGGTACTCTGCGCATTATATAATTTCTTTTAAATATTCTACACCAATAAAAATAGATAAAACTAATCCTCCCTCATTTTATGGCAAGATGCCATCAGGAAAACAAATGTTTTTTGAGATGATGAAGTTATTAAATGAGGAAAGAAAATTAATTAATTCAAAATTCTATAAATTACCAAAGACACAATTAAAGGATTTATTAAGTGCAGCAAAAGGTAGTTTTGATTTTTTCCTTGACCTTCCTAAGATAGATAAACGAAGAGCATCTGGTAAATTTTCGGAAGTAGAAACAAAGAAAAAGGACTTACCTAAATATTACTTAAGAAACTTTCACTATCAAACTGATGGATACTTAAGTGAAAAATCAGCAAGATTATATGAATTTCAAGTTGAAACACTTTTCACTGGGTGCGCAGCAACTATGAGAAGATTTTCCATGATACCACTCATTAACTATTTAAATTCTAATAAAAAAAATATTAAATTATTAGATATTGGAACAGGTACTGGAGAAATTATTGAGAGTTATAAATTAAATTTTAAAGATACAGAAATTACGTGCTCAGACTTATCTGAAGAATACTTAAATGTTGCAAAGCAAAAGCTTAAAAAGTTCAAAGATATTAAATATGTTAATTGCAAAGGGGAAGAATTACCATTTGAGAACGAGTCTTTTGATGTTCTTACATCTACATATATGTTTCATGAAATTCCAACTGAAATTAGAAAACAGGTATTTTCTGAAATCTCAAGAGTATTAAAAAAAGATGGTATTTTTGTTTTAACAGACTCTTTACAAATTGATGATAATCCTAAGTTAAATCCGCTCTTAGAATTTTTCCCATATTCTACCCATGAACCTTTTTATCCAAAATACATAAGAGAAGATTTAAAAGAAGTAGCTAAAAATTATGGACTTGAAATGTACTATAACAAAAATGCCTATCTAAGTAAGAGTATGGCATTTAGAAAATTATAAATTTATTTCATTACCTCATATAATCCAAGCCAGGCATTCACTTCTTTACTAGCAAGATATTGAGATTTAAAAAACTCTAATTTTTTACATTTATTTGTGTCACACAATTCTTTTAATTTTTTATCAAAACCATATTCTTCATGAATACCTTCATTAATCGTAAAACATATTAAACCTTTGTTTTTAGTAATTCTTACAAACTCATCTAAAGCTGGTGGTTTAACATGAGCATAAGTAAATGTACCAACACACATCACTGCATCAAATTTATTATCTTCATGATTTATTTTTTTATTAAGATCAGCTTTCTCTAATAAATGATAAAGACCATTTGGAACTAAATCTAAAAGATTTTGGGAAAGATCTGCGCCATAAAAGTTTTTAAAACCATATTTTTTTAATTCAACCCCAACTAACCCTGTGCCACAACCAGCGTCGTAAATTTTGATGTCTTTATCATTTGCATATTTATTAAAAACCTCAGATGTTTCTTTTGGACCAGTGTAGTTCCAGTCTGACATATCTTTGTCGTACTTATTTTCTTTACCCCAGTCGTCATAAAACTTCATAACATCCTCTGTTTTCTTTAGAGTATGTAATGGAACTTTATTTCCTATATCTTTTTGAGCCATTGGATTGATAATTTAATTAAATAAATTTTCTAAGTAAATGTCTAAGTTTACCTTCCGAGGAGTCATAATCAATATAACAACCTTGTAAAAATCTATTTCCTTCATTTGGATTAAATTCTGTTCTACCGTGTAAGAGCCTATAATTATCCATCATTAATAAATCACCTGGCATTAATTTAAATTTAATTAAAAACTTATCTGAGTTGTATATTTCTGATATTTTGTTTCTTGCTTGGTAGTATAAATCTAGTCTTTCTTTTTCTAAAGCAGGCACAAAATCTAATCTTGTACTAAATCTTACTTGTTTGACTTTGTTATTTTCATCTAATTCAATAAGTTGCCCTACATTTTCTAACACTACATCTTTATCAACAAATCTAAATTTTACCTTTACTTCTGTAAGAATTTTAAAAAAATCAGGATGATTTTTTTTTAAACTCTCTGCAACTGAAAACCCATCTACTAAAGTCGAATATCCTCCACTTACTTCATTCTCAATACAATGTAATAATTGAATGTTAGGTATAGGTTTTCTATATGGGTTATCTGTGTGAGGTGATAAAGGCAAAGGCGTATATGCCAAATCATTTGGATTAGG
>CACKJD010000014.1 GCA_902600485.1 uncultured Pelagibacteraceae bacterium
TTTTAAATCTATTTTTTCTGTAACGAAATTCTGATGCAATATCTATATGAACATCAAAAGAAGTAAGTTTTTCAAACCAATATTTTGCAATTAGACAAGAATGATAAGCAGTCCCACAACCTACTAATGTAATTGATGATATATCTTTTGTTTTCCACGGAAAATTAAAAATACTTATTTCATTATTTTTTTTATCAATATATTCATTTATGCAATTTTTTATTGTTAGTGGCTGTTCGTCAATCTCTTTAGCCATAAAGTGTTTGTAATCACCTTTATCATAATTTTGTTCATCAGTTGTTAATGAAAGTATTTTTTTATTTATTTTTTTTCCTTTTTCATTAAAAAAGCTTACTTCTGTTTTTTTGATAATACAAAATTCACCATCATCTAAGTAAGTTACTTTATTAGTCATAGATTTTAATGCGTAAGAATCTGAGCCTAGATAATTTTCACCTGGACCATAACCAACTGCTAAAGGTGAGCCTCTTCTTGCACCAACAATTAAATCTGGTTCATCTTTAAAAATTATTCCTAATGCAAAACTACCATGAAGTTTTTTTAAAACTTTTGTTAATGTGTCTATTAAATTATTTTTTTTTAAATATTCTGTAATTAAATGTACAATTACCTCTGTATCTGTCTGAGATTTAAATTTATGTCCCTTTTTTACTAAAAATTTTTTTAGTAAAGTTGAGTTTTCTATAATACCGTTGTGAACTACTGAAACGTTGTCCGATGAGTGAGGGTGTGCATTTAAAGTGCTGGGTATACCATGAGTAGCCCATCTAACATGACCTATGCCTACATTTCCAAGTAATTTATTTTTAATAATATTTTTTTCGAGATTGTCTACTCTTCCCTCACACTTAACTTCTTGAATATATCCACTATTTAATGTTGCAATACCAGCTGAGTCATATCCTCTATACTCTAATTTTCTAAGTGAGTTTAAAATAGTTGATGTGACTTCTTTATTACTATTAATTCCTATAATACCGCACATAATTTATTTTTTTCTTTTATACTTAGATTGTAATTGAGCTGATCTGGTTAAAGCCAAATTTCCATCTTTAACATTTTGAGTAATTACAGATCCTGCACCAATTGTAGAGTTTCTTCCTATTTTTACTGGCGCAACTAAAGATGAATTTGAACCAACAAATGAATTATCCCCAATTAAAGTTTTACTTTTTTTAACTCCATCATAGTTACATGTAATTGTTCCAGCACCAATATTTGCTGATTTTCCAATAATTGTATCACCAATATAACTTAAATGACTAACTTTTGAATTTTTCTTAATTTTACTTTTTTTAACTTCTACAAAATTTCCTATTTTTGAATTCTTTTCTAAAATTGTTCCAGGTCTTAACCTACAAAATGGACCAACAGATACGTTTTCATTAATTACAACACCTTCTATATGAGAAAAGGATAATATTTTTACGTTATTTTTGATTTTTACTTTTGATCCAATTACAACGAAAGGCTCAATTGTTACATTTTTTCCAATTTTAGTATCTTTAGAAAAATAAACCGTATTTGGGTCTATCATTTTAACACCCTGTTTAATAAATTTATTTCTAATTTTTTTTTGTAAATTTATTTGTTTCATTGATTTTTTCTTATAGTTAAGTATCTATGTTAATTAATTCACAAATTATTTCTTAATAATACTTTTAGAATGAGTCAAAATTATACAGTTTTGTTAGATTTAGATGGCACTTTAGTTGATACAGCCCCGGACCTGATGAAAGCACATAACTATGTGATGAAAAAGTTTGGGTATGAGTCAAAGACTACTGAAGAGATAAGAAATTTAGTTGGTAAAGGTGCCGGCGTACTTATTGGAAGATCAATTTGGGGTAGTGCTAAAAAAGAATTTAGCAAAATAACTGATCAAAAAATTAAGGATGAGATGGTTAAAGAATTTATAGATTATTACGGAAAAAATATAGTGGTTGAAAGCAAACTAATTAACGGTGTTTTAGATTTTTTAAAATGGAGTAAAAAAAATAATATTTCATTAGCTGTTTGTACAAATAAACAAGAACATCTGGCTATAGATCTTTTAAAAAAAATTAATGTTTACGATTATTTTGACTATGTTGCAGGAAGTAATACTTTTGATTACTGTAAGCCAGATCCAAGGCACATAACAAATATAATCGATATATTGCAAGGAAATATTAAAAAATCATTAATGATAGGAGATAGTGAAGTTGATAGTATGGCAGCAAGCTCTGCTGATATTCCTTTTATTTTGATTGAAGATGGTTACACTGATAAAAATATAAACCAAATACCTCATAAACACTTAATTAAAGATTTTATTGGTATTGAAAAAATTGTTTCGAATTATTTAAATGATAATACATAAGTTAAAAGTTTATCCATCTAAAGTTAAACTCTCTAAAAAAAAACAATTAGCATGGAAATTAGCCGAGTTAGCTAGTGATAATGCAAAACTTAATAAGGATTCTGTTGAAATGGTAATTAACAGAATAATAGACAATGCGTCAGTAGCTATTGCCTCTTTGAATAGAAAGGCAGTTATTGCTTCAAGAGAAATGGCTATGAAACATCCAAGAAAAAATGGTGCTACTATATTCGGAATAAATTCCAATCAAAAGTTTGATTGTGAATGGGCGGCATGGTCAAATGGAACTGCTGTGAGAGAATTAGATTTTCATGATACTTTTCTGGCTGCAGATTATAGTCACCCAGGTGATAATATACCTGCCTTAATCGCAGTTGCACAACAAAAGAAAATTTCTGGTATAAATTTAATAAAAGGTATTATTACAGCTTATGAGGTACAAGTTAATCTTGTTAAAGGTATATGTTTACATAAACATAAAGTAGATCATATTGCTCATTTAGGTCCAAGTGTTGCAGCTGGCCTAGGCACAATGCTTGGTTTAAAAACAGAGATAATTTACCAAGCGATACAACAGGCGTTGCATACAACCATATCAACTAGACAATCTAGAAAAGGTGAAATATCAAGTTGGAAAGCTTTCGCACCTGCGCACGCAGGTAAACTTGGTATTGAAGCAGTGGATAGAGCCATGAGAGGAGAAGGAGCTCCAAGTCCAATATATGAAGGTGAAGATAGCGTTGTTGCAAGAATTTTAGATGGAAAAAAATCTTTATATAAAATTCCCTTACCAAAAAAAAATGAAGAAAAGAAAGCAATTTTAGAAACTTACACTAAAGAATATTCTGCAGAGTACCAGGCTCAAGCATTGATAGATCTTGCAAAGAAATTAAACCGAAAAATTAAAAATCTTAATGAAATTAAAAAAATAGATATACACACAAGTCATCATACTCACAATGTTATAGGAACTGGAGCTAATGATCCTCAAAAGATGGATCCAAATGCAAGCAGAGAAACTTTGGATCATTCTATAATGTATATTTTCGCTGTAGCTTTAGAGGATGCCAATTGGCATCATGTAAAATCTTACAGCAAAGCACGAGCTAAAAGAAAAAGTACTTTAAAAATTTGGAGATCTATAAAAACTCATGAAGATAGGAAATGGACTAAACGATACCATGATCCTAACCCAAAAAATAAGGCGTTTGGTGCGAAAGTTATTGTTACGTTAAAAAATAATAAAAAAATAGTAGAGGAACAAGGCGTGGCTGATGCACACCCTTACGGATCTAGACCGTTTAAAAGACTAAACTATATTAAAAAATTCTTAACTTTAACTAAAGGAGTAATTGCTAAAAAAGAGTCTGATAGATTTTTAAAAGATGTTCAAAATTTAAAAAAATTAAGATCTAATCAATTAAATAAATTAAACATTGTAATTAATAAAAAAAATATTAAAAAAAATATTAAAATTGGAATTTTTTAATGCACTTTGTAAAAAAAAAAATTAAGGAAAAAAGAATAGATTTTGTTAAAAAATTAAAAAGTGGAAAAATATTAAGAGTTCCAGGAGCGTATAATCCTTTGACCGCTAAAGTAATTGAGGAAATAGGTTATGATGCTGTTTATGTATCTGGTGGAGTGATGTCTAACGACCTTGGGTATCCCGATATTGGACTGACTACATTAGGGGATGTTAGTAATAGGTCAAAACAAA
>CACKJD010000015.1 GCA_902600485.1 uncultured Pelagibacteraceae bacterium
AAATTTCTCTGCAACATTTTCTGCAGTTACACCCATATGGTAATTGTTAAAAGCATCAATTAAACCATTTGTTAACATTTCTTTCTCATCTGAATTTGACATACTTTCTTGCCCACCAGCGATAACAAATTTTGATGAGCCCATAGCAATTGACTGGTATCCTAAAACAATAGCTCTTAGTCCTGATCCACAAACTTGATTAATATTAAAAGCAGTTTTCTCTTTAGGGATTCCAGATTTTATTAAGGCTTGTCTTGCAGGATTTTGTCCGCCTAAACTTGGTAAAACTTGGCCAAGTATGACTTCATCTATCTCTAGCGGATCTAAGTTGGTTTTTTTTAAAATACCTTTTATAACAATTGAGCCTAATTCATGGGCTTGAAGTTTCTTATGAATGCCACCGAATTTGCCTACTGATGTTCTCAAGGCAGATGTTAAAACTATATCTTTAGAATTTTTTGACATTACGATAGAATAAACTTAAATTTAAAAATTACATTAAAATATAGATGATTTATGTTAATTTATTAGCGCCTGTAGCTCAATTGGATAGAGCGCTTGGCTACGGACCAGGAGGTTCTGGGTTCGACTCCTAGCAGGCGCACCAATTATATGAAAATTTCCTTACAGAAAAGTGTTATAATTTTTTTTGCAATTGTATTTTTATTTTTGTTGTTACTAACTGTAATTCTTTAATTATATATGAAACAAGATTTTGAACAAATTAGTAGAGTATCTGGATTTATGCACCACAATGGTGGTCTTTATTTTAGAGAAATTTCTGAAAATGAATATGAATTTAAAGCTACAATTAAGGAGTTTCATTTAAATAAACGAGAAATTACCCATGGTGGTTTTATTTGCTCATTAATAGACGCTGGAGCAGGAACTGCTGTGCATAGAGCAACTAATCAAAAATCTTGTGTGACAGTATCGCTTGATATCAAATTTATAGCACCGTCAAGGAAAGATGATGAGTTGATAGGAAATGTACAAATACTTAAAAAAACTAAAAGTATGGTATTCGTTAATTGTACCCTAAAAAAAAAAGATCAATTAATTGCCTCTGCAACAGGAGTTTGGAAAGTGATTAGGAAAATATGATTGGAATTTTAGGTGGTATGGGAACCCAAGCAGGATTGGATTTTTGTAATAAAATTGCAGTGTTAAATAGAGGCAAAAAAGACCAACAATATCCTAAATTTATATTATTTAATAAATCTGATACTCCAAAAAGACCAGAGAATTTAAAAAGATATTTTAATGTTCTTGATGAGCTTGTTAAAGGTTGTCGATTACTTCAGAAAAATAATTGTAAGTTTATTGTAATGCCATGTAACACAGCACATTACTGGTATAATGATTTACAAAGAAAAATAAAAATTCCAATAATTAGTATGCCTAAAGAAGTTTTTCTTCATACTAAGAAAACATGTAAAAAAAATTGTAAAATTGGATTATTAGCAACCGAAGCCACTATAAATACAAAGATTTATCATAACTATTTATCTAGAAATTTTGAATTAGTTACACCAACTAAAAATTTACAAAAAAAATGCGTCAACAAAGCTATTCAGTTAGTTAAATCTGGCAAGGTTAAAGAAGCTGAAAAAATCATTGGTCCTGCTGTAAGATATTTAATTAAAATTAGGTGTAAGAAAATTATTCTAGGATGTACAGAAATACCAATTGCAATTTTTGCATATAAGTCTTTCAAAAAAGCCAAGAAATCAAAAATATTTATAGATCCTAATTTGTTATTAGCAAACGTATGTATGAGAAAATATAAAGGTATTAGAATTTAAATTGATTATAAAATTTATGAAAATGAGAACTTTTTTTTCTTCGATTCGGTCATGTTTTAGTCCATTTTTGTTCTTACTGGGTAACAACATATAGTAGGTAAAAATTTTGACACACAAATAATAGAAATGAAAAAAAATAAAATTACAGCAGTTTTAGGTCCGACAAATACTGGAAAAACTTTTTTAGCAATTGAAACGATGCTTTCATTTGATACTGGAATGATGGGTTTTCCATTAAGATTATTAGCAAGAGAAGTTTATGACAAAGTAATTAAAAAAGTTGACCCAAATAAAGTCGCTCTGATCACAGGAGAGGAAAAAATAATACCCGCTAATGCTAAGTATTATTTTTGCACCGTAGAATCTATGCCAGTTGATAAGATTTTGGAGTTTGTTGGAATAGATGAAATACAAATGTGTAGTGATCACGAGAGAGGCCATATATTTACAGATAGATTACTAAATTTGAGAGGAGAAAAGCTAACAATGTTTATGGGCTCAAACTCCATGAGAAATATAATTGAAAAATTAGATGAGGATATTGAATATATTAATAGAAAAAGACTTTCTAAATTAACTTACTCGGGTCACAAGAAAATATCTAGAATTGAGAGAAAAAGTGCAATAATTGCTTTTTCAGCTGAGGAAGTTTACGCAATTGCAGAACTAATAAGAAGACAAAAAGGTGGTGCTGCAATAGTAATGGGGTCATTAAGCCCTAAAACTCGAAACTCACAAGTAAGTTTATACCAGTCGGGTGATGTTGATTATTTAGTGGCTACTGATGCAATTGGAATGGGTATTAACATGGATTTAAATAATGTTTATTTTTCTAATCTAAAAAAATTTGATGGTAAAAAATTAAGAAGATTAAAACTTTCAGAAATATCTCAAATAGCAGGTAGAGCTGGCAGATATTTAAATGATGGATCGTTTGGAATAACTGGAGATTGCGGAGAAATAAGTGCAGAAGAAATAGAATTACTAGAGAACCATAAAATAGATGAAATACAAACAATTTTTTGGAGGAATCCAAATTTAAATTTTAAAAGCGGAGACAAGTTAATTAAATCTTTAGAGGAAAGACCTAGTAAAAGTTGGTTGAGAAAAGCATCAGAGTGCGAGGATGAAAAAGTATTAAAATATATTTTAAAAGATACAGAGAAACTTCAAATATTTAATAATGAAAATGAACTAAAATTACTTTGGGAATGTTGTCAAATACCTGACTTTGTAAAAAAAACTTATGGAAACCATTTGGAAGTTGTTGGTAGAGTATTTAATTTTTTAAGAGAGACTCCAGGAAAAATAACAAGTAAATTTATGAAACAACAATTATCTATATTAGATAAATTAGATGGTAATTTAGACTCTGTTTCAAATAGGATTGCAAATGTAAGAACATGGTCGTATGTAGCCAATAAAAATGGTTGGGTAGAAAATCAAGATTATTGGGTGGAGAGAACTAAATTTCTTGAAGATAGATTATCTGAT
>CACKJD010000016.1 GCA_902600485.1 uncultured Pelagibacteraceae bacterium
TGTTAACACTGCGGGTTGTTATATCCCAGGTGGAAGATACGCTCACATAGCATCTGCAGTAATGAGTGTTACAACCGCAAAAGTTGCTGGTGTTAAAAATATTATTGCTTGTAGCCCCCCTAAAGAAGGAATTGGTGCCCACCCTTCTATAATTTATACAGCAAATTTATGTGGCGCTGATGTAATTTTAAATCTTGGTGGAGTTCCAGCTATTGCTGCAATGACGTATGGTATGTTTGGAAATGCTCCAGCTGATATTTTAGTTGGTCCTGGAAATCAATTTGTTGCTGAAGCAAAAAGAATTTTGTTTGGAAAAGTTGGAATTGATTTATTTGCTGGTCCAACAGAAATTGGAATTATTGCAGATGAAACTGCAGATCCAGAAATTGTAGCTGTTGATTTAGTTGGTCAAGCTGAACATGGGTATAATTCTCCGTGTTGGTTATACACAACAAGCCAAAAACTTGCAGATGAAGTAATGAAACGAGTTCCAGAATTAATAGAGAAACTTCCAGAAGCTCCAAGGTTAAGTGCAGAGGCTGCTTGGAGAGATTACGGTGAAGTTATATTATGCGATACGGATGAAGAATTGGTGAAAGTAAGTGATGACTATGCGCCTGAGCATTTAGAGATACAAACTAAAAATCTTGAATGGTTTCACAAGAGATTAAAAAACTACGGTTCATTATTCATTGGGGAAGAGACAACTGTTGCTTATGGTGATAAATGTTCTGGTACTAATCATATTTTACCAACTAAGGGTGCTGGTAAATATACTGGTGGGTTGTTCGTTGGAAAATTTATAAAAACATTAAGTTTTCAAAGAATGACAAAAGAATCTACAAAAGAAGTTGGTTCTGCAGCTGCTAGGATTTCAAGATACGAAGGCATGGAAGCTCATGCAAGAACTGGTGATGTAAGATTACGTAAATACGGATATTCCAACGAATAATTTTAAAAAGTACTAACAAGCTCAATAGTTGCACCATAATCAGGAATTGAACTCATCAAATTATAATTTGAATTCACTCTGATATCAAAACCATTTAAATTTTTGTTATAAGTTAGAGATGCTTTATCATTATCTAAGCTCATAGCGTATTCATTGTTATCTGATGGAATATAACCAAATCCTATATACAGAGTATCGCTATGGGCATTGTCACTTTGATTTCTTTCATAAATAGTCATTATAGAAAAACCATTATCAGTTACTAAATCAAATCCAATATTTGCTATTAAATTTTTAGAATCTTGATCAATTGATTTTGTATATTCTGTAGTTTCCGATAGGTAACGATAAGTAGCGTCTGAAGATGGACTAAAATCTACCCCAATCTCTAATCCACCATTTGGTTTAAAAGTAAAAGTATTAAAATTTAAAATATCACTTATTGTAAAACCAGTAGATATCATTCCAGTTTCAATTGTTTGAGCTTTGTAAACTAAAGCTGCAGGGCCTTTTTCTCTATATTTGGACAACTCTGTATAACTTAAATCAATTCTTAAATTAGGAGTAATATTAAAATTTTCTTTTTTATATGTTGATAAGTAATTTAGTGAGCCAAATATTTGTGCACCATCTCTCTCTCCTGTTCTAGTGCTTCCTCCCCCTTTTCTAAGATGATCAGTCTTCAATGTGCTTATTCCAAGAATACCTTCAGTAAATTTTTCATCATCATGAGGAAAAGTTCCATAAACAGATAGACTAAAAGACTCAGTATCTAAATTAGTTCCAGATGTGCCTACATCAACATCATCATTACCAAATCTAAGGGCATATCCATATAATCTATTTTTGGTTATCTTTTTATCCATTCCAAGTGTGATACCTTTAGTATTAATTTTCTTTGATGATGAAGAAGATGTGTCACCTGTTTTGCCAAAACTCACACTACCTTCGCTCCAAAATGACCAGCTGTCAGATAATTTGTTTAGAGTATTATTTGATTTTTCCGATATTGGAATAACTTTTGCTAAAGACGCTATTGTTTTATTTGGAAAGTTAAATTTAATGTTTTGATTACTTAATTGATCGCTTGTTCTATGTCTTCTTAACCAATACATACGGTTAAGAACTGGAGTACTTGCTTGAATAGCAATTTGTTTAGCAGTTGCAGTTTGAGACTCGATTGAGCTTAAAATATCTTTACCTTCATCAGAAGTAGTTATTGGATCATCACATGCACCATCAATTATGCTCCAATTACAAGTTAAATCAAATTCATAAACTTCTGCATCCACATCAATTACAAACATTTTACTTCCATCAGAATTAAATGCTGTTTCTCTTCCACTTCCTAAGCCGCTGTAGTTAGATAATTCAACAGTTCCCTCAAGTGATAGAGTGGCGATACTAAAAGCTGTTGTTAATTTATACTGCCTAATTTTATTATCTCCCCCGCTTTCTCCACCGGAAGTTATAAACATTTTAGTACCGTCGTAATTAAAAACAATTCCATCTACGTAATCTGATTGAAGATCATCAGGTTGTACTTCTTGAACATGAGTAACTCCTGATGTAATGACAAATGGGGTATCAAGTGTGTATTCGTGAATTGATTGAGGGTTTTCAGCTTTGTGGTTTCCAGTAACAAACATTTTAGTTCCATCGTTATTAAATGCAACTGAGGTCAGTCTTTTGTTATTTGGGTTTGTGCTATAAGATGAGCCAATTGGAAAAGTAGAACTTGCAGTATCAATGTCGTATGGTGTAGTTAACGTCCATTCAATAATTGTTTTATGATGATCAGCAATAAACATTTTTGTACCGTCGTTATTGAATACAACTTGCATAGCTCCATGAAGACCGGTTGATGAGGTTTGATCGTCACCAGATTCGTCTGGATAAGTGTATGTCCCTACATTTATACTGGTGCGTAAGGTTGCAGTAGAAATATTGTAAGCTGCTGTTAAATCATACTCATAAACCTTATCTCCAGTTCCCCCTGGCCTCATCGATGATGTATACATTTTGGTTCCATCGTTATTAAAAGTTAATGCCATTGTTAAGAAGTCAGCAGTTACATTTTCTACTGATTTACTTCGTACAAGAGTTGGCTCCGCTATAGCTTTAAAATGAAATGTGCTTAGAAATAATAAAATTAGATAAAATATTTTTATTGTTCTATTCATCTTAAATTGAAAATTTAAAAAATGAATATATAAAAATAGAATTTATTCTCTACTTAAATCTTTAGAGCTAATATTTTCCTCTTTTTTAGGGTATTTTTTTTCGTGAATGATATTTGCA
>CACKJD010000017.1 GCA_902600485.1 uncultured Pelagibacteraceae bacterium
GTGAATGAAGTGACTGTTTTTTTATTAAATTATAAGAAATTCTTTTAAATATTTTTCTTAAATAAGGAATTGGTTTTTTTGGTTTTTTTGTTATTAATATCTTGCTTGCATATCGATATAAAAGACCTGAGTTTAATAACAATAGTTTATACTTTTTTGATAATAATTTCGCACCAGTGCTTTTTCCACTAGCAGCTTCTCCATCACATGCAACTATAAGAGATTTGCTCATTAAGTTAATGGATATCTTATTTTAAAAATTAATTAAATATTATTGTTCTGAGGTCTCAGAATTTTCCTCTGTCTGGCTGTCATTTTCAACAATTTCATCTAATGATACTTCACCGGTCTCATTTTCTTGAGGCTCTGATGAAACATTTTCAGATTGTGCAGGTGTATCAGAATTTTGTAATTCAGCTAAATCTTCTTTTGAAACCTGAATTTTTTCAGGAACTTTTCTTGCTCTTTTTGATGGTAAAATTGGTGCACCACTTTTAGAAATCTCACCTTTGTATAAGCTTTCAAATTCATCTCCAATATCTTCATCATCTTCACTTAAATCATCAACTTGTTCAATATGTTTTCTTAATTTGTAAACAGCACTATCTGTTAATTCATTTACTTTGACGTTCTCAACAGCAATTTCTCTTAAAGCTATAACTGTGTTTTTATCATTATCTCTGTCAACTGATGGTTCAATTCCTGAATTTAACTGAGTAGCTCTTTCTTTTGCAACTAAAACAAGCTCATAAGGGCTATCTACTTTATCTATACAATCTTCTACGGTTACTCTTGCCATGCGGATTGTTTATACATGCAACTTTAAAAAATCAAGTTTTTTTTAAATTTTAATTGGATTAAGTTTATTTCTGACAAAAAATAGAGCGATTAAAGCTAGAAAAATATAGGTTCCTGAAATCATAGAAATCTGCTCTATTGAAAATCCCTTATCTATTAATAAACCAAATACTGCTGTCCCAAAGGCAGTTGAGAATACCATAAGTGCTGTTGTTAAAGCTTTAATTGAACCAATATGTTTTACTCCATAAACTTCCGCCCAAGTTGAAGAACCAAGCACGTTTGCTAAACCATTTGAAATTCCTATTAATCCTAGAAATAAAAAAGAAACTATAGGGTTATCAAAAACGATAATTAAAAAAAGAGAGAATAAAAAAGGTAAATTCATGTAAATTAAAAGTTTTCTGCTAGAAAACTTATCGATTAAAAATCCTGCAATAAATAATGTAATTACTGATAAAATAGAATAAGCCATAAAGGATTGTGCAATAACATAAGGACCCCAATTTTTTGATGAAAGAATAAAAGACTGATAAACAAATATTCCAGTCGCGATCCATGGCATTGCAAGCATATTTGCACAAACTATATAAAATCTATAATCCTTTATAACTTCAATCCTTTTCCAATTTTTAATATTTATATTTTTTTTATCTTTGTTGTTGTCAATTTCTCTTGAGTCGAGTTTGATCTTTTTAATAAGCAAATATGAAATTATCGGCAAAAGTAAAATTACAAAAGAAATATTAATCCATATGCTTCTCCATTCCATAAAAGTTAATAGATAAATAATAAATACAGGTAAAATAAATTCAGCTGTAGATAATCCAAACCATCCTGTGCTTAGAGCTTTTCCTCTTGATTTAGTAAAGTATCTTGAAATCGTTGTAGTAGCAGTGTGAGACATTAATCCTTGCCCTGAAAATCTCATTAAAAAAATAGCGATAAATAAAAAGGTTACCGATGAGACCTTAGAAAAAAAATAACATGAAAAAGATAGAAGCAAAGTTACAAATGTTCCAAATTTAAAGACATCAATATCATCAATTTTTTTTCCTACCCAAATAATAACTAGACTGCTTAGTAATGTTGCTGATGCATAGATTGTGCCAAATTGTCCGTGAGTAATTGATAATGCGTCACGAATACTAGAATTGAAAAGACCTAAAAAAAAACTCTGTCCAAAGCTAGAAAAAAATGTAAATATGAATCCAAATAGAATTACTTTTAAACTTAAACTATTAAACATAAAAAATTATGAGTTGTAATGTAGCTTTTATAGGTCTTGGTGTCATGGGATATCCGATGGCAGGATATATATCAAAAGGTGGTCATAATGTAACTGTATTTAATCGAACAAAAACCAAAGCAGAGAAATGGATAAGTGAACATAAAGGAAAAATGGCAGAAACACCTGCGGAAGCAGCAAAGGATGCTGATTATGTTTTTACATGTGTTGGAAATGATAATGACTTGAGAGAAGTTACGTTTGGTGAAAAAGGAATTTTTAAAACAATTAAAAAGGGTGCTGTTTATATTGACAATACTACAGCTTCAGCAACAATTGCGCGAGAAATTTATGATTATGCAAAAAAAAATGGATTTGGATCTTTAGACGCTCCAGTATCTGGTGGTCAAGCTGGAGCAGAAAATGGAGCGCTAACAGTTATGATCGGTGGAGATCAAGCTGAGTTTGATAAGGCTAAAGACAAAATAGATTGTTATAGCAAAAAAATGAAATTACTTGGTAAAGCAGGATGTGGTCAGTTAGCTAAAATGGTTAATCAAATTTGTATAGCAGGTTTGGTTCAAGGTTTGTCAGAGGGAATAAATTTTGGGATTAAAGCAGGATTGAAAATGGAGGACGTAATTGAAGTTATTTCGAAAGGGGCTGCTCAATCTTGGCAAATGGAAAATAGATACAAAACAATGATTGATGATAAATTTGACTTTGGTTTTGCTGTTGATTGGATGAGGAAAGACTTAAAAATTGCAATGGATGAAGCAAAAAATAATGGATCCTTATTACCTGTAACTGAATTAGTAGATAAATTTTATGGTGAAGTCCAAGGCATGGGAGGAAATCGTTGGGATACATCAAGTTTAATCAAAAGATTTAGAAAGTAGTAGTATATGCAACCAGCATACTATGAAGATTTTATTGAAATTAAAAAGAAAATCTGGCTCATGCTTGATGATGCTGTAAAAAATAGAACTTCTCAATTTAGAATTCCAACTTTTATTTGCGGTAATGATAATAATATCGACGGAAGAATTGTGGTTTTAAGAAAATCGGATCAATCAAACAATTTAGTTCAATTCCATAGCG
>CACKJD010000018.1 GCA_902600485.1 uncultured Pelagibacteraceae bacterium
AGATAGATTTTAATATTTTCAAAAAAATCTTTGTCTAAAATCGTATCTGGGCTTAACGCAAATGCATATTTAGTATTTATTTGTCTAAATCCAAAATTGTTACCCTTGCCAAATCCTAAATTTCCACCTGTGCAATCAATTGAAAGATTAGAGAATTTCTTTAAAAATTTTTCATCATTTTTAAATTTTTTTGAATTTTCTATTATTTTTACTTTAACTCTTTTATCTATAGAGTTTAAACAATTACTCAATATTTCTTCGTTAGTTTTATAGGTTAAAATGACTACAGTTAGATCATCTAGAAAGTTATTATTCATTGGATGTTTCAATCTAATTTTGGTCTATACCATGACGATTTTCCAAGCATCGCATTAAAAAAACCATTGGCTCGATTGTAATAAATTTTGGATTTGTATTTATTGAACACAACATAATAAAATAAACATTTTACTATTGATGTAACAAATTTAGGTAAACCTTCTAAAAGCGCATAATAATAACTTTTATGTTTTTTCGAAAAGTAGAATTTTGACCAGGTCCAGTGCCAATTTCTAGATAATTCAACCTCTTTTACAAAATTTTCGGAGACTGCCTTGGCACCAAAGTGTTTTATGGTACAAGTAGGTATAACAAAAATTTTTTCATTATTATCTTTTATTCTTTTGCATAAATCATTATTTTCTAGATACATAAAAAATTATCCTTTTTTTGTTCATTAACATGCAATAACCATCCAAACTTTCAACCTCAAAAATATTTTTATAATCCACATTTTTTTTATCTTTAATAAAGTAATTTGGATAATCAATATCTTTAGAAATTGGCGACATTATTGCAAAGTTAGATAGGTCATTACTTGCATTAATTAATTTTTCGATAGTATCCTTAGATAATATTACGTCTGGATTTAAAATTAGGACAAAATCAGATTTAGTATTATCTATTCCTAAATTATTACCTGCCCCCATGCCTATATTATCTTTAGATAATATACATGAAACATTTTTGTATTTATTTTCTACATAAGACTTAAAATACTCGTTATTTGAATTTTCAACAATTAATATTGAAATATCACTATCGATAGACTGTATACATTGATCTATTATATGTTGACTTTTAAGAGTAACAATAACTACTGTTAAATTCTGCCTAGATATTGACATACATAATTGATTAATAAGATATTATAAGAGGTATACTAACAGTTTCATCTAATGTAAAAAACAAAATTATGAAAAAAGTATTAGTAACTGGTGGATTAGGTTTCATTGGAAGTAATTTAATTAAATTATTACTAAAAAAAAATTATTATGTGATAAATATAGATAAAGTTTCATACTCATCAATCACAATTTACTTGTAATAGTGGTGATACAAAACTATAAATTTATAAAGTTAGATATCAACAGCAAGAAACTAACAAAAATTTTCAAAAAATATAAACCAATTGGTGTATTTAATTTAGCTGCTGAGACTCATGTAGATAGATCTATAGATAATCCATCAAATTTTATTAAAAGCAATATATTAGGAACCTTTAATTTATTAGATTCTTTTAGAAAATTTTATAAATCTTATTCAAATACTAAGTTAATTCATATCTCAACTGATGAAGTTTTTGGAGATGTTTTAACTGGTAGATCTAATGAAAATTTTAAGTATAAACCTAGCTCTCCTTATGCTGCAAGTAAAGCCTCATCAGATCATCTGGTATCTTCATATGTTAGAACATTTAAAATTCCAGCGATTATTACAAATTGTTCTAATAATTATGGGCCATGCCAACATCCTGAAAAATTAATTCCCAAATTAATATATAACATCATGAATAATCGAGAATTACCTATTTATGGTAATGGAAAAAATTCAAGAGAGTGGATATATGTCATGGACCATTGTGAAGGACTTTTAAAAGTTTTTTTAAGAGGAAAAAAAGGAGAGTTTTATAATATTGGATCTAATAAAAATTTAAATAATCTTCAAATAACAAAATATTTAATAAATATTGCAAAAAAACACATTTCAATAGGTAAAAAAGTAAAGATAAAATTTGTCAAAGACAGACCAGGTCATGATTTAAGGTATGCCTTAAACAGCAATAAAATAAAATCAAAACTTAAGTGGAACCCTAAAACAAAAATCTTTGATGGGCTAAATAAAACTTTTTTATGGTATTATAATAATCAAAAATATTTTAAAAATCTTAAAAAAAAAGATATTACAAAAAGATTGGGCGCATAATTGATAAAAAAAGGAATTATTTTAGCTGGAGGCAGAGGAACAAGAATGAGTCCTTTAACAAAAGCAATTAATAAACAGCTATTGCCAATATTTGATAAGCCTTTAATTTTTTATCCCC
>CACKJD010000019.1 GCA_902600485.1 uncultured Pelagibacteraceae bacterium
CTTTACACATTTTGAAATTTCATGAAGCATTTCCATATCTTCTGGGTTTGGGTTGTATCTAGGAAAAGTGTAATCTAAATTGCAATCTAGTTCTATTACCTCACATCCAATACCCCTTAAAATCTCAGGTGCAAATATACCAGCTGTTCCATTACCGCAAGCAGCAACAACTTTTAATTTTTTTTTTAATTTTGTTTTAGAAAGTTCATTAATATATACTTTATTAAATTCCTTAACTTCTTCAAACTTTCCTTCTCCTTTTGTAAATTTTTGATTTAATACAATATTTTTAAGTTCTGACATTTCATCTTTGCAGTGTGTAAGACCTTTTTCAATTCCCATTTTGATGCCTGTCCAACCATTTTCATTATGGCTAGCAGTTATCATAGCAACTGCATCAGAATTTAGCTTAAACTGTGATAAATAAACTGTAGGTGATAAACATAGCCCAATATCTTTGACGTTACATCCAGTAGACAACAAACCTTTTACAAAGTTTTTTTTAACATTTTCACTATATGACCTGTAATCATGTCCAACTATTACAGTTGGATTTTTCACTTTATTAATTACTTGAGTACCAAAACCTTTGCCAACAGATTCAATTCCAAGCTCATTTATGCTATCCGGGAACAACCATCTTGCATCGTATTCACGAAAACCGAATTCATCTATTAAGATGTTGTCTGACATAGTTTATTTCTTTATTAATTTTGACCAAGTTGACATGTTTTTCATTATAGCTAAAGAACTCTGAATATTTACTAAAAATTTATCATCTTTTTTGTTTTTTTCAAAATTATCAGAAACTTTTTCAATCTGATTTGCATACAAAGATAGCTCAGAGTTTACTATCTTTTTATAGTAAGAACTTCCTTGCGATATTTCTAAGGTAGTTTGTTTTTCAGGTAACCATGGACTGTTGATTATTAATTTACCTTTTTGTCCCTCTATAATTGTCTTATTTTGATAATTTTCTTTAAAACTTACTTTAATTTGACATCTGATCTTTTTATTAATTTCAATTTCTGCTTCTGCGAAGTCATCAACATTAGTGTGAGTTAAGTTGCCTTTGGTATTTAAAAATTTATAACTATCTGGATCTTTATAGAATAAATTTAAAATACTTAAAGGATAACAACCTACATCTAATATTGCACCTCCACCTAAATTTTTATTAAAAAGTCTGGAGTCTGGTTTTACTTTATTTACCTTAAAACCAAAACTTGATTGAATATTTGTTATCTCTCCTAATTCATTATTCTTAACAATTTCTTGAACTATTTTAGTTTGTGGGTGAGACCTGTAAGCAAAGCCTTCATAAAACATTACATTATTCTTTAATACATAATCATATACTTCTCTGCCCTCATCATAATTTAATGTAAACGGTTTTTCACATAAAATATTTTTTTTATATTCTGTACATTTTTTAATTAAATGAAAATGTGTATTGTTAAGGGTAGCTATATATATTGCATCTATATTTTCATCTTTTATAATTTCATCATAATTATCATATGCTATTATTTCATTTAGAGTATAATTTTCTTTAAAATTTTTTACTTTATTTTTATCCAGGCTTGCTGCGCCAGTTAATTTTGAATTGCTAGTCTCTGCAATTGCATTAGCAAATTTTTGACCCATATTTCCAAGACCAACTATTCCCCACTTAATCATTTAATTAATCAAACCATTGTTTAAGTTTTGAGCGAATTTCACTAGATTGTAAATATTTAGGTAATTTGTCATCGCTTATTTTTTTCAATTTGTAATCAAAATTCCACCTCTCTTTATATTTTTCTTTATCAACAAAGTGATTAAAAAACATTTCTTTGTTATCAATTTTTTTTTGCAAGTCCTTTACTGTCAAACCACTTAATTGAAATTCATCATGATGACCAAAATTAGAATATTTTTCATACATCTTCTCAGCTGTCATAAGGTTTGTAAAATGCCAACCACCATCATCTATAATCTCAAGATTTATATATTTATTATTGGAAAACAAAGTATCCAATCTCCAAAAAGGATATTGCTTATTTTTCAAATTTCTTAACCATGACATTGAAACTAGTTT